>CAVLCS010000098.1:0-9709 GCA_963661675.1 Bulleidia sp.
ATCAGGCGCGTACCATCCGCATTCCGGTACACATGGTCGAGACCATCAACAAGGTAATCCGCGTCTCCCGTCAGCTGCTGCAGGAGCTGGGCCACGACCCGAGCCCGGAGGAGATCGCCAAGGAGATGAACATGCCGGTTGACCGTGTGCGTGATATCCTCAAGATCGCACAGGAGCCGGTATCGCTCGAGACGCCGATCGGCGAAGAGGAGGATTCCCACCTCGGCGACTTCATCCCGGACGACGATGCACCGGAACCGGCCGAGGCCGCATCCTTCATGCTGCTCAAGGAGCAGCTTGTCGAGGTGCTCAAGACCCTGACGCCGCGTGAGGAAAAGGTGCTGCGCCTGCGCTTCGGCATCGAGGACGGCCATACCCGTACCCTCGAGGAAGTCGGCAAGGAGTTCAACGTAACCCGTGAACGTATCCGCCAGATCGAGGCAAAGGCACTGCGCAAGCTGCGTCATCCGTCGCGCTCGAAGAAGCTGAAGGATTTCCTGAACTAAAGATAGAAAAAGCCGCTTACCTGCTGGTAAGCGGCTTTTTTAATGGAAAATGGAGAATTGAGGATGGAAAATGAATGGGATTGCGGGTGTTGATGCCGTTGGTGTTAATCGGTGCATATCGTTAAATTTGGACGCGCAATGCGCGCCCCTACAATAATTTACCGATTGCAATATGGTTAACCAACCTGCAAACGATAACGAATGTAGGGGCGCGCATTGCGCGTCCGTAATCAAACAACATGCACCAATTAACGTCAATGGTACACATCCCGTAGGGGCGCACCAATGTGTGCGCCCTATCCCAACAAATCGCCACCGGTGAAATTGGGCGGACACATTGGTCCGCCCCTACGATGGCATATGCAGGTTGATTAAAATCAGGAATGAAATAAATATTTGTTTTAATCTTCGTTTCTGCAATCTAAATATCGCATAAAATGCTTCACCGCCGGAGATGCGGTCTTTCGATCGCGCATACAGAATGCAATCGTGCGGAACGCAGGCACATCTAATTCCTTTGCGACAATGCGATAGGGAATACGCTTGAGAATCAACTCCGGCAGGATGCTCAATCCGAGACCGCTCTCGACCATGGACATGACGGCGTAGTCGTCCCACGTGGTAAACCGCACATTCGGGGTCAGGTGATTGCGCTCGAACACGGCGGAAATCTCTGCTTTTGCGCCTTTTTCGAGCAGCAGGAATGGTTCCTCGCACAGAGCCGCAATCGGCACCTTATCCAGCTGCGCCAGCGGATGCCCTTCGGGCAGGATGGCCAGCAGGCGGTCGCTCTCGAGCGGGATCGCGTCGAAGTCCTCGCGGACCGGCAGGCGCAGGAAGCCGCAGTCCACCCGTCCTTCGGCGATCCACTCGTCGATTTCGGTGTAGTCGCCGAGCAGCAGTTCGTAGTCGATGCCTGGATAATCCTGCTGAAACGCCTTGATAATGCGCGGCAGCCAGTGGGTCGTGACACTGGAAAACGTGCCGATGCGGATGAGTCCGGTCTGCACACCACGCAGATCATCCACCTGCATCTGCAGTTTTTCGTAATCCGCACACAGGTTCTGCGCATACGGCAGCAGCTTGGAGCCGTCCGAGGTGAGTTTTACGCCGCCGCGGCTGCGTTCGAGCAGCGTCAGATTCCACTCACGTTCGAGGTCGGCAATCATGCGGCTGATGCCCGACTGCGAATAGTGCAGCAGCTCGGACGCCTTGGTAAAGCTGCCGTACTCGACGGTTTTGACGAACGCAAGGTATTTGAGCAGATTCATATCCATAGTAACACCTCAACTGCGGGTTTGGAATACGGTTTTGCGGTTTTTGACGGTCAAAACACCCCAGAACAGGTTGCAGAACGTCCAGCCGAGACCGGTCGCACCGGCAACGGCGGCCAGCGCCAGATTGCCGAACAGCACCCACGAAAGAACAAATCGGATGAGAATTTGACCGGCGGAGCCGATGAGTGTGGTCGTGACCTTGCCCAGTCCGTTATACAGGCCGGTAAAGCTGCCGCCGGTGAAGCACAGCGGGTAAAACAGCGCCACAATGCGCAGGTAGCGCACGGCCTCGGTGAAGCCGACGCCGGTATCCGTGCCCTGCATGAGCGCAATGGCGGCCGGTGCACCGAAGTATAGCGCCAGTCCGCAGAGCGAACCCGCACAGAGCGTAATCAGCAGGCTGTACCGGAACGAATTGCGCACGCGCTCGGTCTGACCGGCGCCGTAGTTCTGCGAAACGAGCACGGACGTGGTAGCGGAACCGCTGTCGCCGATGGAGTTGGCAAAGCCCTCGATTCGGGTCGAGGCGGTGTACGCGACGATGATTTCCGTGCCGCCGGTGTTTACCGTGCCTTGGATGAGCATTTTGCCGATGTACAGGCTCGCCTGATGGAACGCTGTGACCAGACTGCACTGCAGCGTGGTGACGATCAAGTGCGGGTCAATGCGGCAGTCCTTGCGCCGCAGCGTCATCTCCGGCTGGAATTTCAGCAGATACAGCACGCACAGCAGCGCGGAAAAGCACTGCGTGATAAAGGTCGAGCAGGCGGCTCCGGCGATGCCCCAGCCGAGATACGCCACGAACCCGAGGTCGAGCAGCAGGTTGGCCGCCACCGAGCACGCGAGAATGATAAGCGCTGCCATCGTGTTGCCAGAAGCACGCAGCGCGGACGCGTACATATTGTACAGGAATGCGAACGGATAGCCGATCGAGATCCACCGCAGGTAGGTGAGGATGTAGCCGGTCAGCTCCTCTGGTGTCTGCAGCAGGCGCAGAATGCCGTGCATGCCGAGCAGGCTGATGCCGCACAGCAGCAGGGCACCGATCAGTCCGGTGAGCAAGGCTGTGAAGTGCTGCCGCCGCAGACCGTCGTGGTCGGCGGTGCCGTAGTACCGCGCAAACAGCACGGATAGTCCGGTGCACGCACCCACGATGGCGAACAGGAACAGATTCATGATCGTGCCCGCAACGCCTATGGCGGCGAACTCCTGCTGACCGGCGAACCGTCCGACGACGAAGGCGTCGATCGTGTTGTAAAACTGCTGCAGAATATTGCCTAATATCAGCGGCACGGACAGTTGTGCAAAGTGCCGCCACAGACTTCCCTTTGTCAGATCGTGCATAGAGACGATTTTCCTTCCTTTGTGAAGTAGCACTAAAATTATATCATGGTATTTGTAAGGAGTAAACAAAAACGAGTAATTTTGCTGAAATTCTTCCGGAAAAGCAAAAATCAGAGGAAAATTCGGAATTTTTATCAGAATGTGTGCGAAACGCACACTAAGTGGCCGCCGCTGTTATTCGACGGCGTTGTGAAAAATGCCACATGAAAATTGCACAAAAAACCGCTTGCATAGCTGTCTTAAGTGGTGTATAATAACGAAGAAGGGAAACGATCCCGTGAAGAGAGGGGATCGCTCCCGCGAAACAAAGCGCCCAAGATTATAACGTGCCGACAGGGCACGATAACAGGTTAGGGCAGGGGAGTGTAATATCAACTATGGCGAATTATCCGGTTAACAAGATCCGTAATGTATGTCTGATGGGTCACGGCGGCGATGGCAAGACCTCGCTGATCGAGAGCCTGCTCAATATCGCTGGTGTAACCGATCGCGTTGGTAAGATCGCGGACGGCAACACGGTTTGTGACTTTGATCCCGAAGAGATCAAGCGCAAGTTCTCCATCTCCACGGCCGTAGCGCCGGTAGAGTGGAACGGCTGCAAGATCAATCTGCTTGATACCCCGGGTTTCTTTGATTTTGAGAGTGAAGTACAGTGCGCACTGCGCGTTGCAGAGTCTGCTCTGATCGTAGCGACCGGCAAGTCCGGTCCGGGCGTCGGCACCGAAAAGGCGTGGGCCCACTGTGAAGAGCATGCAATGCCGCGTATGTTCTACATCTCCAAGATCGACGAGGAAAACTCGGATTACTATACCTCTCTGCACAAGCTGCAGAAGCAGTTCGGCGTATCGGTAGCGCCGATCGTTGTCCCGATCTTCGAGGGCAACCGCGACACCGTCGGCATCGTCGACTGCGTTATCCGCAAGGCATACCGCATGGAAGGCAACAAGCGTGTCGAAATCCCGATCCCGGACGATATGAAGGACCGTATCGACCAGCACCGTGCGGCTCTGTGCGAGAACATCGCCGAGTTGTCCGAAGACCTGATGGAGCGTTACTTCGCAGGCGAGGAGTTCTCGGATGACGAGCTGATCGCCGGTATCCGCCAGGGCGTCAAGGATCTGGTTATCGCACCGGTATTCTGCGGCACCGCTGCAACCGGTATCGGTTCCTACGCACTGCTCAAGGGCATTGCGGACTACATGCCGTCTCCCGATGAAAAGCCGGTCGAGATCTGTGAAGATGAAAAGGGTGAGCTGATCGAAATCAACTGCACGCCGAACGGCTCCACCTGTGCATTTGTATTTAAGACGGTCGCTGACCAGTACGGCCGTTTCTCGTACTTCAAGGTTATGTCCGGTGAAGTCAAGCAGGATATGACGCTGGTCAACAAGCGCGCTGACGCAAATGAGAAGATGGGCCATATCTTCACCGTATGCGGCAAGAAGACGACCGAGGTTCCGGTTGTCGGCTGCGGTGATATCGGTGCGGTTTCCAAGCTGGTTACGACTAAGACCGGCGATACGCTGTCGATGAGCGTTCGTAAGGTCGAGCTGGAGCCGATCGAGATCGCTCCGCCGTGCTACACGCAGGCTATCGCGCCTAAGGTTAAGGGCGTTGAGGAGAAGATCTCCACCGGTCTCAACCGTCTGCATGACGAGGATCCGTCCTTCGATACCGAGTTTAATCCGGAGACCAAGCAGCACCTCATCTCTGGTGCCGGCGATATCCATCTGGACGTTCTGTGCTCCAAGCTGAAGGATAAGTTCGGCGTAGAAGTTACGCTGACCGACCCGATCGTTCCGTACCGCGAGAAGATCCGCAAGTCCGTCACCGTGGAAGGCAAGCATAAGAAGCAGTCCGGCGGTCACGGCCAGTACGGTCATGTTAAGATGGAGTTTGCACCGTATGCTGAGGGCGATTACCTGTTCCAGGAGAAGATTTTCGGCGGTTCCGTACCGAAGAACTTCCACCCGGCAGTAGATAAGGGTATCCGCGAGGCCATGGAGCATGGTGTTCTGGCCGGCTACCCGATGGTTGGCCTGCGTGCAACGCTGCTCGACGGCTCCTACCACGATGTAGACTCCAACGAGCTGTCCTTCAAGATGGCGGCACGTCTGGCGTACAAGGCCGGTATCCCGGAGGCAAGTCCGGTACTGCTTGAGCCGGTATGCTCGCTCAAGGTCGTTATCCCGGATTCCTACATGGGCGATGTTATCGGCGATCTGAACAAGCGCCGCGGCCGTATCATGGGCATGAATCCGCTCGACGGCGGCAAGCAGGAGATCGTAGCCGAGTGCCCGATGGCAGAGCTTGGCGATTACGCGATCAAGCTGCGCTCCATGACCCAGGGCAGAGGCTCGTTCGTATCCCAGTTCGAGCGCTACGATGAGGCACCGGTTCCGGTACAGGAAAAGGTCATCGCAGAGAATAAGGCTCGCCTGGAGGCTCTGAACAAGGAATAATATTCCTTGCACCTTGTGAAATTGAAACCGGCTGCGTGAGCGGCCGGTTTTTCTTTGGGTTTAACTTGTTGCTAAAGAGGTACGAATGGGTGCCAACCCTTAGCTGGGGGACCAAAAGGATAGACACCAAGGTTTCTATCCTCTTGGGACTCCAGTTTCCTTTATTTCTTAGCCTGACGCATACCAGAGACCGGCGACCGCTTCGAGAAGGAGACCGGCAGTCGGGTTACTCTTGCGTTTGTTTCGTGAAATATTCGCAATTCACAGATAACTTTCTGCTACACATGCGGTTTACTTTCCGCAGGCGCGACATACCCGTGTCGCGCAACTCGTTGGCCTGGTGGATACGGACGGCATCTGCGAATTTACCGATTGGCACCATCTACCCTTGCGTTCTCTCCACTCCTCACTCTCCACTCTCTGGAAACCTCCTACCTCCTCACTCCTACCTTGCAGAAACGGAAGATTTCTCCTATAATGAGATTGGAAGGGGGGATGCCCATGAAGAACAACCGAATGCGTCATATCTCGATGGCTGCTGCTGCGGCGCTTGTTTTTGTGCTGTTAATGCTGCTGTTTTCCAACCGTTCGGGCAATTTCAGCGTGCTTGAGGTACAAAACGGCGTACTGGATGCGACTTCTGCAGATTTTTCCTCGGCGGTATACGAACTGGACGGCGAATGGGAATTCTATCCCGAGGTACTCGGCAGCGGTGCGGAATTAGACGTCGCCCGGTCAGGCGAACGCAACGAATCCATTCCATACGGCTCGTACCGGATGAAAATTCAGGCGCAGCCGAAACAATATCTGACCCTCGGCGGCTACTCATTCGATTACAGCACGCGCGTGCTGGTAAACGGCAGTAAGGTGCTCGAAATCGGCAAGGTGGGCACGTCTGCGGCAGAGTCCGAGCCGCGCATCGACTACATGCTCATCCCGATTTACACCGGCGAGGACGGTGTGGTCGAGGTGGTCTGCCAGTACGCGAATTTTGTTCATAGGGAAGGCGGCGGTCTGACGCAGATGCACCTGTCCACGGCGGAAAACATCGACCGGATGCGCCGCAGCCAGAATCTGTATTCGCTGGTGCTCGGCGGTTCACTGTGCTTGTTTGGCATGTATTTCCTGCTGTTTGCGGTCTTTCAGGGCGAGATCAAGTACTTTTTCCTTGCGGTCATCTGCGTGCTGCTCGGTCTGCGCGACCAGAACTTCTATGTACTGCATCTGCTGCCCGCGAACTACAACTGGGCGGTTGCATATCGGTTTCTGGTGCTGATGATTACCTTGCAGCCGTGTTTTCTGCTGCTTTTGCTGCAAAGTCTGTACGAAAAACTGGCGAAACCGATCGTCGTATGGTGCTATGCGGCGCTGTACGCCGTGCTGGCGGCAGCACACTTTGTCCTGCCGACGCAGGATATCGCACCGCTGAGCAGGCTCGGCTACTATCTGTCGGGACCGTTCGTGCTGTATCTGATCGTACAGCTGATTCGGCGGTTCTGGCGTGTCCGACGGTTTGAGCGGGACGACGTGCTCGTGCTGCTCGGCTATCTACTGCTGTTCGGCTCGAACGTATACGAGGCGGTATTCGGCCGCATCGTGACGACCATCACGCGCCACGGAGCGGCACCGCCGTACCTGCTCGTGTTCGTGTTCCTGATTGCAGGTGCGATTAGTTTGAAAATTAACCGCCGGGAGCAGGAACTGTCCGAGAGCCGCAGGCAGCGTGAGGTGCTGACGCAGCTCAACCGTCTGAAAAGCGAATTTCTGCACCAGATGGCGCACGAGCTGAAAACGCCGCTGACGGTCATGAGCGGCTATGCCCAGCTGACCGACTGGCAGCTTGGCACCGGAGCAGTCGGCGCAGACGCGCATGAACATTTGCAGACGATTTCGTCCGAGGCCCAGCGGCTTTCCGCGCTTGTGTCGCGGCTGATCGACCTCGCCAATGGCGGCTCACCCGATATTGAGATGGGCGAAATCGATGCAGCACAGCTGCTGTCCGGTGCGGCCGATGTGTGCCGTCCGATGCTGGAAAAGAAACACAACCGGCTGGAGAGCGACAGCGGCACTGGTATTACGCTCTGGGGCAATCTGGAAATGCTGCTGCAGGTGCTCATCAATCTGACGGTCAACGCCAGCCGCCACACGGAGAACGGCGTCATTACCTACCGCATCACGGACGAAGGCGAGCGTGTCTGTCTGCGGGTAAGCGATACAGGCAGCGGCATTGCACCCGACCTGCTGCCGCATATCTTTGAGAAGGGCTGCAGCGGTGACGGCGGAAGCGGTATCGGTCTGACGATCTGCGCGGACGCGATGAAGATTCACCACGGGTCGCTCGAGGTAGAGCACACCGGTGCAGATGGCACGGTATTACGGCTTGAACTGCCGAAAAAGCCGCTCAAAACACAAGGAGAGAACGATTGTGGAAGATAAACTGATTTTGCTGGTCGAGGACAATCCGCACATTATGGCGATCAACGACGCGGCACTGCGGATGCGCGGCTACCGGACGCTGCAGGCGGAAACGGCTCACAAATGCCGGGAACTGCTGTGCTTTCACGCGGTGGATTTGATCGTGTTGGATATCCTGCTGCCGGACGGCGATGGCGTGGCGCTGTGCCGTGAGATCAAGCAGGAATACGATGTGCCCATCCTGTTCCTGACCGCCATGGGCGAAAACACGGATATCGTCAAGGGACTGACGGCAGGCGGCGACGATTATCTGACCAAGCCGTATGACCTGGAGGTGTTCATCGCCCGTGTGGAAGCGCGTCTGCGGGCAGCCCACCCGAGGGAACGCGCGGTAAAGTTCGGTCCATTGCAGATGAATCTGCTGAGCGGACGCGCGTACATCGGCGAGAACGACCTCAACCTGACGCAGAAGGAGTTTGCGGCGGCGCTGTATCTGGCGCGGCACCCGAACCGCAGCGTCAGCGCACAGGAGCTGTACGAGGCGGTCTGGCAGCAGCCGATGGGCGCCGACCCGCATGCCGTGCGCATGACGATTTCGCGGCTCAAGCAGAAGCTCGGCGGTGAAAATGCAAGGGTCACGGTCAATTCCTACCGCAGCAGCGGCTACCGGCTCGAGGAGCAATAATTTCATACAAGACAGCCGACCGGCGAAGGTAACAAATTTGGTACTTTCGCCGGTCGGTTCTTTTTTGCCTTTATACTGGAAGTACGGTGAGATACCTGTATCCTCGACGGCTGTTCCGCGGTAAAGCAAGGGGAAAACCGTGGCAACCGTTTATTTCATAAGGCAAGGAGGAAGAAAGATGAAAAAACGACTTTGCAGTTTGCTGCTGATATGCAGTCTGTTGGCCGGTCTGCTGCCGCAGATCGTGCTGCCGCAGGCGGCTGCGGCGGACGAAGCAGCGACAGACGGCTTTGGTCTGCCTACGAAAGAAGAAACGGGCATAACAGACCCGGCAAAACTGCGGGATAACCCGTATGGTACTCTGGGATGGGTTCCGCTGTTCCAGAATCACGAATTGGTTGTAGCCGGTGTGGATTCGGACGAGTTCCAGACTACATACACGGGCGCAGCTGGAGACAAAGGCAGTCAGATGTCCACATTCCGGTGGAGCAACAACACGGATGTCGGTAATGCCAAGCGCATTGCAACTGTGGCATTTGACCCGAACGGCACGGGCAAGGACGAGTATATTGCGAATCTGGTATTTGACAACAACGATGATGACGAAAAGAAACGGCTTCGTCTGTATGTGACGAACAAGGATCGCAGAGTATCGAATGTTGTCCAGATTGGCGATGATAACGACACCGAGTACATCAAGAACCTGAAATTCTACCAGACCCGCGCTATGCTGAGTCTGGCCGCAGGTGACTTTGACGGTGACGGCAAGGACACGCTGCTGATCTATACGCCGGGCAACAACAAGGGTGAAGATACCGTAGACAGCATTAAGGAGTATATATTCAGCGGCAACACGTTGACTGATAATCACCGCGTAATCAACCTCGGTGATGTGATTGACGGCGGTAAAGCCGCACTGCGGGCCATGCTGTACCACGACGGCAACGGCGATAACGAGCTGCGCGGTCACTTGAGCGTTGACATGGAAGTCGGCGACGTGGATATGGACGGCATCGACGA
>CAVLCS010000099.1:0-9663 GCA_963661675.1 Bulleidia sp.
CAAGGGCCAAGCCGGCACCGGCGCAGACCGGCATCGGGCCGTCGGACACGCAGCTTTCCGCGTTCAATCAGGAATGGTACGAGCGGGTCAAGCAGTATGCGAGGGAGAAGGCAGTGCCGTCGTGAATCGGTTGCGTATTGGTTGGGTTTTGCACCATTGGGGTTTATCATGCGGTTATCGTTGGATTTGGACGCGCAATGCGCGCCCCTACGGTCGTTTGCGTTTGCAGGTTGGTTTATCTTGGTGCACATGATACATCATTGTAGGGGCGCGCATTGCGCGTCCTTTTTTTCCGGTCTGCACCGATTAAAATTTCTTCACACGTCACCGTAGGGGCGGACCAATGTGTCCGCCCTGTCAACCGGAACGCAAATTTCCAAACCCTGCGGATACCCTGTAAACCGGGACGCAAATTGCCAAACAACGGATACCACGTCAACCGAAACAGAAACCCATCCCTATATCATCCGGTGGTTCATTGGGGACGGGCGGACACGCTGGTCCGCCCCTACGGAGCCTGTGCCGCTGGATGGAAATGGTGCATTAAAAATGCCCATGCTTTTCAATCTTCGGAAATTCTGGTATACTATACCCGACAAGAGAGGTGATTAGGATGGATTACATTCGCCGTCCTGCGTATTACAAGGCGTTCCGGTGCATCGGCTCGGACTGCACGGAAAACTGCTGTATCGGCTGGGAAATCGACGTAGATGAGGACTCCATGGCCTACTATGAGACGGTTCCCGGCTCATTCGGCGAGCGTTTGCGCGTGAGCATTGCGCCTGCTGACGAGCAGACCGGAGAGGCCGCACATTTCCGTCTGGACGCCGAGGAACGGTGTCCGCTGCTGAACGACTGCAACCTTTGCGAGGTGCTTTTAACGCTCGGCGAGGACAAAATGGCGCAGATCTGCACCGACCACCCGCGGTATTACGAGTGGTTTTCGGACGGCCGCGAGGACGGTCTCGGGCTGTGCTGTGAAGTCGCAGCTGAACTGATCCTCATGCAGACAGGCGCACCTGCGTTTGACGTGACCGAAGCGGACGACGTATCGGAGACCGGCACCGAGGCCGAAACCGAGTTCGAGGACACGCTGTTCGGTATGCGTGACGAGCTGTTCCGGCTGGCGAGTGCGGACACGCCGTTCGATGACAAGGCCGACCGGCTCTACCGCACGGCAAAGGCGCAGCAGGAGCAGTACGACGACCTGCTGTTCCCGTTCCCCGAGGGTGAGGAGCCGGATGAGGATGACGAGGACACGTTCTCGTGGTCGCAAGCGTTCTGGCGTGAGAGCACGCTGACCAGCCTGCTCGACCTGCTGCTCGGCTTTGAGATCAACAAGGACGACTGGCGCACGCTGCTGACCGGCGCAAAGGCACGTTTGCCGGAGATACTCGCCCGCAGGAATGACTTTTTGCAGGTGTACCAAGGCAAAATCCACGAGTACGACAACCTGCTGACGTACTTCCTGTACCGGCACTTTATGAAAGCGCTCGGCGACGACGCCGTGCAGGATAAGGTGCAGCTGGCGCTCGTCAGCACGGCCGTCATTCTGCTGCTGGACGTGTATGAGTGGCTGACCGCCGGTGAACTCACGCATTGGGCGCAGATTTGTATCTGCAAGGCGTACTCGCGCGAGATCGAGTATAACGAGGACAATACCGAACAGGTTGCCGCCTTTTCGGTCGAGGATGAGATGGAATAAGACGGAACACCGCGGACTGGGGTCTGCGGTGTTTTTGTTTTGGCGGGCATAACAAAGGGCACCCGAAATGGGTGCCCTCTGTGGTTCGGTACTTTGGCAGGCGCAGCACTCTCCTGCGTCTCTCGGGTTGCCCCTGTCGTTACCATCGGCGTGTGGTCGCTGCGGAATTTACCACCTCAAAGTCCCTGTTTTCTGATTAAAGAAAAGAGCAGGAAAATCCTTGACCGGAGCGTCACTCCCGGTATCTCTTTTGCCCGTTGCCGAAGCACGCGGCGCATGAAGACGCACTTTTCACCTCAAAGACCCTGTTCCGGTATTCTGGCGGGTGTGCCCTGTCCCGCATTTCTTTTGACCCGAAGGGTGTGTAGCAGCACGGTCTCTACTTCAAAATACCTTGTGGGTCTATTATAGCAGATATTTTGCAGATTGAAAAGCCTTGGCACAGATTCCGTAGGGGCGGACCAATGTGTCCGCCCATCCCCAATGAACCATCGGTTTGCGTTCCGTGGTTGCCGTGAATCGGCAGTTTAGTTGACGTGGATATCCGTTGATTTACGATTTGCGTTCCGGTTGACAGGGCGGACACATTGGTCCGCCCCTACGGTAATCGGTGCAGGTGGATTTTATTGGTGCAATCGGCATACAAGGACGCGCAATGCGCGCCCCTACAATGATGTACCATGTGCACCAAGATAAACCAACCTGCAAACGCAAACGACCGTAGGGGCGCGCATTGCGCGTCCAAATCCAACGATAATTATGTGATAAACAACAACGGAACCAATTAAATATTATCGTATGTAAATTCATATGCAAACGCGCAACCGTAGGGGCGAACATTGGTCGCCCACACCATCGGCAAATGGGCGCGTATGAACGATAAAACCGGTGCAGGTGGATTTTATTGGTGCAATCGGCATACAAAGGACGCGCAATGCGCGCCCCTACAATGATGTACCATGTGCACCGAGATAAACCAACCTGCAAACGCAAACGACCGTAGGGGCGCGCATTGCGCGTCCAAATCCAACGATAATTATCGATAAACAACAACGGCATATGTTATCGGTAACGTGTGCCATACCGTTTTACAACAAAAACGCAAATTGCAAACCAACGGCACCACGTCAAATACCACCATGTTAATTCATATGCACATGCGTAACCGTAGGGGCGTACCATTGGTCGCCCGCGTTATCGGTAAATGGGCGCATATGAACGATGCGGTATGCGCAACCGATCCAATGCCGTGCCGCGTCATTGCAATTTATGAATGCAGGCGGCTGGTTATGATGTTCTCACGATAAGAAAACATTTGCAGGCCATCCCTGCACGGATGACGGAAATCTGGAAGCAACTTGCAGGATTCCTTGCAGGGCGGACAAGTGTTCTTGTGAGAAGATACAAAAATCGCAAAGTTACTCAAAAGATAATCAGTACATTATCTGAAATTGCATTCTCAGCGCAAAAAAAGTGAGCCAAAACACGAAAACAGTAGTATAATGTGAAACATAAACCAAGACACCCGACAGGATAGATTCCAAAAGGGTAGAAAAAGGGGAAGATTCACCATGAAGAAAACACTCAGCATGCTTCTGGCCGGCGCTATGCTGGCTACGGCACTGACCGGCTGCGGCGGCGGCTCGTCCAGCAGCTCTGACGCACAGGCAAGCGGAAACTCGGACGGCTCCAATGTTGGCGCAGCTTTTATGATCGGCGGCACTGGCCCGCTGACCGGCGCGGCTGCTATTTACGGCAACGCTGCTAAGAACGGTGCACAGATCGCCGTTGACGAGATCAACGCAGAAGGCGGCGACATCCAGTTCGAGCTGAACTACCAGGACGACGAGCACGACGCTGAGAAGGCTGTCAACGCTTACAACACCCTGAAGGACTGGGGCATGCAGCTGTCCCTCGGCTCTGTAACCTCCAAGCCGTGCGAGGCTACTTCCGCTGAGAACTACGCAGACCGCATTTTCGCTCTGACGCCGTCCGCCTCCTCCGTTGCAGTAACCGAGGGCAAGGACAATGTATTCCAGATGTGCTTCATGGATCCGAACCAGGGCACTGCATCCGCACAGTACATCGCAGAGCAGAAGCTCGGCACCAAGATTGCTATCATCTGGAAGAATGATGATGTTTACTCTACGGGCATCCACGACAAGTTCGTTGAAGAGGCTAAGGCACAGAACATCGAGGTCGTTTCTGACAGCACCTTCACCGATGCTTCTGCAAACGACTTCTCCGTTCAGCTGAACGACGCTAAGAGCAAAGGCGCTGACCTGGTATTCCTGCCGATGTACTATCAGCCGGCATCCCTGATCCTGACCCAGGCAAACGCTATGGGCTACGCACCGAAGTTCTTCGGCGTAGACGGCATGGACGGCATCCTGACCATGGAGGGCTTTGATGCTTCTCTGGCCGAGGGCGTAATGCTGCTGACTCCGTTCAACGCAGACGCAACCGACGAGAAGACCGTAAACTTCGTAACCAAGTACAAGGAGCAGTTCGGCGAGGTTCCGAACCAGTTCGCAGCTGACGCTTACGACTGTGTTTACGCTTACAAGCAGGCACTCGAGAATGCAGGCGCTACCCCGGATATGTCCGCTGAGGAGCTGTGCGACATGATGATCGAGCAGTTCACCTCCATGACCTTTGACGGCCTGACCGGCGAGGGCATGACCTGGGATACCACCGGTGCGGTTTCCAAGTCCCCGAAGGGCATGGTTATCGAGAACGGCGCTTACGTAGGTATGTAACAAACGAACCGTAAGGTTCCAATCGCATAAACGCAAGGGCGAGTGAAGGAGGGCGTACAGATTGCCCTCCTTTACGCCTATTTATTAAAAATTAGTAATTAGTAATGAGGAATTAGTAATTGACCGTTATCGTGACCGTTGCGCGGTAGGCGGGACCGTTGGCTGTTTCCAAACCATGGGCGCTTTGCTTTCCGACCGGCACCATAATTACTAACTACTAATTCCTAATTCCTAATTAGAAGAATGGGGTGTTCCAAACCATGAGCTTTTTGAATCATTTGATCAGCGGCATCAGTCTGGGCAGCATCTACGCCATCATCGCACTCGGCTACACGATGGTTTACGGCATCGCGAAAATGCTGAACTTTGCTCACGGCGATGTCATCATGGTAGGCGGCTACATGTGCTTCTGCGCTACCACCTATCTCGGCTGGCCCGCTTGGATGGGCGTTGTACTGGCTGTTATTGTCTGCACCGTGCTCGGTGTTGTCATTGAGAGACTCGCCTACAAGCCGCTGCGTATGGCGCCGTCGCTTGCTGTACTGATCACGGCCATCGGCGTATCGTACTTCCTGCAGAATGCGGCGCTGCTGATCTGGTCCTCCAACCCGAAGACCTTCACTTCCGTCGTTACCGGCGACGCACTCAGCCTGTTCGGCGGTCAGCTGCAGATCTCCAAGGTGACGCTGGTTGCCATTGCGGCCTGCCTTATCATTATGGTCGCTCTGATGCTGTTCACCGGCAAGAGCAAGGTCGGTACGGCAATGCGTGCCGTATCTGAGGACAAGGGTGCCGCACAGCTGATGGGCATCAACGTCAACACGACCATTTCCATCACCTTTGCCATCGGCTCCGGTCTTGCTGCTATCGCAGGCGTGCTGCTGTGCTCCGCTTACCCGACCCTGATGCCGACCACCGGTTCTCTGCCGGGCATCAAGGCCTTCACCGCTGCCGTATTCGGCGGCATCGGCTCGATCCCGGGCGCGTTCATCGGCGGCATTCTGCTCGGCATTATCGAGATTTTTGCAAAAGCGTATATTTCCACCCAGCTGTCGGACGCCATCGTGTTCGGTGTGCTGATCGTGGTGCTGCTGGTCAAGCCGGACGGCCTGCTCGGCAAGCATGTGAGCGAAAAGGTTTAAGGAGGCAGTCATATGAACAAGTTAAAATCCTATGCTGCGTCCAAACGCGGACGTGACTCGCTGCTTTGCTTCGGCATTGTCATCATCGCGTACATCATCGTGCAGTTTGCTATCGCAGGCGGCGGCATCTCCAGCCAGATCAAGGGTCTGCTCGTGCCGATCTGCGCCTACGTTGTTATGGCGATTTCCCTGAACCTGACCGTCGGCATCCTCGGTGAGCTGTCGCTCGGCCACGCCGGCTTTATGTCGGTCGGTGCGTTTGCGGGCATCGTCACGACTACCTGCCTGGCGGATGCCATTCCGCTGGCACCGCTGCGTCTGGCTATCGCGATGATCGTCGGCGGCCTGTTTGCGGCTGTGGCCGGTGTTATCGTCGGTGTGCCGGTACTGCGACTCAAGGGCGACTACCTCGCCATCGTAACGCTGGCGTTCGGCGAGATCATCAAGAACATCGTCAACGTTATGTACCTCGGTCTGGACGATTCCGGCCTGCATTTCAGCCTGGTAAACCAGAATTTCCAGCTGGGTGACGGCGGCAAGATGATCATCAACGGCCCGATCGGCGTATCCGGCGTTGCGAAGATCTCCACCTTCACCTCGGGCGTTGTGCTCATTCTGGTGACGCTGTTCTTCGTGCTGAATTTTGTCAACAGCCGCACCGGACGTGCTGTCATGGCGGTCCGCGACAACAAGATTGCCGCTGACTCCATCGGCATCTCCACCTCGCACTACAAGCTGCTCGCGTTCGTGGTTTCCGCTGCATTCGCAGGCATGGCAGGCACGCTGTACGCGATGAATTTCTCCACCGTTACCGCTGCCAAGTTTGACTTCAACACCTCTATCCTTGTCCTCGTATTCGTCGTTCTCGGCGGTCTGGGCAACATCTGGGGTTCCATTATCGCCGCAACGCTGCTGACGCTGCTGCCTGAGCTGCTCCGCAGCCTGAGCAACTACCGTATGCTCATCTACGCAATCCTGCTGATCGCAATGATGCTGTTCAACAACTCCTCCTTCAAGGTCCGCCTGCTGGAGAAGCGTGCAATGCGTCAGATGGAAAAGGCCGAAAAGGCCGACAGCAAGAAGGAGGGTGCGTAAGCCATGGCAATGCTGGAAGTCACTTCGCTCGGCATTTCGTTCGGCGGTCTGCGTGCCGTTGACGAACTGAGCATGAAAATCGAAAAAGGCGGTCTGGTCGGCCTCATCGGCCCGAACGGCGCAGGCAAGACCACCGCATTCAACATGCTGACCGGCGTGTACCGCCCGACCGACGGCGGTATCCGTCTGGACGGCCAGAACCTTATCGGCAAAAAGCCGCATGAGATCTGCAAGATGGGTGTTGCCCGTACGTTCCAGAACATCCGCCTGTTCTCGCAGCTGAGCGTGCTGGATAACGTCAAGACCGGTCTGCACAATCAAATTACCTATTCGTTCGCAGAGAGCATGTTCCACCTCGGCTCCTACCGCAAAAAGGAGAAGCAGATGGACGAAAAGGCACTCGAACTGCTGCGCGTGTTCGATCTGGACAGCGTAGCCGACTACAAGGCGTCCAACCTGCCGTACGGCAAGCAGCGCAAGCTGGAAATTGCGCGTGCGCTCGCCACCAACCCGAAGCTGCTGCTGCTCGACGAGCCGGCAGCCGGCATGAACCCGAACGAAACCGAAGAGCTGATGGAGACCATCGAGATCGTGCGTAAAAAGTTCGGCGTGACCGTCCTGCTCATCGAGCATGACATGAAGCTGGTCTCCGGCATCTGCGAGTACCTGTACGTGCTCAATTTCGGCCGCCTGCTGGCCGAGGGCACGCCCAAGGAAGTACTGAGCAATCCGGAAGTCGTTAAGGCATATCTGGGCGAATAAGAGAGGAGGAAGCAGCTATGGCAATGTTGGAAGTAAAGGATATCAACGTGTATTACGGCCTGATTCATGCACTGCGTGATGTTTCCTTCGAGGTAAACGAAGGCGAGGTCGTGGCGCTCATCGGTGCAAACGGTGCCGGTAAGACCACCACGCTGCACACCGTCACCGGTCTGCTGCCGAGCAAGGGCGGCACGGTGACGTTCGAGGGCAAGGATATCACGCATAAGCCGGGTCATGCCATCGTAAAGCTGGGCATGAGCCACGTTCCGGAAGGACGCCGTGTGTTTGCGGGTCTGACCGTTGCGGAAAACCTGCGTATGGGCGCGTATACCCGCCCGACGAGTGAGATCCCGGACTCGCTGAAGATGGTCTACGAGCGTTTCCCGCGACTGGAGGAGCGTAAAAACCAGGCAGCCGGTACGCTGTCCGGCGGCGAGCAGCAGATGCTCGCCATGGGCCGTGCGCTGATGAGCAAGCCGCGTATCCTGCTGCTCGATGAGCCGTCTATGGGCCTGTCGCCGCTGTTCGTAGGCGAGATCTTCAAGATCATCGAAGAGGTCTCCAAGGCAGGCACCACCGTCCTGCTGGTCGAGCAGAACGCAAAGAAGGCGCTGTCTATCGCGGATAGAGGGTATGTCCTCGAGACCGGTAAGATCGTTAAGACCGGTAAGGCGGCAGACCTTCTTAATGATGACGCTATCAAGAAGGCTTATCTGGGCGAATAATTTTTAATTATGGCATTCGTTTTATTTTCTGCACTCGTTCCCGTAGGGGCGGACCAATGTGTCCGCCCTGATTGAGAGGTGTGCAGGTGGTTTACAAGGGCGGACACATTGGTCCGCCCCTACGAAAGACGATGCCGCAGAATCAAAATTGCGGATAAATAAAAGGGGGTAAAACAATGAAGCCATATGTAATCACAATCGCGCGCCAGTACGGTTCCGGCGGCCGCACGGTCGGCAAGATGCTGGCGCAGAAGCTGGGCATTCCGTTCTACAACCGCGAGATCATCACCATGGCGAGTGAGGACAGCGGTGTAAACGCCATGCTGTTCTCGGACGAGCGTCTCAAGGGCGATTTCCTGACGCGCCTGCGTGCGCACTATCACGGCAACACGCCGGTGCCGAACGACTCGTCCAAGTCCTACCTCAAGGATGAGGCGCTGTTCGCGTATCAGGTGAAAATTATTCGCCGACTGGCGGATCAGGGTCCGTGCGTTATGATCGGCCGCTGCGCCGACTATATTCTGGCGGGCAGACCGGATGTCGTGCGCGTGTTCGTCCACGCCGATGAGGCGTTCTGCCTCGAGCAGGCCATGAAGGTGGACTCGCTGCCCGAGCATGAGGTGGCAAAGAAAATTGCTGAAATTGACGAGTACCGCGCTCGCTACTATAAGCACCATACCGGCCATGACTGGTATGACGCGCGTAACTACGACCTGTCGATCAACAGCGGCGTCCTCGGCTTTGAGGGTGCCGTGGAGGAGATCCTGAGGTATATGGAAGTGCGTGAGCAGTTTCAGAAGTAAATGATTGGGAAACCGTCTGTGAGAGCAGGCGGTTTTCTTTATGCTCATTCCCGCAAATGCTGCACACGCATACAATCATGATGATGTGATACCGCATACCAACGAATACCGCCGTGTGAAATGGGATGGGCACACGTTTGCGATAACGTATTCCAACGATTGGTACAAATCACACCGTAGGGGCGGTCATTGGCCGCCCGGGCAACGGTAAACCATATGATTGGAATCCGTTTGCACCGGTCATATCGTCCATACGCGCCCATTTACCGGTAACGTGGGCGACCAATGGTACGCCCCTACGGGATAACCATCGAAAATGAATTTACAGGCGTGATATTGATATGATTCTGTTGTTTTGGGATTTTCGTTACGGTTTATCAGGACGCGCAATGCGCGCCCCTACAATGGTTTACCATCTGCAACAAAATAAACCAACCTGTAAACGTATGCGACCGTAGGGGCGCGCATTGCGCGTCCTTGTATGCCGTCGGCACGGATAAAATGGATATGCAGCGGTAAACCGCAACCGAAACTCCTAACTCTTACATCCTAACTCCTACCTTGATGAACTCTCCACTCTTCACTCTCCACACTCCACTCTGGGCACCGAAAAAATAATGGCTCAATCATTTTTCTTGTGGGATTGAAGTGAAGTAGGATATGCGTGGAGGC
>CAVLCS010000100.1:0-9492 GCA_963661675.1 Bulleidia sp.
GCACCTGCGAATTCTGCACACGATAAATGTTATCTGCCTGTATTACCGTAGGGTGCGACGACTCGGCGCACCATTGTAACCCATCTGCACTCGTATAACCGTAGGGGCGGCCACTGGCCGCCCACACAACGTGAAACCTTTCCGAAACTCCTACCTCCTCACTCCTACCTCCTACCTTGCAGGCGCTCTCCACTCTCCACTCTCCACTCTCCACTCTCCACTCTCCACTCTTCACTCTTCACTCTAATAAAATGGCTGCAAACAAAAAGAGAACCGCTCCCGCGGTTCTCTCATACGTTCACTTTGCGTCAAACCCCTGACAAATAACCTCAAACAGCTCATTGATCCGGTCATACCGGCCTTTGAGGTATAGCCAGCCGAACAAGGCTTCGAGTGCGGTCGCGTAGGCGTACTCCGCCACCGACGCCGACTTCGGCACGGACTTGGGTTTCGCGTTTCTGCCGTGCCGCAGCACGGTCTGCTCGTCCTCGTCGAGCATGGGCTGGATGCGCTTTACCGCTTCCGCCTGCGCGGACGCACGAACGAGCTGGATCGTACGGCTGTGCAGGTTTTTCGCTGTCTGCGTGCCGCCGCACGCCAGATGCGTGCGCACGAGTATCTCATAAACAGCGTCGCCCACATGGGCGAGTGCAAGACTCGTCATGCGGGCGATCGCAGCGTCATCCAGCACAGGGTGCAGATGATCGGTCATTACTTGTCCTCAGCAGCGGGTGCAGCAGCCTCTGCGGCAGCCTTTTCCTCAGCAGCCTTCTTGGCAGCCTCAGCCTTAGCCTTTGCAGCAGCAGCCTGCTTCGCCTGCATTTCCTTGAACTTCTTGACTTCTTCCTCGGTCGGAACCGGCTCGATGCAGCCCTTCGGGCATGCCTTGGTGCACATCTTGCAGTTCTTGCACTTGGTGTAGTCGATCTTGGCAACGCCGTTCTCTACATGAATTGCATCGAACTTACAGGTTCTCTCGCACATCTTACAGCCGATACAGCCGTTGGAGCAGACCTTCATAACTTCCGGACCCTTGTCCTTGTTCACGCAGTTTACGTGAACCTTCTTGACCTCGGATACCAGGTTGATGATCTTCTTCGGGCAGGTGGAAACACACTTGCCGCAGGCAACACACTTCTCGGTGTCAACCTTTGCAACGCCGTCCACGATGTGGATCGCGTCAAACGCACAAGCCTTAACACAGGAGCCAAGGCCCATACAGCCAAAGGAGCAAGCCTTCGGGCCGCTTGCAACACGCATAGCCGCGTTGCAGTCCTGCAGGCCCTCGTATACAGCCTTGTCCTTTGCGTTGCAGCCGCCGTTGCAGTAAACGTGTGCAACCTGACGGTCGCCGGCAGCAACCTCAACGCCGAGTACCTTGGCGATCTTCTCAGCCGCAGCAGCACCGCCGACCGGGCAGCCGTTTACCGGAGCACGGCCCTCAACGATTGCAGCAGCCAGACCGTCACAGCCCGGGAAACCGCAGCCGCCGCAGTTAGCGCCCGGCAGGCACTCACGTACCAGCGGGATGCGCTCGTCAACCTCTACGGCGAAAACCTTAGCGGCAACGCCGAGCAGGATCGCGAAAACGACACCCATGATGAACAGTACCGCTACCGCGTAAATAACATTTTGCATATCCATTTCTTGTGTCCTCCCTTACCAAATCGACAGGCCGGAGAAGCCCATGAAGGACATAGCCAGCAGAGCTGCTGCTACCAGGGAGATCGGGAAGCCTTCAAAGCACTTCGGGCACTTGGAAGTAGCGTCCAGACGCTCACGGATGGAAGCGAACAGAACGATTGCCAGCGTGTAGCCAACACCGGCTGCAACACCGTATACCAGAGAGCCGATGAAGGAGTAGCCGTTGGAGATATTGGTCTTGGCTGCACCGAGCACCGCACAGTTGGTGGTGATCAGCGGCAGGAAGATACCCAGCGCAGAGTACAGCGCCGGCATAGCCTTCTTCATGAACATCTCGACGAACTGAACCAGCGTTGCAATTACGAGAATGAACGCGATGGTCTGCATGTAGCCCAGACCAAGGGGTTCGAGAATGAAGTACTGTACAGCCCAGGATGCTGCGGAAGCGATCGCCATAACGAAGATAACCGCCATACCCATGCCGAGCGCGGTATCGGTCTTCTTAGATACGCCGAAGAACGAGCAGCAGCCGAGGAACTGAACGAGAATGTAGTTGTTGACCAGAATTGCCGCGATTGCGAGCGACAGAATGTCAGTCAAACCCATAGAGGCAGGTAAATTAAACACTTACTTATCCTCCTTTCGAGCCATGATCTTCTGGATCACAGCCAGGATGAAGCCCATCATGAGGAAGCCGCCGGCCGGCAGGATCATCATGACCATCGGGTTGGAGTTGAAGAACGGAACTGCGATGCCGTTAACGCCGTTAACGTAACCGGACAGGATGGTACCAGCGCCGAGCAGCTCACGGAAGAAGCCCATGAGTACCAGAGCGAAGGTGAAGCCCAGACCCATTACAACACCGTCGAGTGCGGACGGCAGAACCTTGTTCTTGGACGCATATGCCTCGGCACGGCCGAGGATGATGCAGTTTACTACGATCAGCGGCAGGAACAGACCAAGGGACGAAGCCAGCGACGGCAGGAAAGCCTGCATCGACAGGTCGATCATGGTTACGAAGGTTGCGATGATCGTGATGAATGCTGCGATACGGATCTTGTCCGGGATAATCTTGCGCAGCGCGGAAATAACTACGTTAGAGCAGATCAGAACTACGGTCGCAGCAGCGCCCATGCCGATCGCATTCTGCAGAGAAGTGGTGGTTGCCAGAGTCGGGCAAAGACCGATCGTCTGCATGAAAACAGGGTTGTCGAGGATGACGCCTGCTTTCAGCTGTTCAGAAAATTTCATTTGGCTTTTCCTCCTTAACCCAGAGTAGCGACATATGCTGCCGCAGTGTTAACGCCGTCGGTTACAGCACGGGAGGTGATGGTAGCGCCGGTGATCGCATTGATCGTGCCGCCGTCCTTGGTCACCTTGAGCTGACCGTCAGCTGCCTGACCTGCAAACTGGGTGATCCAGTTCGGGTCAGCCTGGCTCTTCGCACCAAGACCCGGGGTCTCGGAGTGAGAGGTTACCTTTGCGCCTGCAACGGTGCCGTCAGCGTTGATGCCGACGATCATGGTTACGTTGCCGCCGAAGCCCTTCGGCTCTACCTGCAGGCAGTAGCCCAGGTCTTCGCCGTCCTTGGTTGCCTTGTAAACACCGTCGATCTGTGCCGGGGTACGGCCAGCCGGGAACTCGATGCCGGCATCTGCGATCGCAGCTGCAGCGTCCTCAGCGGACATGGTGGTCTCGAGATCCTCGAAATCAGCGTCCGGGATGATCTCTGCCATTGCTGCGTTGCGGGTTTCGATACCGTTCTGGGTGATCTTATCTGCGGTTACACCGTTGATAACGCCCAGCAGTAGCGCACAGATCAGCGTAATGAGGCCCAGTACGACGACAAGCTGTACAATGCCGCCTTCCTTTTTGCTGTTATCCATGATTTACTGCGCCTCCTTCTTAGCCTTGTCAAGCTGATAGCCGAACTTGCGCGGATGGGTCTTCTTATCGATCGCCCAAACCAGCGTGTTCATGATCAGGATGGAGTAGGATACGCCCTCCGGCAGACCGCCGAAGTAGCGGATGAATACCGTCAGCAGACCGCAGCCAACGCCGAAGATGATCTGGCCCTTCGGGGTAACCGGGCTGGTAACGTAGTCGGTAGCCATGAAGATCGCGCCGAGCATCAGGCCGCCGGACAGTACCTGGCTGAGCATCCACTGTATGCGGGAAACATCGCCGGACAGCGGGAACAGGAAGGTGATGACAGCAACAGTAAGGATGTAAGCTGCCGGAATGTTGATGGTGATAACCTTGCGCCACAGCAGGTAAACGCCGCCTGCCAGCAGAGCCAGTGCAGAGGTCTCGCCGATAACGCCGCCGGTCTGGCCGAGCAGCATCTCCAGCAGGCCGGTATCAGCCGGTACAGCACCGGTCTTGAGGGTAGCCAGCGGAGTTGCGGTGGAGATCGCATCGGTAACGGTTACGTTGCCGAACAGCGGCAGGTTTGCATGCGGAGCAGTCCAGGTGGTCATGAAACCAGCCCAGGATGCCATCATGAACGCACGGGCACCGAGTGCCGGGTTCATAAAGTTCTTGCCGATGCCGCCGAACAGCATCTTAACAACGATGATGCCGAACAGAGCACCGAAAGCGCTCAGCCACAGCGGAGCTGCAACCGGAATGTTGAATGCGATAAGTACGCCCGTAACCAGGCAGGACAGGTCGCCTACGGTGTTCGGGTGCTTGATGATTTTGTTGTAAATGGTCTCAAACACAAGGCTTGCTACCATTGCGATAACAACATGGATCAGCGCGCGTGCGCCGAAGGTGTAAACTGCAACCGCCAGTGCCGGAACAAGTGCGATGAGCACATCGAGCATGAGGCTCCGGGTGTCATCATCCGCCTTGATATGCGGCGAGGAGGTTACGACTACTTTGCTAAGATCATAAGCCATTTTCGTTTTCCTCCTTACTTGTTCTCTGCGGACTTTTCAGCCTCTGCCTTTGCAGCAGCCTCTGCCTCGGCCTTTTTCTTCTCAGCCTCAGCCTTGGCACGCTCTGCAGCACGCTTAGCCTGGATCTTGCCCTTGGTCAGACGGAACTGTGCAACCAGCGGGATACGAGCCGGGCATACATATGCGCAGGAGCCGCACTCGATGCAGTCCATCATGCCGCAGTCAACCGCGTTGTCCAGATCCTCACGCTTGCCGTATACATTCATGTAGATCGGCAGGAGGTGCATCGGGCAGGCGTTGATGCACTTGCCGCAGCGGATACACTGGGGATCCTTAACGCGCTTATCCTCATTGCCTGCGAAGGCGAGGAATGCGTTGGTGCCCTTTACTACCGGGGCATCCAGAGAGAACTGTGCGTTACCCATCATCGGGCCGCCAGCAAGGAGCTTGTTCGGAGCTTCCTTGAAGCCGCCGCAAGCGTCGATCAGCTTTTCGATCGGAGTGCCGATGCGTGCTTCCAGGTTCTTCGGCTCTGCAACAGCGGAACCGGAGATGGTTACGATTCGGCGGATAACCGGCATGCCGGTGGTGAAGCGGCGGTAAACCGCACCTGCGGTATCAACGTTGAATACCGCACAGCCAGCGTCTGCCGGCAGCTTGCCGGACGGAACTTCACGGCCGGTGCAGGCATTGATCAGCTGCTTCTCAGCACCTTGCGGGTACTTACAGGTCAGTGGATACAGCTTCAGGCGCGGATCGTCCGCGATCAGCTCTTCGATCTTTGCGAAGGTATCCTTCTTGTTCTCCTCGATCGCGATGATCGCGGTCTGAACGCCCATGATGTCGGCCAGCATCTTCAGGCCGCCGATGGTCTCTTCCGGACGCTCGAGCAGCAGACGATGGTCGGACGTGATGTACGGCTCACACTCTGCAGCGTTGATGATGACCGTGTCGCACTTGCCGATACCGGACTGGATCTTGACATGGGTCGGGAAGGTTGCACCGCCATGGCCGACAATGCCGGCAGAACGGATGCACTCGATACGCTCCTCATTGCTCATGGAAGCGAAGTCGTAGGGATGCACGGACTCGTGCTTGCGGTCCTCACCGTCGTTTTCAATAACTACGGACAGGACCTTGCTGCCGTTCGGATGCAGACGAGGCTCGATCGCCTTTACCTTACCGGAAACGGTAGCGTGGACAGGAGCGCTGACAAAGCCGCCGGCTTCCGCGATAGGCTGTCCCAGATCCACGGTGTCGCCAACCGAAACGATCGGCTTTGCCGGGGCGCCGATGTGCATGGAAACCGGCAGGATTACCTCGTCGGGCAATGCCAGCTTCTCGATCGGCTTGGTGTTTGTCGCGGATTTATAGCCCGGGTCTGCGTGAGTACCCGGGTGTATGCCGCCACGGAACGAATACGCCATTTCTTTCACCTCTCTAATATTTTGCGCAAGAAGAACCGGACATCGCCCGGCTTCCTCTTCTTCAGAAATTGGCTGTCTATGCGTAGAGCATAAACTTACAGTATAGATTATACTGTTTTTTGTACAGCATTGGCAAGCCCTAAAGCAAAAAAAAATCGAATAAAATACAGAAAATCTTTGTACATCTTGTTAAGTCTATCATTTTTATCCGCTTTTTCTTTGTGAATAACGCTCGGGTTCGGTCAGTTTAGACGGTTGCAGGTATTCCCTTCCCGGCTTGCATTTTTCTCAAAAACGGCTGAAATACGCGCAAAATGCGAAGTTTTGACCTTTCTCTTTTGTGCACATTTTTCGTATACTGCTATTGACTTTCGCCTGCTGTGGTTATAATATGAATACATGAACATATGAGCAATCATTCATATGTTATCGACTATCACCGACAGGAGGCGATCCGAATGGCAGACGAACACAAGCATGAGGATACCTTATTAAATGAAGAAGAAGTGCACGAGCACGAACATCATCACCACCATGATGAAGATGCGTGTGAGTGCGGCTGTGGTCACGACCATGACCACGAGCATGAGCACCACCATCATCACGATCACGATGAGGACGAACACGAACACCACCATCATCACCACCATGACGACGATGATGATGACGACGATTGCGAGTGCGGCTGCGGCCATCATCACCACCACGACCACGATAAAGATGAGCACGAGCACCACCATCATCACCACCACGACGACGATGATGACGACGATTGCGAGTGCGGCTGCGGTCATCATCACCATCACGACCACGATGAGGATGAACACGAACACCACCACCATCATCACCATCACGACCACGATGAGGACGAACACGAGCACCACCATCATCACCACCATGACGACGATGATGACGACTGCGATTGCGGCTGCGGCCACCATCACGACCACGATGAGGATGAGCACGAACACCACCATCATCACCACCACGATGACGATGATGACGACGACTGCGATTGCGGCTGCGGCCATCATCACCACCACGACCACGATGAGGACGAACACGAGCATCATCATCACCACGAGCACGCCGCAGGCGCACACAGCGTCAAGCGCGTGTACACGCTGCAGAATGTCGGCTGTGCACATTGTGCCGCCAAGATGGAGCACAAGATCAGCGAACTGGACGGCGTTGAGGACTGCGTTCTCGTGTTTGAGACCAAGCAGCTGCGCGTAACCGGCGAAAATCCGGATGCTCTGCTGCCCGAAATCCGCAAAATCTGCTCGTCCATCGAGAGCGAAGCCAAGGTCATTGCACCCAAGCCCAAGCACTACGGCAAGGACGGTCAGCGCGTCTACACGCTCGAGAACCTCGGCTGTGCGCACTGTGCCGCAAAAATGCAGCACCAGATCAGCCAGCTCGACGGCATCGACGACTGCGTTCTCGTTTACGAGACCAAACAGCTGCGTGTCAAGGGCGACAATCCGGACGCTCTGCTTCCCGAAATCCGCAAAATCTGCTCGAATATCGAGAGTGAAGTCAAAGTTATCGCTCCCGAGGAAGAAAAAGAAGAGGACAACAGCCATCCGCTTGCAGAAATGCTCATCGGTGCGGCGCTGTTTGTTGCCGGTCTGCTGATTCCGACCATGGCCGTCAAGCTGGTGCTGCTCATCGCGGCTTACCTGCTGCTCGGCCGCCACGTCCTGTGGACTGCGGTGAAGAACATCGGCCGCGGTCAGGTATTTGACGAAAACTTCCTGATGGCGGTTGCGACCATCGGTGCATGGGCGGTCGGCTCGTTCGATGAGGCCGTCGGCGTTATGCTGTTCTACCGTGTCGGCGAGTACTTCGAGGACCGTGCGGTTGACCGTTCGCGTCAGCAGATCATGGATGCGATCGACCTGCGTCCCGAGACGGTAAATCTGGTCAAGGATAACGGCGAAATCGAAGTCATTCCGGCTGAGGACGCCCAGGAAGGCGATATCGTTCTGGTACGCCCGGGCGACCGCGTTCCGCTGGACGGCGAGGTCGTTGAAGGCGAAAGCCGTCTGGATACCTCGGCGGTTACCGGTGAACCGGTTCCGGTTCGTGTTGTCGTTGGCGATAAGGCAACCTCCGGCTGTGTCAACACCGACGGCGCCATCAAGATGCGCGTCACCCACATTCTCGCCGAGAGTATGGTGCAGCGCATTCTCGACAGCGTGGAGAACGCTGCGGCCCGCAAACCGAAGATCGACCGCTTTATCACCCGTTTCTCCCGCGTTTACACCCCGGCTGTTGTTGCGATCGCCCTGCTGACCGCCATTATCCCGAGTATCGTTACCGGTGAGTGGCACAAGTGGGTTTACACCGCTATGACCTTCCTCGTAATCTCCTGCCCGTGTGCACTGGTGCTCAGCGTGCCGCTGACCTACTTCTCCGGCATCGGCGCAGGCTCCAAACGCGGTATCCTGTTCAAGGGCGGCGCTTCTCTGGAAGCACTCAATAATGTAAAAACCATCGTTATGGATAAGACCGGCACCATCACCAAGGGCAACTTTGTGGTGCAGAAGGTCGTTCCGGCAGAAGGCGTTCCGCTCGATGAGAATGAGCTTCTGTGGCTGGCTGCCGCCTGCGAGGGCGCTTCCACCCACCCGATCGCAAAATCCATCATCAACTCCTACGAGGAACGCAAGACCTCGGCAGCTAAGGCCGGTGACTTCTCTCTTGTTGCCGTCGGTGCAACCGTGGAGAACATCCGCGAGCAGGCCGGCGAAGGCGTTTCCGCCGAACTCGAGGGCAAAACCGTGCTCTGCGGCAACGTAAAGCTGATGGAGCACAACAATATTGACCTGTCCGGCTACCACGGTACCCCGGGCAGCACCGAAGTGCTTCTGGCGCTCGACGGCCGCTTCCTCGGCCATGTTGACATCGCCGATACCATCAAGGCCGATGCAAAGTCCGCTATCAGCCGCATGAAGGCCCAGGGTCTGACCACCGCTATGCTGACCGGCGACGGTCAGACCAGCGCAGACGCAGTTGCGCAGGAGGTCGGCATCGACGAAGTGCGTGCCCGCCTGCTGCCGCAAGATAAACTGTCGGCGCTGACCGATATCCGCGAGAAACGCGGTGCTGTTATGTTCGTCGGCGACGGTATCAACGACGCACCCGTACTCGCCGGCGCAGACGTCGGTGCGGCTATGGGCAGCGGCGCAGACGCGGCAATCGAAGCCGCAGACGTGGTGTTCATGAACGCCGATCTGACCTCCATCCCGATCTCGGTCAAGATTGCCCGCAAGGCGAATATCGTCTCCAAGGAGAACATTGTGTTCGCACTCGCGGTCAAGATCCTCGTTATGATCCTCGGTCTGTGCGGTATCGCGTCCATGTGGCTCGCCGTGTTCGCCGATACCGGCGTGGCTATGCTGTGCGTGCTCAATTCCATCCGCATGCTGTATATGAAGACCGAATAACGCGCTGCTCTTTTCACCTCTTATATAGAAAGGCTCCTGTTCCGAGTGGAATGGGAGCCTTTTTGT
>CAVLCS010000101.1:0-9378 GCA_963661675.1 Bulleidia sp.
GTGAGCGGTTTGCCATGCGGCGATTCGAGAATCGGCTGTGCGTCACGCTGGATGGTCGTCCGGTGTTTGCGGAGCATACGCTCGTGCAGCCGGAAAAGCGCGGCTATACCGGACTGGGCCAGTGGCAGAAATTTACCCATCAGGGTGTGCTTTATGCCTATGCGCCCGGAAAAGAGGACGAAATCCTTGCCTTTGCGCGGCAGAAGGATATCCTGCCGGACGGTATCGTCGGTGCAAGCCGCGCGGTGCAGGGCGTATGCGTTCGTGCACTGGCCATGAGCGGCGATACGCTGTTTCGGTTCTTTGAGCGGTTTGAACAGCTGATGTGAATAGCAAAAGGCTCCTGTGTCTTATGACACAGGAGCCTTTTTCACCACTGCGGAGGGACGCAGCGGTACTGTCTAACGGCAGCAGCGCACGGGGAGTCGGACGTTATGCACCGATGCCGAGAGGCGAAAAGATGAGATACATGATCGCAACGACTGCCGCACCGGCAATCGCCCAGACCTTGCCGCTCTTCCACGGGGTCATATCCATGACCTTGGCATCCGGCATCTCCCACGCCAGCTGACGCGGGCATGCCTTGATGCAGATTGCATAGATGATGCACTCGAGGACGAACAGCGCGAATACAACGTACAGATAGTGGAAACGGCTGAAGAACGGGATGACTTTGGTCAGACCGTACAGCACGATGTGGACCGGAATAACGATCTTCGGAGCGATGGCCGGCGCCTTTTTGCTGAGCAGACCGAACAGCACAGCGGTCAGCAGCGGCATGGAGAAGAAGCCCCAGCACTCATTGATGAAGTTCATAATGCCGGTGCCGAAGAACATGACGAACGGTGCGATGGCGATGGAAACCACGCCGACAACCGTACCGAAAATCTGGCCGACCTTAACAACCTTGTTGTTGGAGGCCTGCTTGCCCCAGATGGGCTGCCAAACGTTCAGGGTGAAGATGGTGGATGCGGAGTTCAGCACCGAGTTGAACGAGGACAGGATCGCGCCGAACATAACGGCTGCAAAGAAGCCCATCAGCGGCTTGGGCAGCACTTCCATAACGAGAAGCGGGTACGCCTGGTCAGCCGCCATGCCGACCGAGGTGTCCATCTGGCCATTGGCGGCCAGCAGCTGGAAAGCGATGATGCCCGGCAGAACGATAACGAATACGTCAAGGCACTTGAAGAAACCGGCCCAGATTGCGCCCTTCTGGCTCTCTGCGAGGTTTTTGCCGCCCAGAGAACGCTGGATGATGGACTGGTTGGTTGCCCAGTAGAACAGGTTATTGACGAACATACCGGTCAGCAGCAGCGGCCACGGTACCTCCGGCGGAAGGGCGTTCGGCGCGGACCATGCGTTCATCTTTTCCGGCGTTGCGGAGATGAGGTGATCCAGACCGGCCATGAAGCCGCCGCCATCCAGCTTGCCGAGGGCAAGAATGCCGAGAATCGGGATAGCAAAGCCGCCGATGATAAGGCCGACACCGTTGATGGTATCCGAGTAGGCAACGGCTTTCAGGCCGCCGAATACCGCATAGCACATACCGATGATGCCGGTGCCGATGCAGATAATGGTGATGGCGCTGAAATAGCTGATGCCGAACATGCTCTCGAGGTCAAAGATCTTGACCAGTGCGACCGCACCCGAATACAGGATGGTCGGCAGCATGGTAACGACATACGCGATCAGGAACAGCAGCGAGAACAGGCGCATGGTGAAGGTATCGTAGCGCATCTCGAAGAACTCCGGGATGGTTGCAATGCCGCCGCGCAGCAGCTTGGGCAGGAACACGAACGCCAGCACGATCAGCGCGAACGCCGAGGTGGCCTCCCATGCCATCGTACTCATGTTGCCCGCAAATGCCTGTCCGTTTGTGCCGACAAGCTGTTCTGCGGAAAGGTTGGTCATCATCAGAGAACCGGCGATAACAATGCCGGGCAGTCCGCGTCCCGCGAGAAAGTAGCCTTCCTTGGTGGACAGGTCGTCATCACGTGTTTTCCACCACGAGAGCACCGCGACCAGCACGGTAAACGCGATAAAGGTTGCGACAGTAAATGCCATTTTGTTGTTTTCCCCCTTGAAATATGGTGTTGCTTTGGAATTTTGGGCGCAAAATACCGTCTCCCCTTGTAGAAGAGGCGGTTTCTGCGCAATATTGCGTTAGAGCATAAGATTAGCTGTTGCCCATGCGCTTTTCTACTTCTGCACGGCGGTCTGCTGCGTTGTCGGCAGTGACAACGGTAGCGTCGGTTGCGATGAACTCGTCGAGCTGCTTACCGTTCAGTGCATCAACGGCTGCCTGCACGCCGAGGTAACCAACGTCGTAACCGTCTACGGCCACAGTCATGGTCTCCTGACCGGCGAGAATAGCATCAATACCTGCCAGATTGCCACCGACACCGACAAAGATGGTGTTCTTGTACGCCGGAAATGCGGCTGCGGCACGAGCGGCACCGGCTGCCATATCGTCGTTATTGGCCACGATGATAGCTACGCCTTCCGGATGTGCCTGAATGATGGCTTCCATGCTGGTTACGGCCTTGTCGGCTACGCCGTCCGCGTACTGCGTCTCTGCAGAGAGATACTCGCCGCCGGCCTCGGCAATGCCCGACTGAAAGCCTGCAATACGAGCCTCCGAGGTCGAGTCGCCCTGTACGCCCATGATGCCGATTGCCGTGACCTTGTCCCAGCCAGCCTCCTTGGCTGCTTCTACAGCGGCCTTGCCGCCCATTGCGGCCAGCTCCTCGTTGTTGAAGCCGACAAAGCTGAGCACCTTGTCCGAGTCGATGGCGGTATCAATCGCCACGATCGGCAGGTCGGTATTTGCAATCTGTGTTGCAACGGTTTCCGCCTGAAGCGGCGCAACCACCATTGCATCACAGTCGTTCGCGCTGAGCGTGGTTTCGATCATGGAAAGCTGCTCGTCATATGCGGTCTCCGAGCTTGCACCCAGAACATCAACGGTTACGCCCAAATCCTTGCCGGCCTGCTTGCAGCCGTTGCCGACGTACTGCCAGTACTCGGAAGCCAGTGTTTTCAGAATGACCTTGATGTTGTAGTTCTGACTGGTGGTCTGGTCGGCCGTGTTGCCGCCGTCACTGGTCTGCGCCGAGCTGCCGCCGCAGCCTGTGAGTGCGCCCATCATCAACGTGCCGGATACCAATGCAGCAAGTAATCTCTTTTTCATAATCGTTCCTCCGAAATCAAAAATCAAGTATGGTTTACGGGATATGCGCTATTTAGAGAGTTGCCAGAGAGAAGAGAGGTGCTGGGGAAACGGAGTTGTTTTTTCGCTTTTATTCGTAATCCACCCAGGCAGAGCCGTTATTTGCGGATTCTACGCACTTTTCGATCCACTTGATGCCCTGTGCGCCGGCCTTGACATCCGGATACCAGAAGTCGCCGTAAGCGCCCTTGTCGGCCTCAGCCATAGCGACTGCAAAGCGTGCATACAGGTTGCTCCATGCTTCGAACAGACCCTCGGCATGGCCGCCGCCGATGCGGTCCTCAACGCGCGCCTCGTCGGTCAGGTAGCCTGCGCCGCGCTCGAGCACGCGGGACGGCTCACCCTCGATTTCGTACAGCATCTGGTTCGGACGCTCGTCATCCCACTCGAGGGACGCCTTGGAGCCGACTACGCGGATCTTGTGGTAGTGGCGTGCGCCGCTGTTGATCGAGCTTGCCCAGCAGTAGATCTGCGCGCCTGCCTGTACGTTCTCGCTGCCCTTGAGGTTCATGATAACGAAGGCGTTGTCCTCCAGCTCACGGCCCTCGACAAAGGAACGCTTGGTGCACATCAGGTTGTCGATCTTCATATCCGGGATCATCGCTTCGATGATAAACAGCGGATGCGTGCCGACATCACCGAGTGCGAACGACGGACCGGCCTTGGACGGGTCAAAACGCCACTTTGCAGACGGCACCTTGTCCTCAATCTTGAAATTGTAGCCGCCGAACGCGAAACTCATGTTGATGACGCGGATCTCACCGAGATCGCCGTTTTTAATCATCTGGCGCGCCTGCTGAATGAGTTGGTGGCCGGAGTAGCCGTAAGTCACGCCGACAACGCGGTGTTTCTCTTCCGCCAGCTTTACCAGCTCGTCCGCCTGCTCGGAGGTGAAACACAGCGGTTTCTCGCAGACAACGTGCAGACCGGCTTCAAGAGCGGCCTTGCAGACCTCGTAGTGCATGCCGTTGGGCGTTGCAATGGAAACGGCCTGTACGCCGTCCGGCCGCTTGGCTTCCTCGGCGAACATGGTCTTATAGTCCGGATAGCAGCGGTCGGCATCAACATGCAGCTGCTTGCCGAAGTCCTTGCCGCGCTCGGGATCAATGTCAAACGCACCGGCAACCAGTTCAAAATTAAAGTCACGCAGTGCAGCCGAGCGATGAATGTAGCCGATCTGGCTGCCGCGTCCGCCGCCGACCATGCCCCAGCGGATCGGGTTTTCTACTCGTTTTTCACCGTAATACATAAGAAATCCTCCTTGTAATTTACAGATAATAAGAATATATGGAAATAATAACAGAAAAGAGGGAACAGGAGCACAGAGAGGCGTTCCGCGCTCCTGCTCCAGAGAGAAGATTAAATTTCGTAGCCGACCGATTTCAGATAATCTACACTGGCCTTTACATCCCGCAGGCTGGTGTCCGAGTTGCGCGGATCACGCTCCTGTTCGATGGTGATGTAACCGGAATAACCGATATCTGCAAGCGCCTGCTTGATGGCCGGATAGTCGAGCGAACCCGTGCCGATCGGACACATTGCGCCCTTGCCGCAGCCGTCGAAGAAACGGATATGCTCACCGAGCACCTGACGGTAAACGGTCTCGTTTACGTCCTTGAAGTGGACGTAATCCAGCTTGTCGGCGTACTTTTTGAGGTACTCCACCGGGTCCATGTGCGAGTAGTACAGATGACCGGTGTCCAGACAAAGGCCGGCAACCTCATACGGAATATCGCGCACGACCTTTTCGATCTCGTCTGCGAACTCGATGTAGCCGCCCGCATGCGGATGGATAACCGGGCGCACGCCCCACTTGTTCGCGCGTTCGCACACGGCACGGACGTTGCCCATGAAGCGCGCCCATTCCTCGTCCGACAGGCGCGGAGCCGTGTCCGGATGGCCTGCGGCGTAATCGCGCTCGTCGTGTCCCCAGTCCATAACCGTCATGTACGGCGTCGGGAACTTCTGGCCGTCGTGCGTCTTGAGCGTCGGCAGCTTGGGATCGGTAATCAGGCGGCAAATGTCGTCAACGGCATGCAGCATGCTCTCCTGGTTGTCTGCGTCGAGCAGATCGTGGAAAATCGTGCCTGCCACGATGGCAAGGCCGTTCTTTTTCAGCTCGTTAGCTACCAGCTCTGCGTCGATCGGCAGATAGCCGTAAGGACCAAGCTCAATCGCACTGTACCCTGCTTTGCCGGCTTCTTCCAGAACACGCGTCCAGGGCGGTAAATACGGATTCTTGGGGTCATCCACACCCCAGCAGCAGGGTGCACCGCAAATCTGAATGCTCATAAATGAAAACTCCTTTCGAGGTTTAACCGAAGTTTTTGTTCTTTTTGATGATTTCATTATACTATTTCGGCGGATATGATGTTTCTTTCTTCTTGCGTTTTGTTATCACAAAAATATCGAAATATTGCACAAAAACCAGGGGTGTCAATTTGGTTTATACGGATTCTTGCGGTCTGCGTGAAAATGCGCTATACTATACCCAGATCCACACAGGAGGGGAAAAGCATGGCGGAAGAAGTACGTTTTGTATCCGGTCAGACGCCGAGCCTGCTGTACGCGACCAAGCAGGTTGTAGCCGCCGCGACCGTCACACGCGCGATTCATCGGCACGAGCGCTTCACGGAAATGCTGTATGTCTATCAGGGCGCCGGACAGTACATCGCGGGCGGTTACAGCTACCCGATCCGCACGGGCGATATTCTGCTGTACAATCAAGGCGATCTGCATGAGGTCACGTCCTCGCTGCAGCACGAGATCGGCACCATCTGCTTCGGCATTTCCGGTCTGCAGCTGCGCGGACTGCCGGAAGGCCATTTTACCAAGGCGGAAAACGGCTTCGTTCGTCCGGCGATGGACGAGATCGACCACATTCAGGCGCTCAGCGAGATGATTTACGAGCACGCGGAACGGAGAACGTCCTACTCGGATGAGATCGTGTCGCAGCTGCTGCCTGCGCTGGTGCTGCTGTCGGCCAATCTGCCGCCGGACGCGCGTGCTGCCGACCAGCCGCACAATCTGGTGCTGGCGAACCGCATCCGGCAGTATATCGGTACGCACTTCACCGAGCAGCTCACGCTCGAGGATATCGGAGAAGCGCTGTCCATGTCGCCGTATCATCTGGCGCATATTTTCAAGGATATGACCGGCATGTCGCCCATCCACTACATGATCCGCTGCCGCGTCGGTGAGGCGCAGAACCTGCTCATTTCCACCGATTACAGCGCCACCCAGATTGCCGCCATTGTCGGCTATACCAACGTCAACCACTTCAACGCCATTTTTGCCAAGCTGGTAGGGCTGCCGCCGATCCGGTACCGCAAGCAGTATCTGGAGAATATGCAGGGCAGCCGACTGCAGTAGCGCAGTACCGCAACAACCGACTTTTCGTTGATATATTATCTATATATAACGGAAAGGAGGGAGAATCGTGGCGGGAAAGTGATTTATTTGCTCCTGCTGTGGAAAAAGCAAACCGAGCACGCAACGCATCCTTCTCGGCAAAGATGCGTTGTGCTACGCTTGCGCTGAGGAGTATACCACACTCTGCGACCGCTGCGGCGAGCGGGTGTACCGCAGAGACGCACGACAAGTCAATAACCGCACAGTTTGTCCACAATGCTGTGGACAAATTCATCACTAATCCCACTGAGAGCAATGCTTTCAGTGGGATTTTCACGTTTTGAGGAGGAAGTTATGTTTGAGAATCCAAAGTATATCACACGCGGCGTGCAGAGCGAAATACCAGACGCTTTGATGCTTCTCATGTGGCAAATGATTGCTGCTATGCGGACTGCACAAAAAGATTATCTGCAAGTGTTCACATTGACGAAAACGCCGACGGGACAGCACATCGTCCACGAACAGGAGCAGCCGCCGTATCGGTATGAACTTGATGTGCATTATAAGTGCGCGGTAGATGCTAAAGTGTATGTCATTGATGACAAAACGCACAGCACCATGCTGTTAGCTTCGGAGTATTAACCAACTGAAATGGAGGAATTACCAATGAAAGAAACTCGAATTTGTGCTAATTGCGGTATCGAGCACCCGCTCGATACCATGTACCAAGTAGAAGGTGACTGGCTTTGTGAAAGCTGTGCTGATCGTCTGACCGTAGTCTGCGACTACTGTAACGAGCGAATTTATGAGGAAAATGCTGTCGAGGACGATACACACACGCTCTGCGATCACTGTTTTGATGAGTATTACATCCGCTGTGAGGACTGCGGCCGCATTATCAGCCGCGACCGTGCCTACTGGGATAACGATGACAACGTCTACTGCTCCTCCTGCTGGGACGAGCATAATGACATTATCCATGAATACAACTATACCCCAAATCTCGTGTTTCACGGCAAAGGCCTGCGGCACTTCGGCGTTGAACTGGAGATTGATAACGGCGGCACGGTAAACAATAACGCTCAAAAGTTGCTCGACATCGCTAACGCTAGCGCCGAAAACCTGTACATCAAGACTGACGGCAGTCTTGATGATGGTATGGAACTTGTCACACACCCTATGACGCTGGAATACCATTTGAGCGAAATGCCTTGGGAAGAGGTGCTTCGCAAAGCGCAGAGCATGGGGTACCTCAGCCACGCGGCGGGCACCTGCGGCCTTCATGTTCACATCTCGCGTCTGGCATTCGGCTGTACCTATGAACAGCAGGAGGCCGCAATTGCCCGCCTGCTCTACTTTGTAGAGAAATTCTGGGCGGAACTGCTGCGGTTCAGCCGCCGCACACAGAGCCAGATGAACCGTTGGGCGGCTCGATACGGTATCCGCCTCACCCCGTCCGAACAGATGAGCCATGCAAAGAATTCCTGCGCCGGACGTTATACGGCGGTCAACCTTACCAACTCGGATACCGTGGAAATCAGGATGTTCCGCGGGACTTTGAAGCTAAATACCCTCAAAGCCACCTTGCAGATGGTAAATCATCTGGTCGAGGTGGCTATTTCCATGTCGGACACCGCTGTACAGGAGCTTAGCTGGTTTGATTTTCTGGACTATATCAACGAGCCGGAGCTTATTCAGTATTTGAAAGAGCGTCGGCTTTATGTTAATGAACCTGTAAGCGCATCGGAGGAGGAGTAATATGTGCAGTTTATTCGGTTTAATCGACTTCAAGGAGTGTCTCAGCACGCATACGAAGAACAAGATTTTGAACACGCTCGCCAGAGAGTGTCAAGTGCGCGGCACGGACGCAACGGGCATCGCCTACAATTTCAATGACCGCCTGCGAATTTACAAGCGCCCAGTTCCCGCTCGGAAGATGAAAATCCACATTCCGCACGGTGTAAATGTGGTCATGGGACATACCCGCATGACCACACAGGGCAATGCGCAGTTTAACCAGAACAATCATCCGTTCCTCGGTAAAGTTGATGGCAATAGCTTTGCTCTCGCACACAATGGCGTGCTGTGGAATGATAAAGAACTTCGTGTAGAAGAAAAACTTCCGCTGACGAGTGTTGAAACGGATAGCTACGTTGCCGTTCAGCTTATTGAACAGCAGCAAGCCCTCGACTTTGACAGCCTGAAAGCTATGGCTGAAAAAGTCGAGGGTTCTTTTGTATTTACGGTGTTGGACAAAGATAACTCCATTTGGTTCGTGGTCGGAGACAATCCACTGTGCATGATGTTCTACGATGGGTTTCTGATTTACGCCTCTACGCAGGAAATCCTCTGCAAGGTGATCAAGAAGCTGCGAATGAAGTTACCCTCTGACATTCTCGAACCCAAAGAGGGCGAGATTTTGAAAATTGACCGAGCGGGACAAATCACCACAGGAAGTTTTACACCGCACACGACTTTCGAGCACTGGTGGCGTAAATATCCTTACTATCGCAGTTACTACGAGGATACTCCCGCAAACTATGATGATCTTTTCAGCGTCGCCAAAGCATTCGGCGTTTCCGCTGATGAGATACAGGCTTTGCTCGACTACGGCTGCTCGGAGGAGGAGATTGAGAAAATGCTCTACGATCCGACCCTGCTCCACGAGATGACCGGCGAGCTGCTCTACGCATATTAAGAAAGTCCTGCAAACAAAAGTCAATAGCCAAAATGAAAAAAGTCTCGCAAAATTTGCGAGACTGAAAAAGGGTATAGCAAAGCAGACTGGAGCAAAATCA
>CAVLCS010000102.1:0-9277 GCA_963661675.1 Bulleidia sp.
CCATAGTGATTGCCCTCCCTTGGCAGATGTTGTGTGCAAACTTCATTCTACCATGTTGGGAAAATCACTATGGATTTTTTAGGTGTCCAACTTCATTATGCAATCAACCTAAAAACTTCAATGCTTTACCGTGTGCAAGTCCCGCTGCATACGGTTTTTGTTTGATAGGAGAACGATTCATGTCCATTCTTTTCAGCCTGCTCGCAAACCCGGTCACGATATCCGTGCTGGTGCTTTGCATCCTGTGTCTGACCGGTCTGAATGTGCTGCTGTCCATGCTCATCGCGTGTATCGTCGGCGGTGTGGCAGGCGGCATTCCGCTGCTGAACGCGCCCGAGGGCACGCAGACCGTCATGCAGCTGCTGACCGGTGGCTTTGCCAGCAACGCCACAACGGCGCTGGCGTACATTCTGCTCGGCACCTTTGCCACCTGCATTGCCACGACCGGTCTGGCCGATATTCTGTCGAAAAAGCTGTCGCGCCTGCTCGGCGGACACAAGCTGGCGCTCATCGGCGTGCTGACGCTCGTCGCCTGCCTGTCGCAGAACCTGATTCCGGTGCATATCGCGTACATTCCGATCCTCGTGCCGCCGCTGCTCGGCATGATGAACCGCATGCGGCTCGACCGCCGTGCTGTCGCGTGTGCGCTCGCGTTCGGTCATAAAGTGCCGTATATCACCATTCCGTTCGGTTTCGGACTCATTTTTCAGCGTGTTATCGCGGATAATCTGTCGGAAAACGGTCTTTCCGTCACGGTAAAGGACGTTACCGCCGCCAACTGGAGCATTGGCGTGGCCATGCTGATCGGCCTGTTTATCGCGGTGTTTGTGCTGTACCGCAAGCCGCGTGACTACCACGATATCGAGGCGGACACCTCGGCGGCCGAAGAGATTTCGGAAAAGCTCGAATACCGCCATTATGTGATGCTGGCCGCCGCAGTCGTTGTTGCAGTCGTGCAGGTCATCAGCCAGGATCTGGCGTTTTCCGCTCTATGCGGTCTGATCATCATTATCGCGTTCCGCGCCATCAAGTGGAGCGACATTGACGAGCAGATCGAAGGCGGCATCCGTCTGATGGGTCAGATTGCCATTATCATGCTGGTCGCAGGCGGCTACGCGTCGGTCATCAAGGCCACCGGCGGCATTGACGCGCTCGTGAACGCCGGTATTTCCGCCGTCGGCGGCAGCAAGGTCATCGCCGCGGTTGTCATCACGCTCATCGGCCTGCTCGTCACGATGGGTATCGGCACCTCGTTCGGCACCGTGCCCGTGCTCGCTGTGCTGTTCGTGCCGATGTGCAGCTCGCTTGGGTTCTCCACACCCGCTACTATCCTGCTCATCTCGGCAGCCGCTGCCCTCGGTGATGCAGGTTCGCCCGCGTCCGATACGACGCTCGGCCCGACCTCCGGTTTGAATGCCGACGGTCAGCACGACCATATCCGCGATACCTGTATCCCGACGTTTATCGCGTTTAATATTCCGATTATGATCTGCGCGATTTTGATGTCGCAGGTGCTGTAAAGATAAAAAAATCCGTCATTCCTATCGAATGACGGATTTTTGTTATTCAAATATTCTCGTTAAATCCAACGTGCAGCCATGCAGCGAGAATACCTGTGCATCGCTGTCCTCCTTGGTATAAACGGCAACAGTACGATACAGACCGTTTTCCAGTACAAACACGGTTGCGTTCTGCTCCTGCGGCGATACGATCCAGTATTCCGGCACGCCTGCCTGCTGATAGCGGTTCAGCTTTATCAGTCGGTCCGCCTTGGCGGTAGACGGCGAAAGAATTTCCATAACGACCGTCGGTGCGCCGAAACAATACTGCTCGCGCAGCTTATCCGGATCACAAATCACAGCGATATCCGGAACATAAACCGTACTGACATCGTCTGCGCTCTGCTGTGCATGGTCCGGAAACAGCACCTCGATCTCCGCAAAGGCACGGCACGGTTTGCCGTCCAGAAAGTTGCGCAGCTGCTGCAGCAGTCCGCCTTCTATGCTTTGGTGCTGAATACTCGGGCGTGCCTGCATGACCGGTATGCCGTCGAACAGCTCATATTTCTGCTCTGTGTCCCACGCCAGATAGTCAGCGTAGGTGCAATGTGTAGTTTGCGGCAGCGGCATATGCAGTCCTCCTTTTGTCGGCATAGCTGATATTAACAGTATACCACAACCCTACACTTATCCATAGCGAAATTCTGTAAAATTTTATCCACAGCACTGTGGAAAACTCCGTGAAAAGTTACTCTATCTTCCCCTCCAAAATTTCCGCAATATCATCGATCAGCTGTTCCCAATCGTCCTCGGTTCCCTCGGTCTGCAGAAAACCGGTGTCTGTGTCGTTGACGAACGCGCGGCCGATGTCGATATAAGTATCATAATCCGGCTCATGATAGCCGTATTCCGTGCCGAGCAGAACGATTTCGTCACATTCATCTCCCTGCAGGTGCGCCATCGCTACATTGAGAAAACCGTTTTCCGCCATGCTGTCGTCGTCATCCGGCGCCGCCCAGGCACGCTCCCAGTATTCGTCCTCGTCCTCGTTGAACAGACCTTCCTTGTAGTAGTCCAGCTCACGCCGAATGCTCTGCTTGAGAAAATTTCGGTCCATGTTTTTCGCTCCCTTTTCTCTGTCTTGCGACTTTATTATAGCATGTGGATTGGCTTTTGCAAGTCGGTAAACTATCCACAAACTTGTGGATAATTTTGTGCGCAATTTCTTTTCATGCCTGCTTCTCTGTGCTATACTGCTGACAGAACCAACAGGCGAACCGAGGGGACCAGCATGAAAACATTAGGCATTGACATCGGCACCACGACTATCAGCGCGGCTGTGCTCGAGGACGGGCAGTTTCTCGCCAGTGAAACACGGGCGAACGGTGCATTTATTCCGTCTGCGCTGCCGTGCGCACGCGAGCAGGACGTGGAAAAGATCACGCAGACCGCGCTTTCCGTGGTCCAAACGCTGTTTGACCGCTATCCGGATATCCAATCTATCGGCGTGACCGGTCAAATGCACGGCATCCTGTACGTGGACGCGGCCGGAAACGCCGTCAGTCCGCTGTACACCTGGCAGGACGCACGCGGCGACCTGCCGCACAGCGAAACCGAAAGCTGGGTGCAGTACCTCACGCGCGTGACCGGCTGCTTGGCTGCGTCCGGCTACGGTCTGGTAACGCACGCGTACAACCTTTCCGCCGGACTTGTGCCGCCTGCGGCCGTCACCTGCTGCACCATCGGCGACTACATTGCCATGCGGCTGTGCGGATTGGCGGTTCCGCTCATGGATGCCAGCAATGCCGCAAGCATCGGCTTTTTCGATGCGGAACACCGTGTTTTCGACCAAACCGCCCTGCCAAATGCCGGTATCGACCCGAAATTTGTCCCGCGGCTTGCCGCAGAGCCGGTTATCGGGCACTACCGCGGTGCCACGGTCTGTGCCGCCATCGGCGACAATCAAGCCAGCTTTCTTCGCTCGGTACGCGACAAAACCGCCGAAATGCTCGTGAATGTCGGCACCGGCAGCCAGTTTTCCGTGTTTACACCGCAGTATCTGCAAGTGGACGGTCTGGAAACCCGTCCGATGCCGGGCGGCGGCTATCTGTTGGCGGGTGCGTCGCTGTGCGGCGGACGCGCTTACGCGCTGCTCGAGCAGTTTTTCCGCTCAGCTGCGTCCATGCTTGGCATGGAAACGAACAGCTGCTACGATGCCATGGCGCGTCTGCTGAAGGAAAATCCGCGTCCGGCGGACGTGCCTGCCGTCTGCACCCTGTTTGAAGGCACACGCGCAGACAGCAGCCTAACCGGCAGCATTTCCGGTCTCACAACGCACAATTTCACGCCTTTGCACCTGATTTACGGCGTGATGGACGGCATGGCCGACGAGCTGCACCGGATGTACGCCGCGTACCTGCAGGCCGGCGGCACGCCGAAAAACCTCATCGGCTCGGGCAACGGTCTGCGGCAGAACCCGTATTTGCAGCAGAGCTTTGCAACCGCCTTTGGCTGTCCGCTCACGCTGTCCGACGGCCGCGAGGAAGCCGCCGCAGGTGCGGCACAGTTCGCCGCAGAACAGATAAACTAAGCAAAAAGGCTATCCCGAGCGGATAGCCTTTCGTATTATGCGAGATGAAATAGATTGAGTCCTGTCACATCGTCGTATTTGCGGTCGATTTTGCCGTCGATCAAGCGAATCACCATCTCGCAGGTTGCGCTGACGACCGCACGGTTGAGGTGTCCGCCAAACACCTGACCCTGCTCATTGCCTGCGCTCAGGTGCAGATGACAGTAAAATTCGTCGTTCATCGTGTCGATCGTGCCGGTCAGCGACACAATTTCAAAGCTGCCCTTGAAATCGTTCGCGTAATACTTCTTTTCCGCCACATTATACACGCCGACCGTGAAATCATTGATCGCACCGAGCGCCTGCACGCTCGCGAGCGTAATGTGCTCCTTGAGGGCCACCGCCTTCACCTGCTCTAAAACCTCCTCACCGCGGTCCATCCGCACGAGAATCGTATCGTTAAATCGTTTGTAATCCATATTTGCGCCTCCTGTTCCCTGCTATTGTAGCATTCTCTTGCCGAAAATGCAATTTCCGCTCCCGCTTGATGCTCGGTTGTGCTATAATCAGAGTAACCATCAGGCGAAAGGATGGAACACTATGCAATCGTACAAAAAAGTTGATATGGAAAATTGGCCTCGCCGTGAGCACTACCGCTACTACACCGAGGCCCTCAAGGTCGAATTCAACATGACCGCACCAGTGGATGTGAAGAATCTGCTGGATTTCTGCCATACACACGGCTATAAATTCTACGCGGCCGCGATTTACTGCGTCACTAAGGCGCTGGGCCGCATCGAGAACTTCCGCATGTTCAAAAACGCAGACGGCGAACTGTGCGTCTGGGATAAGATCGTGCCGAATTTTACGTTCTTCCATCCGAATGACTGCACGTTTTCCGACTGTTGGTCGGACTTTTCCGAGGATTTCTCTACATTTTACAACGCCATCACCGCGGATATGGAGACCTATAAGGACGTCAAGGGCATCAAGACCAAGCCGAACCAGCCTACGAATTTCTACTGCGTGTCCTGCACGCCGTGGACCGCATTTACCGGCTGCGGCAGCCGCGTCGCGGACGGACAGCCGGCGTACTTTCCGATCGTTGTCATGGGCAAGTACGAGAAGTCCGGCGATAAGGTCAATATGCCGGTCAATATCACCATTGCACACGCTGTCGCGGATGGCTACCACGCCGGATTGTTCTTCCGCTATCTGCAGGAAGAGCTTGATGCTCTGCACTGAATGCACAAAAATCCACGCTCTTCTTTGTGAAAAGCGTGGATTTTCTTATTCACTCTGTCCAAATATCGCACTGTCTAACGTCAACACATCCTCCATCGGAATCACCGTACCATCCGTCAGCGTCAGCTGCCGCGAGAACTCGTCCGCCTTTTTGACAATACCAACCACCGTGCGGTACGAACCGCCGGATTTTCGCTCATCCGGCTGGAAATAGGTAATTTCCACCTCGGGTTCGGCATCGAGCACGGAAAGCAGCAGCTGATACCGCTCGTTGAGCGCAGCCAGCATAGTCTCGTCCAGCTCGATCTTGCGATCGGTCAGCCGTGCGGTCTCCCGGATCACACCGGCATACCCGGTCAGCGCCGCAAACGGCGAAAACTGCGCCGCACGGTCGTGCATCGGCATCTGCGGACGCGTTTTGGAAACATGATGCGGCAGATCCATGATCTCCGCATATTTTCGGTTGTCGATTGCAGACATGGCTCACCTGCTTTCGTTTACTGCGTTTCGTCCAGGAAAATCCACAGCTGTTCATGCGCATTTGCAGCATTCGGGTCTGCAAATGTGATCTTCAGATGCACCCAGTTGCCGTCCAGCTTCTGATAGGTCACTTCCAGAGCGCCGTTGGCTGCCAGCTGCTGCTCCACATAGCGGTAATCCAGCAGCGTTTGAAACCGGTCGTAATACTCCGGCCGAACCAGTTCCCGGCAGTAATCGTGCATGGAAGGCATAAACGCCTGATGATTGTTATCCAGCATGGTCTTAAAATACGGCGGAACATAGATATACCGGCAGGTATCCTGTCTCGAATTGACCAGATACACACCCTTGTAAAGCGGTGCAATGACCTGCAGAAAATGGGTGACATCCTGCTTTTTGATGAGCAGTTTTTCCAGTTTTTCGTTGATGATACGCATCTGGCGGAGACCGCCGTTATTGCGGTAAAACTCCATTTTGTCATGTCGCATAGCCGTTTCGGCCCGATTGACCGTCTCGTTCAGCCATCGGCTGTCCGTGCTCTCCGCCACACCGACCGAGACCTCGTAGCCCATCTCCTGCACGGTATGACGGAACAGCGTAAGGCTTTTCACGATCTCCTCCGGTGCCCGATCCGGACACAGGATGACAAACTCGTCACCGCCGATGCGGTACGCGGAATCGTTCGGGAAATACTCACGGATGCCGTCCGCAATGCGGCGCAGCATGTGGTCGCCCTCTTCATGGCCGAGGTGGTTGTTCACCTCGTGCAGACCGACGGCATCAATGTAAATGCAGGTCAGCCGCGCATAGTCGGTCAGCTGAAAGACCTTGAGGTCGTGCTCGTACTTGCAGCGGGTGTAGAGATGGGTCAGCACATCATTATTATAGTAATCCTCGGAGTGGTTGGCTGTGTGGTGCGACAGCTGCAGTTCGTCATCCCCGAGCACAACGGTCTGGTCGTTCTCACTGCCCTTGAACGAGAGCGTAATTTCCATATTTTCATCCAGAAGCATATTCTCCGGATATTGTTTTTCCAAATATTCCGCTACCAGACGCAGGACATTTCCGGCGTGATAGCCTTTTTCGCAAATAATTTTCATAAGCCTTCTCCGTATGCAGCTGCCTTGCGGCTTCGCAATCCTTCCAGAAAAGATATATAAAGATATATTGGGAGTGTTGCTGTGCATCTATTATATTTCCTATGATTGCCATATGCAAGGGCAATTTCCCGAAATGTCGAAAATTCGACACAGAAAGTCACTGAACAGGAGAAAATCAGAAAATTATTTACATTATCTTAACGCCGGATTTAAAAATCAAGCGCAGAAGGATCGATTTTGTCCGCTTCGGTGAGCGGACGGATCACCTTGCACGGCGAACCGGCGGCAATGACACCGGCGGGAATATCGTGCGTTACCGTGCTGCCGGCGCCGATGATCGAGCCGGCGCCGATGGTCACGCCGCCGATCACGGTGGCGTTTGCACCGATCCACACGTTGTCCTCGAGCGTGATAGGCGCCGAGGTGCCGATGCCCTGAGCACGCTGCTCCGGGTCGATCGCGTGACCCGAGCACGCCAGACAAACGCCGGGCGCGATAAAGGCTCCCGCACCGATATGCACCGGAGAAGTGTCCAAAATCACGCAGTTATAGTTAAAAAACGCCAGTCCGTGCGTGTGAATGTTAAAGCCGTAGTCGCAGCGGAAATCCGGCTCGATAAAGGTCAGCGGATCGCAGGTGCCGAGCAGGTCTTCGAGAATCGCACGGCGCTTGTCCGGTTCGTTCGGTGCCGTGCGGTTATACTCCCAGCAGAACTGCTTAGCGCGGTCCTGGGCCTCGTGCGGTGCGTTTTCGTGGCCGCTCATGTACGGCTGTGGGCGTTTCATAATGTCGATTGGGTTCATGATTTATCTCCTTTTATGCGTTGTGTCCGCCGATTTTGCCGTTGCGCTCGATGGCGGTCGCGCCTTCCTCGAGGTTCATGCCCTTGAGCAAGGCATTTTTGCCGTATTTGCTCTTGATGGCAAGCGCTGCTTGCTGCAGCTTGCGCTCACGCTCGAGTGCGGCCTGCTCGGTCTTTTGGCGTTCCTGCTCGGCGGCGTAGTCGGTAAACAGGTCAAGCTGCTCACACGGAGCCGGTTTGGGAACGTCTGATTCCGGAATGATGTGGTTTGCCACCAGATACATGCGCCGAATGAGCAGATTCGGGTCGATAATGCGATCGAACAGAGCCGTTGCCGCGTCCATGATTTTTCGGGTGGACGAGGTCAGTTCCCCGAGGTTCTGTGTGCCGTGTGCGGACTTTGGCAGCGTGCGTCCGTAGCGGTCGGTCTCGGTCTTGCCGTGAAAGTTTATCCGCCGTGCCGGATCGTTCAGGTTGTCGATATCGTACCCGACAGTCAGCACGATCTGGTCGGTGACAAGCCCCTTGCTCACCAGATCGAGCACCAGCTGATCCGCCATCTCACGGACAACCAGACGTGCTTTGTCCGCCATATACGGACACGCGAGCACCTGTCCGGTGCTGATGCTGTTGGTGCTCGGCTTGTAGGCTTTGATGTCCGCGACCGTGCACGGCTCCCATCCCCAGGCATGATCGATGAGCAGTTCCGCGTTTTTGCCGAACAATTTGTACAGCAAATCCTCATTTTTCTCCGAGCACAATGCGATATCGCCCATGGTCCACATGCCGTGCTGCTCGAGTTTTTTCGCGGTGCCGCGTCCCACGCGCCAGAAGTCGGTCAGCGGCTGATGCGACCATAATTCGTGCCGGAATTTGCGCTCGTCCAGCTCGGCGATACGCACGCCGTCCCGGTCGGCGGGAATGTGCTTGGCCACGATATCCATCGCCACCTTGCACAGGAACAGATTGGTGCCGATGCCGGCCGTGGCGGTGATGCCGGTGGTGCGCAGTACATCGAGGATGATTTTCCGCGCCAGCTCACGTGCGGTCAGACCGTAGGTTTCAAGGTAGCCGGTCACGTCCATGAACACCTCGTCGATCGAGTACACCACCATGTCCTCCGGTGCGACATATTTCATGTAAATGGCGTAAATCCGGCTGCTGTACGCCATATAATGCGCCATATGCGGCGGTGCGATGATAAAATCCATCGCAAGCGACGGATTTTTCTGCAGCTCTGCGGCCGAGTGAGACGAGCCGGTGAACGCATGCCCGGGTGCATGATGCAGCCGCTCGGCGTTGACCTGCTTGACGCGCTGACGCACCTCAAACAGCCGTCCGCGGCCGGAAATGCCGTAGCTTTTGAGCGACGGCGTCACCGCCAGACAGATGGTCTTGTCCGTGCGGGTCTCGTCCGCGACCACAAGGTGCGTGTCGAGCGGATCGAGGTCGCGCTCCTGGCACTCCACGGAGGCATAGAAAGATTTCAGGTCGATGGCAAGGTAAGTGTGGGATTGCATGGCTATGCCTCCTATTACAATAAATATTGGTTGGAAGTCCAGCATCCAGCTGGGCTTTTTTC
>CAVLCS010000103.1:0-9196 GCA_963661675.1 Bulleidia sp.
GTCAGGCCATTACTCTCTTATTCTAACAGCTTCGGCTTTGAGATGGAAAAAGACGCGGCTGGCGGCCGCGCCTTAAACCTTAATTATTATTGTAGGAGAATTGAAAATTAGGATAGAGGGTGCAGAATATTTGGCATATCATTGCTAAATTAACGCAATGAAAAATAAAAATGGAGAACGAAAGCCGAAAACTTTCATTCTCCATTCTCCATTTTCAATTCTCAATTATTCCTTGGGCTGGTCGGAGCCGCAGTGTGCACACTTCACTGCCTTGATCGGAATCTCGCTGCAGCAGAACGGGCAAACCTTGATGGTCGGCGCTGCGGGCGCTTCCGGCTTTTTGCCAATGCTGGTCAGCTTGTTGACCGCCTTGAGCAGACAGAACAGCACGAACGCCATGATCAGGAAGTTGATGACCGAGGTGATGAACGCACCGTAGCGCAGTTCGACCGGTCCGAGCGTGAGCACAAAACCGCTCAAATCCGTGCCGCCAAGCAGGCCGATGATCGGATTGATGAGGTTTTCGGTCAGCGAGGTAACAATGCTGGTGAAAGCGCCGCCGATGATAACACCGATGGCCATGTCCATCACGTTGCCGCGCAGCGCAAAGGCTTTGAACTCTTCGATAAACTTTTTCACTTTTACGTTCCCCTTTCACTTTTATAAGATAATTCTACACGTTTCCCTCAAACGGGTCAAGAAAAAAGGAGTTTTTCACATGAAAGATACATTGATTATCGGCGGACACGAGTTCCAGTCCCGCTTTATCCTTGGTTCGGGCAAGTATTCGCTCGATCTTATCAACGCCGCTGTACAGAACGCAGGCGCACAGATCATCACGCTGGCACTGCGACGCGCAAATGAAGGCGGCACAGCGAACATCCTCGACTACATTCCGGAGGGCGTAACGCTGCTGCCGAACACCTCGGGTGCCCGCAACGCTGATGAAGCGGTTCGCATTGCACGACTGTCCCGCGCGTGCGGCTGCGGTGATTTCGTTAAAATTGAAATCATGCGCGACTCCAAGTACCTGCTGCCGGACAACCAGGAGACCATCCGTGCGACCGAGATTCTCGCCAAGGAAGGCTTTGTTGTCATGCCGTACATGTATCCCGATCTGAACGTGGCTCGTGATCTGGTCAATGCCGGTGCGGCGTCCATCATGCCGCTGGCGGCTCCGATCGGCACGAACAAGGGCCTTGCCACCCGCGAGTTCATCAAAATCCTCATCGACGAAATCGACCTGCCGATTATCGTCGATGCCGGTATCGGCCGTCCGTCGCAGGCGTGCGAAGCGATGGAAATGGGCGCGGCAGCCATCATGGCGAATACGGCCATTGCCACCGCAGGCGATATTCCGGCGATGGCAGAAGCGTTCAAGAAAGCCATCGAAGCAGGCCGCACGGCATACCTCGCGGGTCTGGGCCGCGTAAGAGAAACCGCTTCTGCGTCCTCTCCGCTGACCGGTTTTCTGCAGGATTAAGCGCGAGAAAGAGGGATATTTGTCATGGAAAACGAAAAAACCGAAATTATCTCCGCGAAATATATCACCGCTGAGACCGACCACATGGAATACCAGCCGGGCATGGACAACATCGGCTGCGAGGTGCAGGACGAGGTCATTTCCAGCATGAACGCCTACGACGCGGACGCCTATACCGCGGCTGACGTGCTGCGTGCACTCCGCAAGGACGTGCTCTCGCCGGAGGACTTCGCGGCGCTGCTGTCTCCGGCGGCCCTGCCGTTCCTCGAGCAGATGGCGCAGCGCGCACAGGCCGAAACGCGTAAGCACTTCGGCAACTCGGTGCAGATGTTCACGCCGCTGTATATCGCCAATTACTGCGAAAATTACTGCATTTACTGCGGTTTTAACTGTCATAACAAGATCCGTCGTGCAAAGCTGGACATGGACGAGATCGAAGCTGAGCTGAAGGCTATCGCGGAGACCGGCCTGCAGGAAATCCTGCTGCTGACCGGCGAGAGCCGTGCCATGTCGCCGGTGTCCTACATCGGCGAGGCCGTCAAGCTGGCGCGCAAGTATTTCCGCGTCATCGGCATCGAGATTTACCCGCTGAACGTGGACGAGTACGCTTATCTGCACGAATGCGGTGTGGACTACGTCACCGTTTTTCAGGAGACCTACGACGACCAGAAGTACAAAACCCTGCATCTCGGCGGCCACAAGCGCATTTTCCCGTACCGCCTGAACGCGCAGGAGCGTGCGCTGATGGGCGGCATGCGCGGTGTCGGCTTTGCGGCGCTGCTTGGTCTGTCCGACTTCCGCAAGGACGCCTTTGCAACCGGTCTGCACGCGTATCTGCTCCAGCGCAAGTACCCGCACGCAGAGATCGCCTTCTCGTGTCCGCGCCTGCGCCCGATCATCAATAACGATAAGATCAACCCGAAGGACGTCCACGAGCCGCAGCTGCTGCAGGTCATCTGTGCCTACCGCATCTTCATGCCGTTCGCGTCCATCACCATCTCCACCCGTGAACGAGCGGGATTCCGCGATAATATCATCGGCATTGCCGCGACCAAGATTTCCGCAGGCGTAGATGTCGGCATCGGCGGCCACTCCGGCGAGGATAAGGGCGATGAGCAGTTCGAGATTTCGGACGGCCGCTCGGTCGATGAGGTGTATAACGCAATCTGCGAACACGGTTTACAGCCGGTTATGGCCGACTACTTATACGTCTAACGACCTCTAAGTGGGACTCCGTCCCCCTTAGATACCGAAAAAGTTCCATAGAAACTTTTTCGGATAACCCCCTCACCTTTGCACGGCAAAGGTGGTTCGGGACACTCGTCCCGAAGCAGAGGAAACAAAGTCCGGCAAAGCTGGACTTTGTTGGAGTATTGCATTGGCGCATTGCGATGCGCCGGTGGAAGAAGTAATTTCGCATGCCGCCGAAGTGCGGCAGGAGCATCAGGACAGAGCGCACCGCATGCCTCGATGCTCTATCCCAAAACCGCACTCCGGAGCAATATTAAAGGCAATCCCGCACAATTAAAGCTGCGGCATTGCCTAATTCCAAAGGAGTATCAGTAAACCATGAGAAATTATGCAACGCAGATGGATGCCGCAAAGCGCGGTATCGTCACGCCGGAGATCGAGACGGTCGCCAAGAAGGAAAACCGTCCGGTCGAGTTCATCATGGAACGAGTCGCAAAGGGTACGATTGCGATTCCGGCGAACATCAATCACAAAAGCCTGTCCGCGGAAGCGGTCGGCGACGGCACTCGCGTCAAAATCAATGTCAATCTTGGCATTTCGGGTGACTGCAAGGACTACGAGATGGAGCTGCGCAAGGTGCGTATGGCTGTTGACATGGGCGCGGAGTCCATCATGGACCTGTCCAATTACGGCAAGACCAACACCTTCCGCAAGCAGCTGATCGACATGTCGCCCGCGATGATCGGCACCGTGCCGATGTATGACGCGATCGGCTATCTGGAAAAGGACCTGCTGGATATCACCGCACAGGATTTCCTGCGTGTCGTCGAAGCACACGCCAAGGAAGGCGTGGACTTTATGACCATCCATGCGGGCATCAACCGCCGGGCCGTCGAAGCCTTCATGCGTGAGGGACGCAAGATGAACATTGTCTCTCGCGGCGGCTCACTGCTGTTTGCGTGGATGAAGATGACCGGCAACGAGAATCCGTTCTTCGAGTATTACGACGAGGTGCTGGACATTCTCCGACGCTACGACGTCACGATCTCGCTCGGAGACGCACTGCGTCCGGGCTGTATCGACGACGCATCCGACCCGGGGCAGATCAGCGAACTCATCGAACTCGGCCACCTCGCACAGCGTGCATGGGCGAAGGACGTACAGGTTATGATCGAAGGTCCCGGCCACATGGCGATGAACGAGATCGCGGCCAATATGCAGATGGAAAAGCGCCTTTGCCATGGAGCGCCTTTCTATGTCCTCGGGCCGCTCGTCACCGACATAGCACCGGGCTACGACCATATCACCTCGGCCATCGGCGGTGCCATTGCCGCACAGGCCGGCGCAAACTTCCTGTGCTATGTCACACCGGCGGAGCACCTGCGCCTGCCGGACGAGAACGACGTGCGCGAGGGCATCGTGGCCAGCAAGATCGCGGCGCATGCCGCTGATATCGCACTCGGCCTGCCCGGTGCGCGTGACCGCGATAACGCCATGGCGGAGGCGCGGCATAAGCTGGACTGGCCTGCACAGTTCGCGCTGGCGCTCGATCCGGAAAAGGCAGAGCGGTTCTATAACCAGGTCCCGCCGACCGAGCGGCATACCTGCTCGATGTGCGGCAAAATGTGTGCGGTTCGCACCACCAATATGATCCTCGAGGGCAAAGAAGTCAAATTCTGCTCGGAAAAGGACGCGTGCTGATACCCCTTTAGGGACAAAAGAGCGGTCTCCGACCGCTCTTTTTGTTTGTGCAGAGTTGAGAGTTTCTGCAAGGTAGGAGTTTTGAGAGAGTGAAGAGTGAGGAGTGGAGAGTGAAGAGATACCGATGGTCGAATGTGTGCAGGTTGGTGAAATCGGTGTAATTCGCAGGTGCCGTCCGTAATAACGCGAAAATGAGTTGTGCGGCACTGTCATGCCGCACCCTGCGGAGAATGAACCGTATATGTAGCAGTACGGTATCTGACATTGCGTAGAGGTAAAGAAATGGGCGGACACATTGGTCCGCCCCTACGGTAGGGAAAATCCTCTGTCGTTCCTTTATAGTCTCAGCTCTGCAAATTTCGCCGTGCCCTCTTAGGAAAGGGGTGATTCACAAGAGGGTGGAAACCTTGGTGTCTACCCTCTTGTGCCCCTGCCGGGTAGGCCAGATTCGTTCGCTTCGCAAGCGATAATCTAACGAATATAACGATTAAACCAAAGGTTCGATTCGGCACCCATACACGAAAAAACACAGCCACCCATTTGGGTGGCTGTGTTTTTTGGAGCAGGGTACGGGAATCGAACCCGCCTCTGTGGCTTGGGAAGCGACCGTTCTACCGATGAACTAACCCTGCGTACAACAGTATTATTGTAAAGGTCAGGCGCACTTTTGTCAAGTGCTCCGGCAGGGAATCTGCTGTGTTTCCATCGCCAAAGCCGACAAAAAAGACCACTGCACATCGTACAGCGGTCTTTTCTCGTCTATTTTACTTGCGGGTGAAATCGCGGCGAGCTACGCTGCTTCTCCATGCAGCGCCGGAGTTGCACATTGCCATAGATTCGCCGATCGAACCGAGTGCGTGGATGTATTCCTTCTTAGTCATATCAATTAGCCTCCTTAAATCCGTCCTTTGACGGTGCTGTCAATGTTTTCTTGTTCGTTTTGATTACGATTATTTTACTTGCGGGTCTTGGAGAAATCGCGGCAAGCCATGCTGCCTCTCCAGGAGTAGCCGGGGTTCTGCATAAACATGGATCCAGCGATCTCGCCGAGCGTGCGGATGTATTCCTTCTTAGTCATAATAATTAGCCTCCTTGCGTCCGTCCCTTGACGGTGCTATCAATATTTTCTGTTCTTTCTGATTACGATTATATTATAGCGCATTTCAGAAAAAACGCAATACATATTTTCGTTATATTGCATTAAAACTATGAAAAGATTTTGTGCAATGCTCACAAGAGAAAAGGCGTATGTCCCAGACATACGCCTTGTGCGTTGTTACTTTTTACCGGTATGCGGACGGAGATCCAGCAGAGCGCGTTCCACGCTCCAGTAGAAGCCCTGTTCACCGACCATATCGTAAATGCCGGAGCGGTGCATCATCTTCATGGCACTGCTCGGCAGGCCGCACAGCACAATGTCCACGCCGTCCTCGTGCAGCGCACGCAGGATATCCATCAGTGCCTGTGCCGCCGAAATATCAATGTACGGCACACCGCGCATGGACAGCAGCAGCGTATCGCAGGTGCCGACACGCTCGGTGAGCTGCTCGATGGTCTCGATGTTGGCGAAGATCAGCGGACCGGTGATGTACGCGACCATTGCATTGCTGTAACGCTCGTTCAGCGCCGCATCGTCGTTCTTGATGCGGGACATGTCCACGCGCTCGTAGTTGATCTGCAGCTTGGACAGACGGGCAACCATCAGGATCAGACCGAGACCGACGCCGACAACGATCGCAACCGTCAGGTCGAACACGATGGTGCAGATCATGGTGACGATGAACTTCGCCATAGCACCCTTAAAGCGGTGGCTGAACATGTACTTGATGGCGTGCCACTCGTTCATGCGCCATGCCGTTACCATCAGCACGCCTGCCAGACCGGCCAGCGGTACATTCTGGATGACCGGCGCAAGCAGGAACATCATAATCAGCAGACCGACCGCATGGAAGATACCGGTCAGACGGGTCTGTGCACCCGAGCGGACCGCTACCGAGGTACGCGCCAGTGCGGCAGTCGCCGGAATGCCGCCGAACATCGGCAGTACCATGTTGCCAACACCCTGTGCGAACAGCTCCTGGTCGTTGTTGAGCTTGACGCCGGTCGCACGGCCGGCAGACGCGCCGCACAGCAGGCTTTCGAGCATGTTCAGCACCGCGATGGAGAACGCCGGTGCCAGCAGCGCCGGAACTGTGGCCCAGTCGATCTGCGCCGGAGACAGACGGTCCGGCAGCATGAGCGTTTTCGGAATCTCACCGACGGTCGCTACATCCAGTTTGAGGATCATCGTTGCCGCAGTTGCGATGATAATGCCGATGAGCGACGCCGGAACGACCGCGTTCCACTTTTTCGGGAAGAACACCATCAGCAGAACAACAAACAGTGCGATCAGCGTGGTGGCGATATCCGGATGGAAGCCGAGATCCTTATACGAGATGATCTTCGCAATCGCACTGGCCCCTTCCGAGTGCGTGCCGAAGAAGTTGTCGATCTGACCCATCGCAATGATGACCGCAATGCCCGAGGTAAAACCGGTGATAACCGGCGCAGGTACGAAGGCAGTCAGGTTGCCGAGGTGCAGCACAGCCGCAAGGATGAGCAGTGCACCGGCGAGAAAGGTCGCCACGAACATACCCTGCATGCCGTAGGTCGCGATCAGCGAGCCGAGGATAGCCGCCATTGCACCGGTCGGACCGGAGATCTGATAGTAGCCGCCGGTCAGCGCCGAAATGATCAGACCGGCCACGATCGCCGTAACCAGACCGCAGGCCGCTGTCGCACCGGCCGATACGCCGAACGCCAGTGCCAGAGGCAGTGCCACTGCCGCAACGGTCAGACCGGCCATCAGGTCCTTGGCCAGCTTTTGGCCGTTGTAGCCCTTGAATTCCCGTTGAAGCTGCCGCAAAAATGCAGTTCCCATGATGTTTTCATTCCCCTTTTTTGTGTTTCTCCTGCACACAGTAAAAAGCAGGGCGGCCGACGGAGAAACGTCAGCACCCTGCTTTGTGGTGTACAGGCGTATAGCAACAGTATACCATATGGAAAACGATACGGCAAATAAAAATGCCGGAAAATTAGAAAATTGTGCAATTTGTTGAACTTTCTGCGTGCCTATCGCGAGGATTTGACGATGCGGAAATTTGACGGGGAACAGACGTTGCAAAATCGGGTAAAACGGCATATAATCTAAGTCATAAATGAAAGGAAATGAAAACTATGCATGACGATCTGACCGCACAGGACATTGAAATGATGCAGAAGGAGCTTGACCACCGCAAGCTGGAGCTGATGCCCGAGCTGATCGAGGAGGTCAAGCGCACACGCGCCTTCGGTGATCTGAGCGAAAATTTTGAATACAAAGCCGCCAAGCAGGCGCAGAACCGCAACCGCAGCCGCATCCGCTATCTGGAGCGCATGATCAAGTCCGCGCACGTCATTGAGGATAAGGCGGGCGCAGATGAAGTCGGCCTGTTCGATAAGGTGGAACTGCTGTTCGAGGACGATGACGACACGGATACCATTCAGGTTGTTACCACCGTGCGTTGTGACCCGCTGAACGGTAGAATCAGCTGTAAAGCGCCGCTCGGCAAAAAGGTCGGTGATAAGGTTGATGTTACCACTGAGGAAGGCGACAGCTATACCGTGGAGATCAAATCCATCACCAAGGAGAAGGATGATGGCTCTGGTCCTATCCTTTAATAGCAATCCGAAGGATCAGGCTTTCGTAGGGGCGGACCAGTGTGTCCGCCCTTATTTTACGGTCTGCAGCCGTTAGAGTCTGGGCGGACACATTGGTCCGCCCCTACGGTGGCAGGATGCCTTAAATAAAAAACTGCTGCACAGATTTTGACGCAGCAGTTTTTTCATGTACTCACAGTCCGAACAGCAGCAGGGCAGCGGTGAGCAGAAACTGTTCCCAGTCCACTACACCGTCATCGTCCATCAGCAGGAACCACACGATGAGCAGAGCGATCATGGTATCCATATCCAGCCGGACGCCCTGCAGACGCTCATTTAACGTACGCCCGAGACCGGAAAAGGTGCCGGTATGCGGCTGTTCGGCGGTGTCCGGTGCGGCCTGCTCTGCGGCGGCAAGATAGCGGTTATACACGCGCATCACCTCCTACAATGCTCTGGGAGCCGTATCGTCCGGTGAGAGATTCACCTGTCCGAGTGCCGCGCGAGCCATTCGCGCCATGCTGACAAGCCGCAGGGCACGGTCGAACTGACCGGAGACTTCCTCGGCCACAAACGGCTTGAGTGCCCCGAGCAGGGCACGTTTTTCCGGTTTGACGGCCGTCTGTCCGCTCTGTGCGATCGCACCGATGACCGGAAGGGCCTTCTGCATCATTTCGGAGGCCGGATCGTAGGTGCTCTGCGGCACCGTCTGCGCCGACGGCTGACCACCGAGCAGGTCGGACACGGTTTTCATCGCGTTCTGCAGTGCCTCCGGGTCGTTCAGCAGCGAGGAAAGCATATCATTTTCCATCCAAACGCCTCCTTATTTGCCGAAAATGTGCCGCAGCTGTGCGGCAAGCCGTGCACCCTCAGGTGTCTGCATGAGCTTTTGCGCCGCCTGTGCCGCGCTGCGCATATCACCTCTTTGAGCGGCTTTTGCGGCCTGCTCTAACTCGTCAGCGTGCTGCGCGGACAGCTGCTCGACCGCACGCTTGCCGTCCGCGGTGCCGAGCGCACCGGAAAGCCGTTCGAGTGCCGCGTCTCCGCCGGCCTGTGCCGCAAGACGGCGAAGCAGTTCGTTCTGATCCATTCGCGTCCCATCCTTCCTCATAAGAACTTGTTTCATGACAGTATATGCCGCAG
>CAVLCS010000104.1:0-9076 GCA_963661675.1 Bulleidia sp.
GGATGTCAATGGATATGAGCCGGTGACGTTTGACGAGTTGGTTGAGAATAATAGAAGGTATAAAAATAAAGATCATTGACCGCCTACTAGTTCAATATATGCTAAAAGTTGTAGAATAAGGGTTGATTTTCAGATTGAGAGCATATATAATAATCACAGCATCAAAAAACTATAAATAGTTTTTGTACGGGGCGGCGTTGCGACGGCGTCCTAGTTTTTTATAATAAAAAGGGAATTATTTCAATCAGCGCGGACAGAAATGTCTGTGCTTTTTATTATACCCCTTTATACCCTTAGCTTAGGGGGGTATAAAAGGGTATAATTCTATCTGGAAATGGTATTTCGGGAGACGTATTATGGAATGATCTAAAATTCAGGTTACAGTCTTTTAAAAGAAGCAGAGCGAACAGAAGCACTGTCCGGTCTGTTTCGTGTGGAAAAAGAGAAAATCAGCGATTTTTGTGCTTTTCAGAGCACTTGGAAAATCTATGAGAAGGAGGTTGCAAAAGTAAAAAATCGTACAAAAAACGGGATAGCCCACGATTCTCTGTGGTCTATCCCGTTTTCACTGGTGTTATTTTGCGTCGTTTGCGATAGCGGTGTCAATATTCTTCTGCACCTGTGCCAGGCTGCTTTCATCCGTGATGCCGCCGAGTACCGGCTCACCGACGATCTTTCCGTTGCGGTCGATGACATAGGTGGTCGGGAACGCCATGACGCTCTGTGCAAACTGTCCTGCCTCGCTGTCGGACGCAAAGGTGATATTGCGGTAGCTGGCGCCCTTGGCCTGCAGAATCTGCTTGGCCGCGGCAATGCCGTCCGCGTTGTCGTCGAGCGTTTCGGTGTTGATGCCGATGACTTCGCCGCCCTGTGTCTTGACGGTCTGGTTCAGCTTGTCCAGATCACCCAATTCAGCGACACACGGCTTGCAGCCGCTGAACCAGAAATTCACGACCGTAAACGCGTTTTTAGCAAACAGACTGCTGTCCACGGCATTGCCGTCCAAATCCTTACCCTCGAAGGACGGGAAAGCGTCGCCGTCCGATGCCGTATTGCCTTCCTCCTCCTGCGGGAGCGCCTGAATCTGTTCTTCCAGCTTGCGAACCTTGGCGGCATCATTGGTCAGCGTTTTGTAGTCCTTGTCAGACAGCTGATCCTTGACATTTTCAAGCGCAATATCAAGCACATCAGCGTAATTGTCGCTCTTGGGCAGGTTGTCCTTATCGAGCGAGTCCATGGCCTTTTCCCACAGCTCCTGATGCTGGCTGAGCAGGTTGTTTTCCTCCTCCATCAGCTGGGCGGCGGTTTTGGCGGGCTTGCCGCAGGCAGATGCACCCAGCAGCAGGCTCATAGTCAGCGCAAATGCGATCAGTCGATTTCGTTTCATCAGATAATTTCTCCTTTGTCAGTCGTTTTGGTTTTATCGCCCAGACCGTAGCGGTAGCAGATGGCGTTGGTCGGGCAGGCTTTCATGCACAGGCCGCAGCGGATGCACTCGGCATGATTGGGATTTTTCGTGATATCCACGTCCATTTTGCAGGCTTTGGCACACGCGCCGCAGGAGACGCATTTGTGCGTATCCACCTGCATCTGGAACAGCGAAACACGGTTGAGCAGCGCATAAAATGCGCCAAGCGGGCACAGCCACTTGCAGAACGGCCGGTAAAACAGCACGCTGCACACGATAACGGTAAGCAGAACGGCGGCTTTCCACGTAAACAGTGCACCGAGTGCGGCACGGATACCGGAATTGACCGCCGCGAGCGGCAGTGCACCTTCGAGTACGCCCTGCGGACACAGGTACTTGCAGAAAAACGGGTCGCCCATGCCGATTTCGTTCGTGATGAGGACAGGAAGCAGTATCGTGAGCAGCAGCACGACATACTTCACATACCGGAGCGGTTTGAGCCGTTTGGTAGACAGCTTAGGGGGCGGTATCTTGTGCAGCAGCTCTTGAAACCAGCCGAACGGACACAGAAAACCACAGATGAACCGTCCGAGCAGGACACCGAGCAGAATCAGAATGCCGGTGATGTAATACGAAAACTTGAACTTCGATGAGCCGATCACCGCTTGAAACGAACCAACCGGACACGCGCCTGCCGCACCGGGGCAGGAATAGCAGTTGAGGCCGGGCACGCAGACGGTTTTGCCGCTGCCCTGATACAGTTTGCCCTGTATGAAATTCGGCAGGTGGATATTGGTCAGCAGGGTCGCTGCCGCCTGAATCCGGCCGCGGAAACGGGCTAAAACGGAAATTTTTCTCTTATCCAATGCCAATACACTCCATACACAGGCGAATCGCCTTTGATAATACGGTTGCGGCTTCGCCTCTCCACAGGCCGAACCCGATCATTGCAATGCCGACTGCCAGCAGGATAAGCTGGGCGGCGGTTTTCTGTCGCAGCATCGTTATGCTCCTCTCGCAGTTGTTGAGACAAGTATACCGCACCGGGAATAAAATCTGTGTTAAATCGTCAGAAAACGAAAAAACTTTTTGGAACGGGTGGGATTAACACAAATTTTATCCCCATCTGTTATAATAAAGGTAACAAAGTGATAAGGAGGAAAGACCATGCGTCTTTTGGTGATAGAGGACGAGCGCGACTTATGCGAGGACATTGCGAAAAAACTGCGCCTGTCCGGCTACGAGGCGGACACCTGCTTTGACGGAGAAGCCGCACTTGAGCTGCTGGCAGTGGAAAAGTACGATCTGGTGCTGCTCGACTTGAATCTGCCTAAGGTGGACGGCATGACCGTTCTGCGCACTCTGCGGGAGACCGACCAGGAGACCGGCGTGCTCATTCTGTCGGCACGCAGCGAAATTTCGGACAAGGTGGACGGACTGGACGCGGGAGCGAACGATTACCTGTCCAAGCCGTTTCATCTGGAGGAACTGGAGGCGCGTGTGCGCAGCCTGACACGCCGTCGGTTCGTGCAGCAGGACGTATGCCTGCAGTGCGGCGGACTGACGTTCGATACCCGCAGCCGCACGGCCACGGCAAACGGACAGGCGGTGTCGCTCACGCGCAAGGAAAGCGGTATTCTGGAATATCTGCTGCTTAACCGCGGACGGCCCATCAGCCAAGAAGAGCTGATCGAGCACGTTTGGGACAGCAGCGTGGACAGTTTCAGCAATTCCATTCGTGTGCATATTTCCATGCTGCGCAAAAAGCTGCGTGCGGCATTGGGTTACGACCCGATCCGCAATAAGATCGGACAAGGCTACGAGATTGGAGCAGGCGAATGAGCAAACGAATTTCTGTTCAGTGGCGCATCACGATATTGACCGCGCTGCTCATTGCGGCAGCGTGCGTGAGTTTGAATCTGCTGCTGTTTTACTCCGGCTCGGACAGCATGGACGCGCTGAACGGCTTTGTGGTGGAATACCAAATGGAGAACAATCAGCAGATGACGATCGAGATACCGAAAGAGAATGTACAGGCATTTTTCAGTGATTTTTCGCAGCAGGTCAATGCAGAAAAGGTGCATTTCGAGCGTATCGGCTGGTGCATTACGGCACTGGTGACGCTGCTGAGCGCCGTTATCGCGTATTTCGTCAGCGGACGGGCGCTGAAACCGCTCAAGGACTTTGCACGGCAGACCGAGCAGATCAACGAGGAAAGTCTGACGGACACCCGTTTGTCCGAGGACACAACCGCCGAGTTTCGTCAGCTGAGCGAGTCGGTGAACGCCATGCTGGACCGGCTGGCGCAGTCGTTCGACGCACAGCGGCAGTTTGCGGGCAACGCCGCTCATGAACTGCGGACACCGCTGGCGCTCATGCAGACGCGGCTCGAACTCTTTGCGGCGGAACACCCGCAGATGAGTGAAGAAACCGCGGAATTACTGCACTTTCAGCAGGAGCAGATCGAGCGGCTGAGTGCGCTCGTGCGCACGCTGCTCGAGATGAGCGACCTGCGGTCGGTGCCGCGTACCGACTGCATCGACCTTGCACCGATGGTCGAGGAAGTGCTGGTCGATCTGACACCGCTGGCGCAGAAAAACGGTATCACGCTCACGCAAACAGGCGAAAATGTGCAGATTATCGGCAGTGATGTGCTGCTGTACCGGCTGTTGTTCAATTTAACAGAAAATGCCATCAAGTACAACCGCACAGGCGGTTCAGTGGAGGTGTCCGTCAAGCGGGAAGGCGAGCAGGCGGCTATCCGCATCCGCGATACCGGTCCGGGCATCGCCGAGGAGTACCGCGACAGCATTTTTCAGCCGTTTTTCCGCGTAGATAAGTCGCGCAGCCGTGCAATGGGCGGCGTAGGACTGGGACTTGCGCTCGTGCAGGAGATCGTCCGGCTGCACGGCGGTGCCGTGCGGGTCGAGCAAAGCTCGGAGAAGGGAACGACGCTGCTGGTGGTGCTGCCGATGGGGAAAACTGCTGGACTTTCTAATTGAGGGCACATAAGTATAACATCAAAAATGGTTTACAGTTTTTGTATGGCGGCATTATGATGGCACCCTGGTTTTTTATTATACAGTAGGGAGAAATATAGTTTCGCAGCGATCAATAGCGGTTTCGTTATACCCCTTTATACCCTTAGCGTAGGGGGTATAAAGGGGTATAATTCTGCCTGAAAATGGTATTTCACAAAAGATATACTGTGGAATTATCTGAAATTCAAGTTATGGCCTTTTACAAGAAACAGAGAAAATGAGAGAAGCAATTTACTTTATGCATGCCACTTGATATTTAATAAGAAATGCAATATGACGCCGCTGCAATATCGCAAAATTTATGCACCGGAGAAGTCTGGTGATTAGAGGATGGCACAAGAAAACCCGCACAGAAATCGTTATTCTGTGTGGGTTTCTCTGACATCATATAATATCATTGATCTCACTCCGGTGTCATATGGCTCCGGAGTTTTGGATTTTTATTATTGTGTTTATCTAAGTTTACGGATATAATTATCGCAACAGCAGGAGGTGAACTTTATGCTTATTGAATTTAAAGTTTCGAATTATCGTTCTTTTCGTGATGAGGCGGTTTTATCTATGGAAGCCGCAGACCTGGGTTCCTGTAAGAATGTTTCAATCGAGTATAGACTATCGGGCAAACCGATGCATTTACTTCCGGCGGTTGCGATATATGGTAAAAACGGTGGTGGTAAGAGCAATATCATTCGTGCCTTTTGGCTGGCAACCCAATTCATTAAAAATGCTCAGCGCACGCAGCATGAAAATGCAGCTATCCCTGTTCGCCCTTTTATGCTTGACGATGATTCCCGGACTAAACCTACGGCTTTTGAGTTCACCTATATCCACGAAGGCATTAAATATGTCTATGGATTTGCAGCCACAAAAGAGCAGGTAACACGCGAGTATCTATACTATTTCCCTAAGGGACAGAAAGCGCTCGTTTTTGACAGAGAATATCAAAATTTCACCTTCAGAGCCAATACAGAAAAGCGAAAAAGAAAACTGATCAGTGAGGCGGTTGCTCAAAATCAGCTCTATTTTTCTGTTGCTTGCACCATGAATGAAAAAACGTGTGTTGATGCGATGAAGTGGTTCCGGGATAATATCTTTTTCTCTCGTGATTATACCGATATTCCGGAGCAGCTGCTGAATTATTCAGAAGATGATAATATGCTGCAGGCTATCTCTACCTATGCCCGGGCAATAGATGTGGGCATACAGGATATGCGGTTCAAGATCAAAAACACCGAATTATCTAATAAAACAGCATTAGCTGATGATTTACCGGACGCTGTCAAAGCATCATTGATGCGGTTTACGCAAGCATTGTCGGATGCTCCGAACGCTTCGGAAACCAAGCTGCAGATGGGTGAAGTACATGCAGCCGCGTACCACCAGGGCGTAAATCGTGATGGACAAACCGCGTATTATGAATTGAACCTTGTAGATGAGTCTGATGGTACGCGTCAACTGATGGCTCTCGCACCGGCCATTGAACGTGCGCTGAATCGTGGTGGAATCCTTTGTGTCGATGTGTTGGAAAAAGAACTGCATCCTTTGTTTGTGGAATTTATCATCGATAAATTTCAGAATCCCGAAATCAACACAAATCATGCTCAGCTGGTGTTTATAACACATAATACCGAACTGTTGAATATGAAAATTCTGCGCAAAGATCAGCTTTATTTTGTGGATAAAGACAGACGTGACGGTGCATCTTCAATTTACAGCATACTTGGAACAGCAACCAGCGAAAATGTTCGAAAAAGTTACTTGAGCGGGAAATACGGTGCAACGCCTGATCTTGCAATCGAGGTCAAATAATGGCATGGCAATATAGAAATAAAAAAACGTTGATAGGGCACAGGTTTGCAAAAATGTGTGTAGCAGTTGTTGCAAAAAAATGAGGCAAATGACCAAGTTGGACATTTGCCTCAAAAGGTACACGCGAAATCGGTTCAGTAAAAATGGTGATAGGGTGTCGGCTTACGGAAAGTGTGCTCTGTTTGCAACTGGACGATGTTGCTACTTTTTACTCTGTACGTGTGCAGTCGTTGTTCGAGCCGAACAGACTGCCGTCGATGCCGGCACAGCTTGTGCCGGTATTATACACGGACCTCGGGAAAAGGGAAAGCCCTTGTTCGTGTGTTGCTTACGGTGTTTCGCTCGTGGGCTGGATCGTCTGGTTTGTATTCATCCAGTCACCGGGAGTAGTCAGGAGGTCGTTGCTGTTGTTGCCGTTGAAGTTGTACCAAATGTAATAGGTCTTGTTCGGGTCAAGGGCAACGTTTTCCTTCGTGCAGGTAATAAGGTCCTGCCCCGATTTGTCCGTCTCCCAATCGCCGGCGTTGAAGCGCACCTTGAGCTCAGCGGCTATCGCGCCTTCGAAGCTGTTCTCCGTTGCAAAGGCAATCGCACCGATGAAGTTCTTGAATGCGTACTCAATCTGCACGCTCACATTCCGATACGCACTGTCTTTGTTGGTCGCGCCTTGTATCGTGATCGTTACCGCGGGATTGCAGCCCCATACCACCGCATCGTACGTCAGGTCTCCATCCGGCACGTACCAGCCGCTCTCCTCATTCACCATCAGCGCCTCTGGCTGGATGGTGATCGTGATTTTGCCGATACCGTGCACGGGTTCCGCTGGTCCGCTGCCGGAGCTGGTCGGAGCCAGTCTCATCTCCATTGCGCCGCAGGAGGCGGTGACAGGCACGAACAGTCCGGAGCTGTTTGTCGTGCAGCGCCCGCCGTCCGTTATGGAGGAAGAGGTAATGGAGACCTCACCTTGGCTGGTGTTGGTATTTCCTTTAACGGTTATCTTGCTGGCGTCTATGCCGGTAATGTATTCCGCGCCCGTCAGGGGTACGCGGAGGAAGATGTCGTTATTTTTGGCGGGGGTTATCTTAGGCGCGGTGACCGCGGCTGTAGTATCCACTCGGATGGGCGCACCGATGGTGGCGGTATATTCGCCGTTTGTACCCAGCTTGCCGATCTCTGCTCCATTATAGTCCTTTACCGTCGCGACAAATTGGACTTTCTTAGGCTCGTCTGGCGCATCGGTGATCAATGCCCCATTGGAAGTTGCATACTGGATCCCATTCCGCTTATAATAGCCTATGATATCATTTCCCGACTTTATCTCAACATACTGTGCGCCTTCGCCCTGTGCTTCCCATACGATCTCTACGGTGGTGCCGTCGACCGTCCACGGGCCAATATACAGCGGGTAAGCACTGTCCTTTTTCAGCGGCTGCTGACCGGGATGATAGGCGTACCACGCCTTCTCCGTGCTCAGCAGCTGGGTCTGCACCGCGTGCAGGAGATACGCGTTTGTTGTTGCGTTCGTACCCGTTTGGAGTGTATTTGTGAATGCAGTCACCGCGTCTGTCAGCGCCTTTGTCTGGTCATCGCACGCCTGTTGGGACGCCAAACCTTTCGATTTTGCATCTGCTGCACCGTTAATAACACTTTGCAGTACGGTTTTTTCAGCTTCTGTCGTAAATCGAACGCCCTTTGTGATTGCATTGGCATCCTTGTCTGTTATCAGAATTTTTGTATTGTCCGTTGCCGCTGCTGCTTCATTTGTTACCGTGCTATCTATCAAAGCCTGCGCTGCTGCCAGCGCTGCGTCAAATGCCGCCGTATCCAGCGCCTTGACGGTCACGGTTGCCGTTGCAGTCGTTGTGCCGCCGTAGGTATAGCCGGAGGGAACGGTGAAGGCGGTCGTTGCCGTGTAATTGCCTGTGGTCGTGCCGCTATAGTTTGCACCGTCCGCCCATTTCCATCCTGCCGCAGTTGTCTTGACCGCAGAGCCATCCTTGACATTCAGCGTGATCTCAGAGGGAAGCGTCTTCAGTGCATCAGCCGCTTCTGTGCCGTAAGGCACCTCGGCTGTGATATGCACAATGCCCGTGATCTCCTTCAGGATCCGGCCGCCGCTGCCGCCGGAACTGCCGCCGGATGTGGTTGGAGCCTTTGCGCCGTCCTCAGTCTCGGTCTTCTTCACGCTCAGGCTGCCGCTGACGGTCACACCGTTCACCGACACTACCAGCGATGCCACTGTACCGGAGCCGATCAGATTCACCTTGGCGTCAGCGGTCAGCTCACCGACCGTCGTACCACGTTTGATATCAAGCTGTGCGCCCTCTGCATCCTTGGCGATCTGAAGCGTCTCCACATCCGCATCCAGCGCTACATTGGCACGGCTCAGAAGCTCCACGCGCTTTGCGGGAACTTCAATCTGAATTTTCTGATTCGACGTCTTTTCCAGGTCGATCACGAGAGTGCTCAGCACGCCCTTGAAACTGCTGTCCTGCGTGATGCGGCACGGCATGCCGATCTCCACACGGTTAAGCACGGTATCGCCCATCAGGCAGAGATGTACGTTTCCCTTTTGCAGCCGGACCGTGCCGCCAACCTGAATGCCATCCAGATAGATGGAGTTTGCACCGCCGCCCTTGACGATCAGGCTGCCGAGGACCGTCACATTTTTGAGCGTAACGGTTCCCTCACCCACAGACTCCGCAATAATGAGGCTGCCGGTGACGGTTTTATTTTCCAGTGTGGTCCCGGCTTTCTCAATAGTCATGTTCTGCGTATTTTTTCGTACGCGGTCAAGCGTGACCACAGCTTGGGCGCG
>CAVLCS010000105.1:0-8982 GCA_963661675.1 Bulleidia sp.
GGCCGAACAGCGCCTTTACGTTCTGCTCGCCGAAGAAATACCAGCCGATAATGGTAGAGAACGCGAAGAACAGCATGCAGATCGCAACAAACGCCATACCTGCCGAGCCAAGCGATGCCTTGAAGGCCGCCTGGGCCAGCTCGGTGCCCTGCAGACCGTCCGGTGCACCCGGATTGAGCATGCCCGAGGTCAGGATAACCATTGCGGTCAGCGTCAGTACAATAAAGGTGTCGATGAATACGGAAACGATAGCGATTTCACCCTGATCCTGCGGACGCTTTACCTTAGCAAGCGCATGTGCGTGCGGCGTGGAACCCATGCCGGCCTCGTTCGAGAACAGGCCGCGTGCAACGCCGTAGCGCATTGCCTGACGAACGGTGATGCCTGCCGCGCCGCCGAGGATGGCCTGCGGGTCAAATGCCGCAACAAAGATGGACTTGAACGCCGGAATGATAGCCGCGTGGTTGATGCACAGGATCACAACACAGCCTGCCATGTAGAACAGCGCCATAATCGGAACGACCTTCTCGGTAACAGCTGCGATACGGCCGACGCCGCCGAGGAAGATGAACGCTGCAATAATCGCACAGATGATGCCGACAACGATCATCGGAGCACCGAAAGCGGTGTTGAAGGCAACGCTGATGGAGTTCGCCTGAACCATGTTGCCGGTAAAGCCCAGTGCGAAAATGATCGCAACCGAGAAGAAACCGGCGAGGAACTTGCCGAATTTACCGGTAAAGCGGGCACGGATGTAGTAGATCGGGCCGCCGGTAACGTGGCCCTTGTCGTCCGTGGTCTTGTACTTCTGCGCCAGAACGGCCTCGCCGTAGATGGTGGACATGCCGAAGAAGGCACTCAGCCACATCCAGAAAATCGCACCCGGGCCGCCGGAATACAGAGCCGTAGCCGCACCTGCGATGTTGCCGGTGCCGACCTGAGCTGCGATCGCGGTGGTGAGCGCCTGGAACGGGCTCATACCGTCCTTGCCGGCCTTCTCACCGTTGAGCGAGAAATGGCCGAACAGGTGCTTCCAGCCTGCGCCGAACTTGCGCACCTGCACGAAGCGCGTGCGGATGGAAAACACGATGCCGGTGCCGACCAGCAGGTACAGCAGTAGGCCGTTCCACACGACGTTGCTGACCTTGCTTACCCAGTCTGCCAATACTTCCATTGTCATTTTACATACCCCTTCTTTGTTTTGCGGCAAACAAAAAAGCCGAACCCAAGCATATCGGGTTACGGCTCCAAAGAAACGGAAATACAGCAAACAGACGGTGCAGCTGCACCGCGTGAAACGTGAGAAAACATTTGCTGTGGTTCCGCGGAACTTATTCTTACATTCTTACGTCTGTAAAAACAGGTTCATCTCTGTCCTTTTGCCTGAGAGATTGGCACGCAAAGCCCTTTTGCGTGCGTTGCACCTTCGGCAGTCCCCTTGAGGAACGTTCTCCAGAGCCACATCCATTTACAGTCCTCATCCGGAAATCCGGACGCCTGAGAGTTTTGCTCCTTCGGCAAGCCATGGGCGGTTGCCCGTGCGGCTTTTTCCTGCAAACTTCGTTTGTCGCGTATGTAGTTTACAGGCAATACCGCATAATCACACAAGAGTGATTTCCGCGTAAATTTTGCTTATCTGACAAGGCGCGTTTTTGCAGTAATACTTTGTGTATTACAAAAAAGCGCAACGCAGTCAGGAAGTAAAATTTCCGGAAAGCACCGCAGTGGGATTGTGGGGTGTTGCCTGCTCACAGTGTAACACCGTGACAACATCCTGTCAATGTCAATCAAGATATTCGTGAAAGTTTGTGAAAAACGGCGAATTTCTTGACAACCTATGCTATAATAGATAGGCTATACTGGTAGTTTTATTGGTAAATCCAAGTAAATCTCGAATGTGAAATTCAGACACCCCTCGAAAGGAGGAACTTTACATGAATGATGCTTTGCAGCAGCTGCTCGACAGGCTGACGGCTCTGCTGGCGGAAAAGCCGCTCATCGGTGCGTGGTACACGACCGTTGTGCGCTTCGTGTTCCCGCTGCTGGCGCTGATGATCCTCGTCGGTGCGATCCGCTCGCTGTGGAAGGTCAAGCACCCGGATGAGGTCTGGGCGTATCTGGTGCTGCGCAACGGCGTACGCCTGCCCATCACCCACTGGGAGAACATCATCGGACGCGCTCCCAGCTGCGATGTGCATTTGGAGTACCCGTCGGTGTCGCGTCAGCATGCCGCGCTCATCCGCGAGGATGACGGCAGCTGGACGATCTACGACCTCGGTTCCAAGGGCGGCATCAAGGTAAACAACCTGCCGGTGGACGAGTACGCGCTCGTCGAGGACGGCGACACGATCACCTTTGCGGGCATTCCCGCCATCATGGAACCCATCACCGCCGAAGAAAAGCGCACGCAGATGGTAGAGCGCCGCATTGAGGGCAAGCCTGCCGGAATGTGGGGCTCGCTCGTGCTGCTGACGCTGTTCCAGGTGCTGACCGGTCTGCAGCTTATCATCGCACAAGGCGATGAGGCGACCACCACCATTCCGCTCACCTTTTTCATCTTTACCGTCATTTGCTGGGCGTATTTCATCATCATGCGCATCTTCCGCCGCATCGGTTTTGAGATGGAAACGATAGCGTTCTTCCTATGCACGCTGTCGCTCGCCGTCACCGGCTCGACCGTGCCGGACGAGCTGCCCAAGCAGCTGATCGCGATCCTGATGGGCCTTACCATCTTCCTCGTGCTCGGCTTCTTCCTGCGCGACCTGACCCGTGCCCAGAAGGTACACTGGTTCATGGGCGCAACCGCAGTAGGTCTGCTGGCGATTACACTGCTAATTGGTTCCTCGCAGGGCGGTGCAAAAGCGTGGCTGCGTCTGGGTCCGCTGTCGCTGCAGACCTCGGAAATCGCGAAAATCTGCTATATTTTCGCCGGTGCCGCAACGCTCGACCGCCTGTTCAACAAGCGCAACCTGTGGATGTTCATCGGCCTGACCGCCATCTGCGGCGGCTGTCTCGCCCTGCAGAACGACTTCGGTACCGCGCTTGTGTTCTTTGTGACGTTCCTCGTCATCGCATACCTGCGTTCGGGCGATTTCGCCACCATCGGCCTTGTTTGCGCCGGCTGCTTCGGTGCGGGCATGGTCATGCTGACCATCAAGCCGCACGTTGCCGCACGATTTGCCTCCTGGGGACATATCTGGGAGGACGTCTACGACAAGGGTTTCCAGCAGACGCATACGCTGACCGCAGCCGCCTCCGGCGGCATGATCGGCGTCGGCGCCGGAAAAGGCTGGCTGTCCGCTCTGCCTGCCGCAGATACCGACATCGTGTTCGGTATGCTGTGTGAGGAATGGGGACTTGTCATTGCCGTCCTAACCATCCTGTGCATTATCACGCTGGCGGTATTCGCGGTGCGCGCCTGCCGCGCCGGACGCTCCAGCTTTTACACGATCGCCGCGTGCGCGGCTACCAGTCTTCTGGTGTTCCAGACCTGCCTGAACGTGTTCGGCGCGGTCGATATTCTGCCGTTCACCGGCGTTACGCTGCCGTTCGTATCCAACGGCGGTTCGTCCATGCTGTCGGCCTGGGGTATGCTCGCCTTTCTCAAGGCGACCGACACCCGCCAGAATGCGTCGTTCGCGGTTCGTCTGCCCAGCAGACGAGAACTCAGAGGGGAGGAATAACGCATGCGGAAAATCGAAAAACGCAGTATTTTCTGTCTGATCCTCGCCGCGCTGCTCGGTCTGGGTCTGGCGTTCTTCTGCTTCCAGTTTGTTGTGGACGGCGGCGACTGGGCGTCCTACCCGTACAACCGTCATCTTTATAACAACGCCGGTCAGCTGAAAGGCGGCACCATCCTCGACCGGGACGGCGATATGCTGTCCACGCTTGACGCGGACGGCAACCGTATCTACAACGACGATGCGACCGTCCGTCGAGCCACGCTGCACGCCGTCGGCGACAAAAACGGCAACATTGGCGCCGGTGCGCTCACCTCGTTCGCGGATAAGCTGTCCGGCTATAATCTGCTCACCGGCGTGTATTCGCCGCTCGGCACCGGCAACAGTCTGTATCTGACGATTGATGCCTATTTGAACAATGTTGCGTACCAGGCTTTGAACGGAATGAACGGAACGGTTGGTGTTTATAACTATAAAACCGGTGAAATTTTGTGCATGGTGTCCACACCGACGTTTGATCCGGCCAATCCGCCGGACATTGCGGCAGACGATCCCGCTTGGGACGGCATTTACGTCAACCGCCTGCTGTCCGCGAACTCGATTCCGGGTTCTATCTTCAAGGTAGTGACCATCAATGCCGCCATCGAGAACATTCCCGACCTGTTCCAGCGCAAGTGGACGTGCACCGGCTCGGTCAACATCGGCGGCGAGGAAATCACCTGCCCGCATGCCCACGGCGAACAGGATATCGAGCAGGCGCTCGCCAACTCGTGCAACGGCGTGTTCGGTCAGCTGGCCGTCGAACTCGGCGGCGAAACCATGCAGAAATACGCCGATGCCGCAGGACTGACCAAGTCCATCAAGGTGGACGGCATCCAGACCTCGGTCGGCAAGTTCGATTTCTCGGGCAATGACAATCAGCTTGCGTGGTCGGGTGTCGGTCAAGGTCAGGATACCCTGTGCCCGATCAATATGCTCCAGTATATGGGTGCTATCGCCAACGGCGGCAAGGCTGCCGTGCCGCGTCTGATCGAGAAATCCACGACCGATTACGGCCTGCCGACCGGCATTTACTATCCGCATAAGTCCGCGCAGCTGATCGACGAAAAGACCGCCGGAATCATCGCGGATATGATGCACAACAACGTCATCGAGACCTACGGTCAGGACCGTTTCCCGGGCATGGATATCTGTGCCAAGTCGGGTACCGCCGAGGTCGGCGCGGATAAGTCGCCGAACGCATGGTTCACCGGTTTCCTGCGTGACGAGGCAACGCCGTATGCCTTCATCGTTCTCGTCGAGAACGGCGGCGGCGGCTCGTCTGTTGCCGGTACGGTGGCTTCGCAGGTACTGCAGGCGGCCGTTTCCAAAGGATATTAAGGAGAGAAAAATCATGGCGCAAAGCACCGAAATACTCCCTAACGGACTGCAATTATTACAGGACGACCGTTTTTTCAAGCTCGGTCAGGACAGTGTGCTGCTCAGTGCGTTCGCGAAACCTCGGCGCAACGCCAAGCTGCTCGACCTCGGATGCGGCACAGGCGCGCTTGCGCTGCTGGTCTGGCGGCCGGACCTGAAAATCACCGGTCTCGAGCTGCAGGACGGCCCTCTCGACCTGTTCCGGCAGTCCATCGCGGCAAACGAGCTGGAAAACGTGACCGCTCTGCAGGGCGACCTCCGGCAGATGCGCACGCTGCTGCCGCACGGCAGCATGGATTACGTCATCTGCAACCCGCCGTATTTCGACCGCAATGCGGGCGCAAACGCACCGACCGCCGAAAAGCGCACCGCAAGGCAGGACGCGACCTGCTCGGTCGAGGAACTGGCGGTTGCGGCCTCGTTCGTGCTGCATACCGGCGGCAAAGCCGCGTTCGTGTTCCGACCGGAACGGCTGTGGGTGCTGCTCGAAGCGCTCTCGCGCGTACGGCTCGTGCCCAAACGACTGCGATTCGTGCACCAGAGCGTACAGGCGGCACCGAGTGTTGTCATGGTCGAGTGCCGGAAGGGCGGCAGCGCGGAAGGCCTTGTTGTAGAGCCGCCTTTACTCGTGGAAAGCGATGAATATTTCCGTATTTACGGAATTGAGAATTGAAAATCGCAGTATCCGCCTCCCCTTTTAGGGGAGGGGAACCAGCTTTGCTGGTGGAGGGGTGTGTATAAGGGCAATGACCCCTCAGGCGCATTCGCGCCAGCTCCCCTGAAAGGGGAGCCTGAACAAGAATGGAGGGATTAAATTGTCTACATTATATTTAGTCGCAACGCCGATCGGCAATCTCGGCGATTTATCGCCGCGGGCGCGTGAGGTACTCAGCACGGTGGATTTCATCGCAGCCGAGGACACCCGCGTGACGCAAAAGCTGCTCAACGCCTGCGAACTGCCCAAAAAGCCGATGATCTCGTACTACGAGCACAACCGCCGAGCACGCGGTGAAGCGGTTTTAGAAAAACTGCTTGCGGGTGAAACCTGTGCGCTCGTGACCGATGCAGGCACGCCTGCGGTCTCCGATCCGGGTGAGGATCTGGTAGCGCTGTGCGCCGAGCACGATGTGCCGGTCATCCCGATTCCGGGATGCTGTGCCGCAGTCTGCGCACTAGCAGCCAGCGGTCTGCCGACCGGACGCTGGTGCTTTGAAGGCTTCCTGTCGGTCAACAAAAAGGCCCGCAGAGAGCATTTGGACGCCTTACAGGGCGAAAAACGCACGATGATCTTCTACGAAGCACCGCACAAGCTGTGCGGCACGCTGCGCGACCTGCGCGACGCATTCGGCGGCGAACGCCGGCTGTCGCTCTCGCGCGAGCTGACCAAGCTGCACGAGCAGACGCTTCGCATGACGCTCGACGAGGCGGTCGCGTACTTTGACGCAAATGCGCCGCGCGGCGAGTTCGTGCTCATCCTCGAGGGTGCGCCGGACGAGCCGGAGACCGAACAGGACGAGGCCGAGCGTCTGGCCGCTGCCGCCGAGGCAGTCCGCCGTCGTGTGGAGCAGGGACAGACCCAGAAGGACGCAGTCAAGGCGGTTTCCGCGGAAACCGGCGTCAAGAAGAACGCGCTGTACCGCTATGTACTCGATCACGAAGAATAACGAAAAAACCGTTGCTTTCGCAACGGTTTTTTCGTTTTCTGCACCTATTTCTGCTGTTTGGGACAGCCGCCGCGGCAGCAATGCCCGCGTCCGGGACACTGTGCGTGACGTTCGCACAGTGCAACATCGCCGCCCTCGATCACCAGACGTTTGCCGTTCACCAGGCAGTCCGCCAGCTTGCGGCGTGCATTGTTGTAGATCAGCTGCACGGTCGTGCGGGCCACGCCCATCTGCACTGCAGCCTGCTCCTGCTGCAGATCTTCCAGGTCCAGCAGACGGATGGTCTCGTACTCGTCGAGCGTCATCTGCACGCACTCGGCCGTGCTTTCCTGCGGGGAAAACTCGCTGAACGGCGGCATACCGCAGATCCTGCGGCACTTTCTCGGTCTCGGCATGGGTTATTCGTGGCAGTGGCCGCCGCATCCGTGACTGCCGCAGGAATGGCCTTCACTGTGGTCGTGATGATCGCAGTGCACGTTGGGATCAAACGCCAGTGTGCCGGTCATAAACGCCTGTACAGCCTCATCAGCATTGCCCTGCACGCCGCCGATCAGCCGGATATTCGCCTCGGCCAGTGCGGCCTGTGCACCGCCGCCAATGCCGCCGCAGATCAGCGTATCCACGCCGAGCTGTGCCAGCAGACCGGCCAGTGCACCGTGTCCGCTGCCGTTCGTATCCACCACCTGCGTATGCAGCAGCTTACCGCCGGATACCTCGTACAGCTTAAACTGCTCCGTGTGGCCGAAATGCTGAAAAACCTCTCCGTTTTCATAGGTAACTGCGATCTTCATAACAAATTTCCTCCGGATTCATTTCTGGCATATGCCAATAACACTGCTTATAGTCTATCATGTTTTCGGCATATGTCAATAATCAGATTTTGCATACCGGCTATCCTATTATATAGTAAGCGAACGCATTTTTTCAGAAAAAGCAAAAACCCTTCCGAATTTCGGAAGGGTTTTGCCCCGTGATGATGAAAAAGATGCAGGATTTTCTGCCGCCTGCAAAAAAGAAATGTTTGCGCAGCAAACTTGTACCAAAAAGGAACACCACCCATCTGGGGGGTGTTCCTTTTTGTCAGGTGGCTTCAATTCGGATATTTTCTTTCTGTTTTTATCTTATGCCATTATCTTCTTTTTTAGGTAGCACACCAACTTGTTTAAACTCATCAATACGATGATCTCCTACAAGTGATTGCATCATCTGTTTTGCGCTGGCATTCAATCGGAGCAGTCTCTCACCTTGAGGGACACCTTGGCGAATCAACTCTGCATTGATACTTTCAAGGTTTGCAAGGACAATCAACTGTTGGAGGTTTGCTTCGTCCCGAATATTCCCCTTGGAATCCGGATGTGCTTGACGCCACTCTTTCGCCGTGATGCCGAACAGGGCAACGTTCAGCACATCCGCTTCATTGGCATAGGTAAAACTCTGGCGCTGCGGTGTCACATCTGGCGGGATCAGTACATCTTTGATTGCATCCGTGTGAATACGGTAATTGATTTTCGCGAGTGTCCGATTCAAGTTCCATCCCAGCGCAAGACGGCTATTTTCATCATTCTTCAGGCGCTGATAGTCCTTGATGATATACAGCTTGAATTCTGCGGAGATCCAAGAAGCGAATTCAAATGCAATGTCCTTCTGCGCAAATGTCCCGCCGTAACGCCCTGCCTTGGAGATAATGCCGATTGCTCCAGTAGCGTCGATCCATTTCTTCGGGGACATGGTGAAAGCATTTGAGCCCGCCTGCGTTCTAAACCCGTCGAATTCGACGGGTTTAAATTCCGGGTTATTGAGCTGCTCCCACAGTCCAAGAAATTCAATCGTGTCGCGGTTGCGCATCCAGTTTTTAATTACGTCATCTGGGGCATCACTTTTATAGCGTGCAATATCCGTTAGGGAGATATAGTCATCGCTGTCACCACTGGAAAGCACTGCGATGTCGGTGCCTTTGGCATGAATGTTATCTCTAAACTTTTTCGATGTAGGCATTTATTACACCTCGTTTTTAATGATTGATAGGGATGAGCAAAACGCGAGTTTTGCAAAGTCGAGTCACAATATATAGGCCACAAGCAAGTCGGATGGCACTATTTATTGTATAACCTTATGAGCAAATCAGAGTTTTGCTCATCCCTAAATGATTGAATTCAGTACCCCCTGGCATCCCGCCAGCACATCCTGCCAGGTTGCTTCGAAATCGTCGGTGTACCACG
>CAVLCS010000106.1:0-8959 GCA_963661675.1 Bulleidia sp.
ACTATCCGGTCAAGGCCGGCGATGTAACCTTCTGCCCGGACGGCACCGGTCATGCACTGGATAATACCGGCGATACCGACCTCGTGTTCATGGCACTGATTATTAAGAAGTAAGCATGGATGTGAAAAGAACCCGAAACCTTGGTTTCGGGTTCTTTTTTGTGCAGTAGAGTTTCTGAAAGGTAGGAGGTAGGAGTGAGGAGGTAGGAGTTTCGCAGAGAGTGAAGAGTGGAGAGTTGAGAGTGAAGAGATACTGGTGGTCGAATATGTGCAGCAAAAAAATACGCAGGAGCCGTCCGTAACTGGTTTGCAGAGGTGTATCGTAGGGGCGGACCAATGTGTCCGCCCTGTCAACCGGAACGAACCGCCTTTGAAATGGGTGCATATCGTTTGATTGTGGACGCGCAATGCGCGCCCCTACATTTGATGGCGTGTGCAAGTTGATAAAAATTCATCGAGCAAAGGTAAATTATTGTAGGGGCGGCCATTGGCCGTCTTTTGTTGACGGTGTGCAGAGGATAGATACAATGTGTCATGCAGGCGTTTACATCCTCTCGAAAATCTGTGCCTATTGTTAAATCAGGGCGGACACATTGGTCCGCCCCTACGGTAACCTATGCAGGTTGACTGCATTGGGAAATAAAATTTCAGACAAAAACAAAACAGGCTCGGGTAGAAACCGAGCCTGTTTTGCCGTGGCCGGGAGGTGTGATCCGACCACAAAGAAGAAAAGAGTAAAAAAGAAAGGAAAAAGAGAGATAGTCAATCATTAAGGCTGCATTTTGCAGCGTTTGTGCTGTTTTTAAGCACTTTCTTGGAACAATTACAGTATAGCTTGAATTTCGTCGAAATGCAAGAAAAATCGTTCGGCAGTTTGTATAAAAATACTATAAAATTTTTCGGCGGGAATTGTGCTTAGCGTTGAGCGTGTGAAAAACCACCGCTCAGCAGGCGGCTCCGTTTGTGAAAAATCGCTTCTTCGGAAAACTGGCTCTTGACATATCGTTCATATTGTATATAATGAGTATATACAATAAAAGAGGGAGGGACAGCATGGACATCATTTTATCCAACATGGACAGCACGCCCATCTACGAGCAGATCACACGCCAGATCAAGGCGAAAATCCTCGGCGGTGAGCTGCAGCCGGGCGAAGCTCTGCCGTCCATGCGCCTGCTGGCAAAGGAGCTGCGCATCAGCGTCATCACGACCAAACGCGCGTATGAAGAACTCGAGCGTGAGGGCCTGATCACCAGCCAGACCGGACGCGGCAGCTTTGTGGCCGAGGTCAGCAGCGAACGCCTGCGGGAAGCACAGCTTCGCACGACAGAGCAGCACCTGACGGACGCTGTGCATGCGGCACGACTGGCGGGCCTGTCAACGGACGAATTTGCCGAGCTGGCACGGACGTTATTTGAGGAGGAAGGATTATGAGAGAGAATGCACTGGAGCTGCACGGCGTCTGCAAGCAATACGACGGTTTTGCGCTCGAAAATGTGGGATTTACCCTGTCAAGAGGCACGGTAATGGGTTTGATTGGCGAAAACGGCGCCGGAAAGACAACGACCATCAAGGCCGTGCTCGACCTTGTGCGGCCGGACAGCGGCGAGATCACCGTGCTTGGGAAACACGGCTCTGACCCGTCTGTCCGAGAGAAAATCGGCGTGGTGCTCGAGGACGGCGGATTCCCGACCACGATGAACGCGGCACAGGTGAACACGCTGCTCAGCAGAGCCTATCGGAACTGGAACGCGGAGCAGTTTGCATCGTACATTAAGCAGTTCGGCATGGACATGGGCAAGGCCATCAAGGACTACTCCAAGGGCATGAAAACCAAGCTGAATATTGCGGCGGCACTGTCGCACGAGGCGGAACTGCTGCTGCTTGACGAGCCGACGAGCGGTCTGGATCCGGTCGTGCGGGACGAGGTGCTCGATCTGCTGTACGACTTCATGCAGGACGAGAATCACGCAATTCTGCTGTCGAGCCACATCACGAGCGACCTGGACAAAATCGCGGATGAAATTACCTTTATCCACAAGGGTGAAGTGCTGCTGAGCGAACCGCGAGACGAGCTGCTCGACACCTACGGTGTGCTGCGCTGTACCGCTGATCAGCTGAACGCCCTTGACCCGTCTGCCGTGCGAGCAAAACGTGTGGGCACATTCGGCTGTGAAGCCTTGGTAAGACGTGACGGCGTACCGGAAAACTGGTCGGTTGAGCCGGTCAACATCGAACAGATCATGCTGTTCCTGACAAGAGGGGAGGACGCACAATGAAAGCAATGCTGTATGCGGACTGGATGAACCTGCGCCGGTCGATGAAGGCGATTTTGATCGTGGTAGCTGTCATTGCGGTGGCGTCGCTGACATGGGAAAACGGAATGGCGTTCGTGCCGTTTATTCTGGTGATGCTGTCGCTGATGGTGCCCGCGACGCTGATGAGCAGCGACCGTGCCTACGGTTGGGATAAACTCAGTCTGGCGCTGCCTGTCTCGCGAAAAGACGTGGTGAGCAGCAAATTTGTGCTCTGTTTATTGGTAAATCTGGTGACTTTCGCACTGGGAGCCGTGTATGCGGCAGGCATGGACTTCTTTGCCGGTGATGCACTGACCGAAGATATGCTCGGTCTGCTGGCATGCGAAGCGGTCGGTCTGGCGCTGACCGGCATTGGACTGGCACTTATCCTGCGGTTCGGGCCGGAACGCGGCCGGTATTTTCTGGTCGGTGCAGTGTGGGTGCCGATCATCCTGCTGACCGTCATCAAAAAGCATCCGGCGTTCAACAAACTCGTGCAGGCGGTCGGCGGCATGGACAGCTGGTCGGCCGGACAGCTTGCGGCGTTCTTCGGCGGACTGGTGATCGTCGGTGCGGCTGTTTACGCAGTCTGCTGGCGCATCGGCGTGGGCATTTACCAGAAAAGAGAGCTTTAAACGCATAAAATCCCTCCAGTGCCATAGACTAAGGTACAGGAGGGACGGAGAATGAAGATTTTCAGCATTGCTCTGCCGCTGGCGGTCGGCGGACTTGCGGCTTGGCTGACGATGGGCAGCATGTCGCAGTATGCGGCTCTGGTGCAGCCGCCGCTTGCACCGCCGGCATGGATTTTTCCGGTCGCGTGGACGATACTTTATGTGCTCATGGGCTGGGCGAGCCTGCGCGTGTGGCAGTCCGGCGCACCGAGACGAAAGAACGCACTCGCGCTGTATTACACGCAGCTTGCGGTGAATTTCGTGTGGCCGCTGCTGTTCTTCCGCGCCGGATTGTACGGAACGGCGTTCTGGTGGCTGCTGCTTTTGCTGGCGCTCGTGGCTGTGACGGCAAGGGCGTTTTACCGGATTGACAAACAGGCAGGATGGCTGCTCGTGCCGTACCTGATATGGTTAGTGTACGCAGCATATCTCAATGCCGGAGTCTGGTTCTTGAATAAATGAAACAAGGGAGCAAATCGTGTGATTTGCTCCCTTTATATTATTCATATCGCAGTTTAACGTGCTCAGCCTTGCACAGATCAACGTATTCCTTCGGCGGTTCACAGTCGGTGATGAAGGCGGTCAGGTCCTTGATATGGCAGAACGTGACGATCGCTTCCTTGCCGATCTTGGACGAGTCCACCATGCCGTAGATGTTATCCGCACGGTTGACGACAGCACGCTTGATCTCGGCCTCGAGGAAGGTGGTGTTGGTCATGCCTGCGGTCAGCGACACGCCGGTCGCACCCATGAACGCCTTGTTGATGCGCATGGACGACAGTGCTTCAATCGCGGACAGGCCGACAAACGAATCCGTCGTCGGGCTGTAAATGCCGCCGAGCGAGATAATGTTGAGGTTATCGTACTTGGAGGCTTCGCTCAGGGCACCGAGCGAGTGCGTGATGATCGTGATGCGCTTTTTCGCCACGAGGAACCGCAGCAGGCACAGCGTGGTCGTACCGGAATCAATAAAGATGGTATCGCCGTCCTCGACCTCTTCGGAGGCCAGACGGCCGATGAGCGACTTGTCGATCTGGTTGAGACCCGAGCGGATGGGCGTCGGCACCGCACCCGAGGGCACGGTAGCGGTCACGCCGCCGTAGACCTTGGTAACATGGCCGCGCTGCTCAAGCTCGTTTAAGTCGCGGCGGATGGTGTTCTTGGATACGCCAAAAACCTCGCACAGCTCGTCAATGCTGACGGTCTCGCGCGAGATGACGTATTGCTCTATCGAATTGAGACGGCTGACTTTCATATTCACAGCTCCCACATGATCCGAATGTATCCATAATGTTTTCTATAGTTTATCAAATTTATAACCAAATGTCCAATGCTCCGGCAAATGGAAACACGGCATGGATTTGCCGGAAAAGGTCGAAAATGAGAGAAAGCGTGCGCGGAAGAGGAAAGAAAATGCGGAAAATGATAAAATTCCGACTGAAAAAATAATTTCTGCCGAAAAAGAACAATGCACAGCAGAATGACCGCTCAGCCGCGGGTGACGCGCAGACAAACCGCCTAAACCGGGCAAAATACCGGTTTTCAAAATATATTTTGTGCAGAGAAATCCGGTCCGACCAACAAAATAAATACATATAACCAGCAAATAACCAACAAATTACCTAATTTTACTCGAAATAAATTGGATATTTTCCCGAAGGCGTTTGAATGAAATTGGAATTTTGCGAACAAATGCAGGAATTTCGGTTGAAATTTCAGCCGTTTGGTGATACACTTGTATTCGTAAAACAGTGGCATTATGCCGCTGGACGCTGGAACCTGTTCCGCGGAGAGAAAATAAATTTGAATTAGGCAGGTGTATGCAATGCAGAAAGCAGAAAAGATGCAGGAGCTTCGTGTATTTGCTCAGGAAATCCGTGTGGAGACCCTGAAGACCGTCGGTTCGCTTGGCTTCGGCCACGTTCCGGGTGCAATGTCCGTTATTGATGCGCTGGCAGTTCTGTACGGCGAAGTAATGAAGGTCGATCCGAAGAACCCGCACTGGGAAGATCGTGACTGGTGTGTACTGTCCAAGGGCCACGCTGGTCCGGCTATGTACGCTACCCTCGGTCTGAAGGGTTTCTACCCGATCGAGGACGCTTATACCCTCAATCAGCCGCACACCAATTTCCCGTCTCATACCGACCGCACCAAGACCCCGGGTGTTGACCTGACGACCGGTTCCCTCGGTCAGGGCATGTCCACCGCTACCGGTGCTGCTCTGGGCAACAAGCTCGACGGCCGCGACAACCACGTATTCGTATTCGTTGGCGACGGCGAGTGCGATGAGGGCCAGGTTTGGGAGGCTGCTCAGTTCGCAGCTCACTACAAGCTGGACAACCTCGTTTGCTTCGTAGACGACAACAAGTACCAGCTCGACGGTGCTGTTGATAAGGTTATGAGCCACGGCAAGGGCATCGGTGCAAAGTTCGCAGCATTTGGCTGGAACGTTATCGAGCTGCAGGACGGCAATGACGTAGAGCAGATCTACGACGCTGTTCAGCTCGCTTACGACACCAAGGGCGTACCGACTTGCATCGTCCTGAACACCGTTAAGGGCCTGGGCGCCACCTTTGCTGAAGGCACTGGCGCGCACTCCTCTCAGCCGTCCAAGGAGCAGTGGGCTGAAGCCATTGCTGCTGCTGAGAAGAAGCTCGCTGAGATCAAGGCACAGTAAGGGAGGGTATTGAACATGAGCTTTACTTTGATTGGCAAGCACGAGAAGGATTCTCGTAACAACCGTGACGGTTTCGTAACCGCTATGCTGGACCTGATGGAGAAGGACAGCAAGGTTATGCACGTTGACTGCGACCTCGAGAACTGCATCAACACCGGCAAGCTGGCTAAGGCTTTCCCGGAGCAGACCATCAACGCAGGTATCGCAGAGGCTAACGCTATGGGCGTTGCTGCAGGTCTGGTCGCTACCGGCCGCACCGTATTCATGCACTCCTTCGGCTGCTTCGCTTCCCGCCGTGCATTTGACCAGGCATTCATGTCCGCAGCTTACGCTAAGCTGCCGGTACACGTTATCGGTTCCGACCCCGGCGTATGCGCTGCATACAACGGCGGTACCCACATGCCGTTCGAGGACTGCGCTCTGTACATGTCCGTACCGGAAGCAGTTGTTATCGACCCGGTTGACTTTGCTCAGATCAACTGCCTGACCAAGAAGCTGGCAGCATCCGGCAAGTTCTCTTACATGCGCATGATCCGTAAGGGCTTCACCACCGTTTACGGCGATGGCTCTGACTTCGAGATCGGCAAGGGCGTTACCCTGAAGGAAGGCAAGGATGTAGCTATCATCGCTTCCGGCATCATGGTAGACGAGGCCCTGAAGGCTCAGGAGCAGCTGGCTGCTGAGGGTATCTCTGCTAAGATCATCGATATGTTCACTTGGAAGCCGCTGGACGAGGAGCTGATCCTGTCCTCCGCTGCTGAGTGCGGCGCTATCGTAACCGCTGAGAACCATCAGGTTAAGTGCGGTCTGGGTTCTGCTGTTGCTAACGTTGTTATCAAGAACAACCCGGTTCCGATGGAGATGGTAGGCGTAGAGGATCGCTTCGGCCAGGTAGGCGCAGAGGCTTTCCTGCGTGAGGAGTACGGCCTGACCGCTGCTCACATCGTAGAGGCTGCTAAGAAGGCTATCGCTCGCAAGAACGGCTAAGTTTTCCCGCAGATACGCGAAGTAAAATTGCATCGAAAAGCGCTTCGGCATTGCCGAAGCGCTTTTTCTGTCTGCCGATAAAATAAAGACAGGCGTTAATCCTTTTTCTCGTTTTTCTGTTCTGCAAGCAGCACGTCGATCATCTTGTTGAGGATGCGCAGCGTACGCGGATTGCATTTCTGCAGTTTCTGTGAAATCTCGTCGTTGAGATAGTACACCGACGCATGTTCGGTGTCGGTAAGGAAGAAATCCGGCGTGGTATTCAGTGCTGCCGCCAGATTGAGCAGAATATCAAGCGAGGGATTCGCCGAACCGTTTTCAATACGGGACATATACACGGTGGAGATATCGCAGATCTCCGCCAGTTCTGCCTGCGTGATATGAAATTTTCGCCGTCTTTCGCGGATCTTGTTGCCGATCTTGTTTGAACCTTTGTTACTCACTTGCTGTTCCTCGCTTATCTGGTTTAATACTATCATACGTTAGACCGACGCTTTCTGAAATAAACTATAATTTAAGCTTGATATTATAGTTTATTTATGGTAACTTATTTATAGGAGAAATCCGAAAAATAAATCAGTACTCAGGAGGGGATACGTATGTTTTGTCCCAAATGCGGCAAAGCAGTACCGGACGGTGCCGTGCACTGCCCGAATTGTGGTCAGGCGGTGCAGGTAACGCAGGTGCCGAATCCACAGCAAGTTCCGGTGGCACAGCCGCCCAAGAAGAAGGGCAAGAAAAAGTGGATCATCATTGGTGTGGTGGTCGTGATTCTGGCAATCATGATGTTCGGCGGTGACTCGGACAGCAGCACACCGGCAGACAGCGCACCGGCATCGAATGATACCACGCAGACCGATACGGCACAGCCGGCAGAGGACAGCAAGAGCGATGACAAGACCGCTTCCGCGCTGGAGCAGTACCAGTGGATTGCGGAAAATGCGTCTACGACGTTTACCATTCCGGATTCGGCGGCATCTTTCATCAACGCACATCCGGACTTTTTCCCGGGCAATTCGTCTAACACGGGTGCAATGAGCGATGCAACCAACTATGATGTTACCTATCCGATGCTCGCTAAGAGTGCAAAGAAGTATAGCGATAAGCTGTTTAACATCTACGGTTATGTCACTGATGTGGAGGAAGCTGATGATGGTTCGATGACGTATATTCATATCGTTGATGCGGACAGCAACAGCTATATTGCATATTACCTTGGTTCGATTGATATTTATAAGGAAGATACCGTAACCGGTTATCTGCTTCCGCTGGATAACATTCAGTTTGCGAATGTCAGCGGCGGTTATACCGAAGCTGTTGTTTTTGCAGCAGCTTATGTGGAAAAACAGGAGATTGTTGACTAAACAAAGGGCGTTCCGACGTATGTCGGGACGCTTTTTTGTCGTTACTTTGCACAGAAGCAGGCCCTTATTTTGCATACCCTGCAAATAGACAATATCCCCCAAATCTGCTACACTGTAACCACAATAATAAAAGGAGGTGTTCCGTATGAAAAAGCGGTACGCAACAGGACTGGCACTGGCTCTTGTGGGGATTTTGAGCGGGTGCGGGCAAACGCAGGCGGCGGACAACACCATGCACCTTGCACCGATGGAGCTGTCCGAGGAGCAGGACGAACTGATTCGCCTGACCGGCACGAGCACGACGGCGAATACGTTCTTTCTGTATGAATTTTCCGGCAATCACACAGACGCCAACGGCATGGAGATTCGTCATTACATCTGGAAAGATAACCAGTGGACGCCGTATCGGGGACGTGATGGACTTGTCGCAGGAAGAAACAATCTGGATTTCAATGAAAAAACAGGAAAAATAGCGTTTCGGCGTGACGGTGAAAGCAATGCAAACCTTTCCATTGAGGTTCACTATCCGGGTGATGAATGGTCGCACCTAAAGGGAGAACCGGGAGGGGCAGGCGACCAGACAGAGGACAAGTTCGTAACGATCAGCACAATGGAAGGACCGATTGACGATCTGGCAGTCGGCGTGGAAACCCCAATCCTGATTCGCGTGTTCCATAAGGAAGATACCATATGGCCGGTATCCGTTGATGCGTTTGCTCATCCGGAGAACAGCGAAGCAGTACAGAAAAGCGTTTACGCGGAAGTGTACACTGTCATTTTCGTCCGTAAAGAAATGTAAAGTTTTGCTTAGGTGATAGACAATATCTGCAAAATCTGCTACACTGTAACCACAACAATAAAAGGAGTCCTGCAAACAAAAGTCAATAGCCAAAATGAAAAAAGTCTCGCAAAATTTGCGAGACTGAAAAAGGGTATAGCAAAGCAGACTGGAGCAAAATCA
>CAVLCS010000107.1:0-8818 GCA_963661675.1 Bulleidia sp.
GGAAGGGACACCTACGGTTTCCCTTCCTCTTTGAACTCCTACCTTTCCCTTGTTTGTTAATCTGGCGCAGACCAGAGACCGGCGACCGCTCCGAAAAAGGAAACGGCAGAGGATTTTCCTGATTGTAGGGGCGCGCATTGCGCGTCCATTTCTCTACCTATTCGCAATGCCAGATACTTTGCTGCTACACAGGCGGGTTACTCTACGCAGGGTGCGGCATAACAGTGCCGCACAACTCGTTTACACGTTATCACGCCTGGCACCTACGAATCTAATCTATTTATGAAATCTATCGTGTAGGGCGGGGTGACCTCACCCCGCCGTTCCCCAATAAACCACCGGATTATATGCGGATATCGGGGTACGGTTTACATGGTATCCATTGTCGTTACGTTTGCGTTCCGGTTTACACGGCGGGATGGGGTCATCCCGCCCTACAATATAACGTGTGCAAACTGCAGTTATTCCGCTCTATAATCATCATTGCGAAAAGACAAAAAGAGGCACCGCTTACGCGGTGCCTCTCCCTCCTGCGGATATGTTGGTCGCTCAGCAGCAGCAGTTGCCGCACGAGCCGCAGTTACCGCAGCCGCCGCAGGTATTGTCACCACAGTTGCAGCCACAGCCGCAGCCGCCGGTGCCCTGACCGCAGCATACCCAGATCAGGATGATCAGAATGATGATCCACCACCAAGAGTTTTCGCCCCAGAAGCCGTTAGAAGAACACATACTGTCATTTCCTCCCATCAAAGATTTCATTACATTCTATGGTAGAAGGCCCAAAGTGGTTACTCATTCTCCATTCTCAATTCTCTATTTTCAATTTTGCCAATACGCCGTCTTTATGCAGACCGACAACCTTTACGGTGACCGGATGATTTTTCTCCGCCGTATCCTCTATATATATAGGAAAGCCGTAGCGCCCATGAGCCGCCCACAGGCCGCCGGTCGGGTGCTCGGGCAATGCGTACAGCGTGCGCCCGACAAACTGCTTGCGATAGGCCACGCTGAGCGTCTCCGCCACCTGCTTTGCCCGCTCGGCTCGAGCGGTTTTAGTCTGCTGGTCGAGCTGACCCGGCATAGCAGCCGCCTTTGTGCCCTCCCGCACGGAATACGGGAACACATGCACAGACGCGAACGCGCATTTCTCCAGAAAGGCCAGCGTCTGCTGAAATTCGTCCTCGGTTTCGCCCGGGAAGCCGACAATTAAATCGGTCGTGACCGAGCAGTCCGGAAACGCACGTCTGAGCCGCTCGACACACCGGTAAAACTCCTCGCTTGTGTAGTGACGGTTCATGCGCTGCAGGACGGTGTCGCAGCCGCTCTGCATGGACAGGTGAAAATGCCGTGCAAGATTATCAAAGCCGGACAATCTCTCACAGAACGCATCGTCCACCGCTCTCGGGTCGAGCGAACCGAGCCTGAACTGCACCTGCGGCTGAGCCGTCAGCAGCTTCTCCAATAATTCCGTGAGCGGCACCTGCGGCTTGAAGTCCTTACCGTAGGACGCGATCTCGATACCGGTCAGCACGATCTCGTGCACGCCTGCGTCTGCCAATCGCGCCGTCTGCTCGAGCGCCTGCTCGACCGGCAGCGACCGCACCCGACCTCTCGCATACGGAATGATGCAGTAGGTGCAGAAGTTGTTGCAGCCGTCCTCGATCTTGAGCAGCGCACGCGTGCGTCCGTGCGGGATACCGGCCGGCAGAGACTCAAAGCCGCTGTCCTCGCTCTCGTGCGGCTGCACGGCCTGTCCGCTGACCGCCTGCTCGCACAGGTCGATCACCTGTGCCCTGTCCTTTGTCCCGCAGATGAGGTCGATCTCGCCGGTGGCACGGACACGTTCCGGGTCGGTCTGCGCAAAGCAGCCGCAGGCCGCGATAACGGCATTGGGATTGTCTCTCCGCATCTTGTGGAAGGCGCGGATATTCTTATGGTCGGACACGGACGTTACCGTACAGGTGTTGACGATTACGGCGTCCGCGTCCCTGTCCACGATCTCGTGCCCGCGTGCCTGCGCCAGCTGACTGAGCGCCTGCGTCTCAAATAAATTAACCTTGCAGCCCAAGGTGAAAAAAGCAAATTTCACAAGTGTACATTCCTTTGCTCTCAGCGGCCTCTGACACGCTCTCACACCGCTTATATATAATAAGGTGTCGAGCATGGTTACAACGCTCTGTAACCTTTCTCTCGCGCTCGTGCGGCCGCTGTGAATTTTCGCTGTCGATTCCTGCGTTTTTTTCGCGTTTGACAGGCTCTATTTTATCACAAAAATGCGAAATTTCAAAACAATGTTTGACAAACCCATTCGAGCATGCTATACTGTAACCGTAATGTAACTTTGGAATGCAACCATTTTGTAACTATAAGGAGTGCAGATAATGCCTACCACCAAGAAGAATAACCTTCTGGAATACAAGGGTCATCCGCTCATGCGTAAAGAAAATATCATCTATTACGGCTCGATGAGTGACTCTCACATCATTATGATGCAGATCCTCGAATCTGGTGATTACAAGGGTCTGCCGGTTGCAAAGCGTGTATCCGTACAGCTTCAGCAGACCGATCCCAACGTACGTATGAAAGAGCGTATCGTCAAGAAAACCGAGAAGGACAGCCTGTGGGCAGCGATGGATATTGCATCCATCTGGCTCGGCAGAGCGCTGCACACGAAGTAAGACATTTCGTGTCTGAAAGCTGTTCTCTCCCATTTTGAAACGGAGGCTTCAATTTCATGTCTTTTTCTAAAAAACTCGCTCGCTTCGCACTTTCCGGTGCACTTGCGATGTCGATGGTCCTGCCGAACTCGCTGGCAGTGTTCCAGGCCAAGGTAAACGCGGATTCGCTTTATCTTCGCCAGTCCCCCGGCGGTGCAGTGATCACGACCCTCTCCAAGGGTTCCACGGTTGCGGTACTGAATAACAGCTCCAGCTGGTACAAGGTATCCGTAAACGGCAAGGAAGGCTACGTCAGTGGCGAGTACCTGACCGGCACCACCGCGACCGACGTTGCACTCGGCACCGGCACTGTAAAGTGCTCGTCCAGTGTAAATTTCCGTTCGGCGCCGAGCACTTCGTCCACCTCTTACGGTGAGCTGAAGAACGGCACCAAGGTCAACGTCGTCGGCATCAGCAGCGGCTGGTACAAGGTTACATACAATGGCAAGACCGGTTATATCCATCCGGATTATCTGACTCTCGCAAGCAGCACGTCCACCGGCACTGCCATCGCTCCGTCGAACACCGTTACCTCTACGACCGGTACCGCCGGTACGGTAAAGTGTTCCACCAGCGTAAACCTGCGTTCTGAGCCCAACACTTCCTCTTCCATTCTGGCAGAGCTGAAGAACGGCACCGCAGTTACCGTAGTCAGCACCGCAAACGGCTGGTGCAAGGTAACCTACTCCGGCAAGACCGGCTACATCAAGCAGGATTATGTATCGACCACCGGTTCGGCATCCAATACGACCAACAACACGACTGCTTCCACCGGCACCGCAGCGACTGTTAAGTGCTCCTCGAGCGTTAACTTCCGCTCTGCGGCCAGCACCTCTTCCACCATCCTCGGCGAGCTGAAGAACGGCACCTCTGTTACCGTACTCAGCACCTCGAACGGCTGGAGCAAGGTATCTTACGCAGGCAAGACCGGCTACATCAGCGCGGACTACCTGGTAAGCGCATCCAACGGTACGGCGATCACCCCGTCGAACAACGCTGCTTCGGTTTCGATCAGCGCAAAGCGCCAGAGCGTACTCAACTACGCGGCGCAGTTCCTCGGTGTTCCGTATGTTTACGGCGGCAGCACGCCGAGCGGCTTTGACTGCTCCGGCTTTACCTCTTACGTGTTCAAGAACACGGTCGGTTCCATCCCGCGTGTCGCTCAGGCACAGTACGATGCGACCACTCGTGTTTCCAAGGACAACCTTCTGCCGGGCGATCTGGTATTCTTCGGCAGCAGCTCTTCGTCCATCAGCCACGTAGGCATTTATGTTGGCAACAATCAGTTTATCCACTCCCCCAACACGGGCGATGTTGTTAAATATGATTCTCTGACCGGCACTTACGCAACCCGTTTCCAGGGCGGCGGCCGTGTGATTTTCGATTGATTTTCGATTCAGGTTACATACCAAAAATCCCTTCGGTTCTCCGAAGGGATTTTCTTTTACCCGCATAGCACGATTTCGCCGTCCTGGCACTGTATTGTGCGAGGAGTGAAACCTTGTTGTTCCATGCGGGTGTTGCACTGTGCTGCAAACTCGTTGGAGACGGTCTGTGCGGCCTGTTCCGGCAGTGTGAAGCCTTCCAGCTGGATGGTCTGACAGGTCAGGTTCAGTTTGCCGTTTGAGACAGACACGCTCCACGAGCCGTACAGCTTACAGCGCTCGGGCAGGAACAGCAGTGCCGTACGCAGCTTAGCGGGCACCAGACCGCTTTCGGTAAGGTTTTGACGGGTTACAGCCGTGGTAACAGCGATCGTGCCGTCATGGCTGATTTTGACCGCTGTGCTCTCGACCGGAAACGGCAGGGCTTCGGTCAGCACGGACGCGATATCGTCCTCGGTGATGTGAAATTCCATTGTGGTGTCCTCCTTGGGTGCGGCAGGCGCGGAGTCGGTCTCTGCCCGGCCCATCAGCATATTTCCCAGCATCAGCAGGCACAGGAGCAGGCAGACGCCCAGGATCACGGTATAAACTGCGCTTTTTTCTTCCTGCATGGATGCTCCTCCTTTTTCCTTATGGGAAAGCATATGCGGGATTTTGGTTTATATGCGTGCTATCGGATTCGGAATGGGAGCCGTCCGGGCGGCTAGGAGGTCCAAAAGGATAGACACCTACGGTTTCTATCCTCTTGGGACTCCAGTTTCCCTTATTTCTTAGCCTGACGCATACCAGAGACCGGCGACAGCTTCGAAAAGGAGTACGGCAGAGGATCTTTTCTTCCGTAGGGGCGGACCAGTGTGTCCGCCCATTTCCCTACCTCTACGCAATGCCAGATTCCCTGCTGCTACACATAGGGTTTACTCTCCGCAGGCGCAACACAAGGTGAATTGCCCGAAGGGCAAGAGAGGGTCCCCTGGGGGATACCCGTGTTGCGCAACTCGTTGGCCTGGATATTCCGCACGGCACCTACGAATTGCATCGGTTATACCGTAGGGTGCGACGACCTCGGCGCACCGCATGTAAACCATCTGCACCTGTTACCGTAGGGGCGGACCAATGTGTCCGCCCATCCCCCCAATAGACCGCCGTGGTATATGGGTATTTAAGGTTGACCGGATATCCGCGGGTTTGTAAAACGGTGCATACCGGAAAAAGGGCGCACACACTGGTGCGCCCCTACGAAAACGCGTACCACGAAATTTTATCGGTGCATATCGTTTGATCTGGACGCGCAATGCGCGCCCCTACGGTTGTTTACGCTTGCAGGTCGATTGATTTTTCTGCAAACGGTCTCCCATTGTAGGGGCGCGCATTGCGCGTCCTAATTCAAACAAATCTGCAGACGCCTAACCGTAGGGGCGGTCATTGGCCGCCCACGCAGCGGCAAACCGTCACGTTAATTTTCCATTCTCCATTTTCAATCCTCAATTCTTTCTCCGGATACGAAAAAAGCACCGCTTTCGCGGTGCTTTTCGCCACTCTTTAGAAAAACTTATCCTTAATGCCCAGAGCAAAGATGATGAGCACGATAATCGGCAGGATATAGCTTACATAGAAGCGGATATTATCCTTAATCTTGAGTCCGCCGCCTTCGTTGGCCTCCTCCTTGAAGTTCTTCCAACCCCAGCCGTAGCGGGAGGTACAGAACAGCAGGTACACCAGCGAGCCGAGCGGCAGCCAGATATTGGACACGAGGAAGTCCTCGAGGTCGAGCACGTTCGAGCCATCGCCGAACGGCTGGAAACCGGACCAGACATTAAAGCCGAGCACGCACGGCAGCGACAGCAGGATCATCAGCACGATGTTGATGAGCGCGGTCTTCTTGCGGCTCCAGCCGGTCAGGTCCATGCAGCAGGACATGATGTTCTCAAACACGGCGAGGACGGTCGAGAAGGCCGCAAACGCCATGAACACGAAGAACAGGCTGCCCCACAGTCTGCCGAGCGCCATATGGTTGAAGATATTCGGCAGGGTGACGAAAATCAGGTTCGGACCGCTGTCCGGCGCCACGCCGAACGCGAAGCACGCCGGGAAGATGATAAGGCCGGCGGTGAACGCTACGAACGTATCCAGGATAGCGACGTTAACGGCCTCGCCGAGCAGTGCACGGCCCTTGCCGATATAGCTGCCGAAGATGGCCATCGCACCGATGCCGAGCGACAGCGTGAAGAACGCCTGGTTCATCGCGGCAACGATGACGTTTGCGATACCGCATTCCTGCATACGGCCGAGGTCCGGAATCAGATAGAACCGCAGGCCCTCACCCGAGCCTTCGGTCATGATGCTGTTGATCGCCAGAATGACCATGATGGCCAGCAGGACCATCATCATCACCTTGGTGACGCGCTCCAGACCGCCCTGCAGACCAAACGAGTTGATGGCGAAGCCGATGACGACGACCGCGATCATGCACACCGTCATCACGACCGGCTTGCCGAGCATTTCCGGGAACGCGGCCTGCACCTGCTCGGTCGTTGCGCCGACAAAGCGGCCGCTGACCGTCTGGTAGAAATAGTACAACATCCAGCCGCACACGGTGGTGTAGAACATCATCAGCAGGTAGTTGCCGATCATTGCCAGATAGCCGTGGATATGCCACTTGCTGCCCGGCTTTTCCAGCGCCTGATACGCCCGGACCGGACTTTTCTGGCTTGCACGGCCGACGGCAAATTCCATCGTCATGATCGGCAGGCCGAGGATGAGCAGGAACAGCACGTAGCAGACGACGAATGCGCCGCCGCCGTACTGGCCGACCATCCACGGGAACTTCCATACGTTGCCCACGCCGATGGCGCAGCCTGCGGAAAGCAGGATGAAGCCGAGACGTGAACCGAGTCTTTCTCTTTGCATTGTTTACTTTTCCCCTTTTTCTGTGCCCGATATTGTGCAAACTGCAATATCGGCACGACTTACATACTATCGACAGCACCGGTCTGCGGCACTGCCATAATCAAGCGCCGTTACTCTTCTTCGACGCGTGATTTCTCTATTTTGCGGATTTCTTTCCGATTTTTACGCAGCTCGCGGAAGAAATTCCGCAGAATGTCCGCGCATTCCTGCTCGAGCACGCCGCTCACCAGCTCGGGCTGGTGGTTGTACGGCAGTGCGAACAGGTTGATCATCGAGCCGCACGAACCGGCTTTCGGGTCGGGTGCGCCGTAGTAGACGGTTTTCATGCGGGAGTTGATGAGTGCGCCTGCACACATCGGGCACGGCTCGAGCGTGACGTACAAGTCGCAGCGATGCAGCCGCCAGCCGCCCAGCTTTTTGCATGCCTTCTCGATGGCCTCGATCTCGGCATGGTGCAGAGCGTTTTTCTTGGTTTCCCGCCGGTTGCGTCCGCGTCCGACAATTTTTCCGTCGCAGACCACGACCGCGCCGACCGGCACTTCGCCCTCGTCTGCCGCCTTCTGCGCTAGTTTGAGCGCAGCCTTCATGTATTTTTCCTGTTCGGTCATGGCTCGTTATCGCTTCATCTGACGCTGACGGGACAGATTCATCGTGCCGTCTTGCATCTTTGCCAGATTTTCCAGGCAGTTGCCTGTGCCGTAGGCCACACACGAAACCGCTTCGTCCGCGACACGCGTCGGAATGCCGGTCTTAGAGGCGATCAGCTTGTCGAATCCCCAGATGAGGGAGCCGCCGCCGGTCATGGTGATGCCGTTGGTGGAAATGTCGCCGGTCAGCTCGGGAGGCGTGCGCTCGAGCACCCAGTGCACCGCTTCGACGATAGCCGTGGAGACTTCCTCGAGGGCATCGAGGATCTCGCTCGAGCTTACCGTGAACGTGCGCGGCAGGCCGGTCATCAGACAGCGGCCCTTGACCTCCATAATGGCCTCCTCGGTACGCGGATACACGCAGCCAACCTTGCGCTTGATCTCTTCCGCGGTGCGGTCGCCAATCAGCGCATTGTGCTTGCGGCGGACGTACTTGACAATGGCCTCGTCGAACTTATCACCGGCCACCTTGATGGACGTGGACTCGACAATGCCGCCGAGCGAGATAACCGCCACGTCGGTCGTGCCGCCGCCAATATCGACCACCAGATTGCCGTTGGCCTTGTTGATGTTAATGCCGGCGCCAATGGCCGCCGCTACCGGTTCCTCAACCAGAAAAACGCGTTTTGCGCCTGCCTGCGTGCCCGCATCAATGACGGCACGCTCCTCCACCTCGGTGATGATGGACGGCACGCAAATGACCACATTCGGCTTGAACAGGTGGATGCCCTGCACCTTTGCGATGAACTCCTTGATCATGCGCTCGGTCATCTCGTAGTCCGAAATGACGCCCTCACGCAGCGGACGGATGGCGACAATATTGCCCGGTGTGCGGCCGAGCATGCTCTGCGCTTCCTCGCCCACGGCGAGGATCTTGCCGGACACCTTGTCCACCGCCACGACGGACGGCTCGTTAAGTACAACGCCCTTGCCCTTTACATACACCAAAACGGTTGCAGTGCCGAGGTCGATACCGATATCGCTCGAAAAAAGCGACATCTTTTTTGCGATTCTTTTCAGAAAAGATGCCATGTTTTAGTCCTTTCTCTTTGCTCTGTTTCCGTATATTTGCATTCTATTATTATACCGATTTTATGCCCTGTTTGCAAGGCTGTTTGAGAAAATATTGTCATTTCGACAACAATTTACAAGGTTTTGATGG
>CAVLCS010000108.1:0-8287 GCA_963661675.1 Bulleidia sp.
ACCTGTTCAAGGTTGTTCCGATGATGATCGACGCAATCAAGGCTGCTAAGGAGTCTAAGTAATCTTTGACTGCGCGATAGCGGCGCATCTCGTCGTCAAACGGCTCGTTGCGTACTTTTGTACGCGGCCTCGCCGCTTTCCTCGACCTGCTTGCTCTCGCTTGTCAAAATGATGCTTCGATTGTATATCAATCTGAATAGAAAAGCCTCTGTCCGATGGACAGAGGCTTTTTTGTGCTGTTTTGACTTAATCATCCGGAGAATACGGCGGATATTCGGGATAATGATCGAAATAATATTCGACATGATAAATGCCGTAATAATCGTTTACGATTTTGCGAACTTCCTCGGCGTAGAGGTTTGTAGAAGAACTGCCATAAGTACCGGTTAATATTCTGTAAGGATCTTCTTCGTATCGAGTGACAAGGTCTCTGGTTAATTCTTGAAAACCGGCAGAGGTTTTGTAGTTATAAGGTACTGCGGTTGCACCTTTTTCCACCATAAATTTGGTGAGTTCGAGGTCTGACAGTTCGGACAGCCGGATTCCGGTCTGCATATATTCCGCAACCGGCGGTGTGTTTTTGACCGTTACGGCCATAATCGCAATGGTGGCGAGCAGCAGGACGAAAATTGCTTTGATTCGTGCGTTGAACATGGTATCACCGCCTTGGTTTTCATGATTCGGCGCCTACGCTGGGATATTCGGGGGCGTGGTCAAGATAATATTCGACATGGTAAATTCCGTAATAATCGTTTACGATTTTGCGGACATCTTCGACGTATTGATCCGTGGATGTGTCGCTGTATACGCCACGCAGCGTTTTATATGGGTTTTGCTCGAAAGTGGTGATATAGTCCTTAGTTGCAGCTGGAAAATAAAGTGATTGCTTGTAATGAGCCGGCATATGTGCACCTTTGGATGCCATGAATGCAACACATTCCTTGTCTGGCAGATCGGACAGCCGGATTCCGGTCTGCATATATTCCGAAATCGGCGGCGTGTTTTTGACCGTTATGGCCATAATCGCAATGGTGGCGAACAGCAGAATGAAAATTGCTTTGATTCGTGCGTTGAACATGATATCACCGCCTTAACCTATTCTATTTGTGTTTTTTAGGGTAGGGAGCACGCACATCGGTCTCACCGAGCAGATAATCTATGCTGGTATGATAGAAATTTGCCAGTTTGATGAGTACATCGGTCGGGATATCGCGTTTTCCCATCTCATAATTGGAGTAACAAACCTGTGTGCAGTTGAGCAGCTGTGCAAGGTCTTTCTGCAGCAGGTCAGCGTCCTCACGCAGATTTCGGATTCGTGCGTACATAGTCCATCCTCTTTCGGAAGAGTTGTTATGTTTAGTGTATGCAAAACGAATTGTTATATCAATATATAAAACAAAATGTTATATATGATCTGCATCGTTCGTGCATATCGGGTATTTACAAAGGTGCTTGGATGGTCGGAATAGTGTCTTATCCATTTAGCGTCAACGGTATATTTCCGTAGGGGCGGACCAATGTGTCCGCCCATTTTGAGGGATTGACGTTGCGGTTTACAGGGCGCACACATTGGTCCGCCCCTACGGAGCAGGTACCATTGACGTTAACTGGTGTATATCGTTTGAATTTGAACGCGCATTAGCAAATCAAAGGAAATAAAAAAGAGGTGCGACTCTCACGAATCGTACCTCTTTCCTTATTCAAACAAGGGTTACTCGTCCTTATTTTCGCTTTCCGCCGGAGCCTTCACATCCTTATGCGTCAGTACCAGCTTATCGTCGGCGGCATCGAGCGTTACGCTGTCGCCCTTCTTGATCTTGCCCTCGAGGGATTCCTCGGCCACAAGGTCCTCGACCTCGTTAGTGACGGCGCGGCGCAGCGGACGGGCACCGTAAACCGGATCAAAACCAGCCTTAGCCAGATGCTTCTTAGCAGCGTCGGTCCAGTCCATGGTGATCTCCATGTCCTTCATGCGCTCAGCGACCTTGCGGAGCATACCGTCGGCAATCTGGGCGATTTCGTCCTCATTCAGACGGTTGAACACGATAATATCGTCGATACGGTTGAGGAATTCCGGACGAACCGCGGTCTTGAGTTCTGCCATAACATCGTTCTTGGTCTGCTCGAAGGTGCGCTCTGCGGCGTTCTCACCGTTGCCGTCCGCAAAACCAAGCGACTTGCGAGCCGTGCCGGTGATCTTCTGGGCACCGATGTTGGAGGTCATGATGATGATGGTGTTCTTGAAGTCCACATGGCGGCCCTGACCGTCGGTCAGGATGCCATCTTCCAGAATCTGCAGCAGGATGTTGAATACATCCGGGTGTGCCTTTTCGATCTCATCGAACAGGACAACCGAGTACGGATGACGGCGAACCTTCTCGGACAGCTGACCGCCTTCATCGTAGCCAACATATCCCGGAGGCGAACCGATCATACGGGAAACGGCGTGTTTCTCCATATATTCGGACATATCAATGCGGATCATTGCATTTTCGTCGCCGAACATGGCTTCGGCAAGTGCCTTGCTCAGCTCGGTCTTGCCGACACCGGTCGGGCCGAGGAACAGGAACGAGCCAATCGGGCGTTTCGGGTCACGCAGGCCGACACGGCTGCGGCGGATGGCCTTAGCGACCGCGGTTACGGCCTCACTCTGGCCGATAACACGCTGATGCAGCGTATCCTCGAGGTGCAGCAGGCGCTGACCCTCGTCCTCGGTCAGCTGAGCGACCGGAACACCGGTCCAGCCGGAGATAACGGCGGCAATGTCGTCCTCGGTGACAGCACCGTGCGACTTGGTCTGCTGGTCTGCCCACTCCTTCTTGCGGGCTTCCATCGCTTCGCGCTTGGACTTCTCCTCGTCACGCAGCTTGGCGGCGTTCTCGTAGTCCTGACCCTTGACGGCCTCCTCCTTCTTGGCAGCAACGGCGGCGATTTCGTCCTCGAGCTGCTTCAGATCGGGCGGTGTGGTCAGCGCGGACAGGCGAACACGGGAGCAAGCCTCATCAATAACATCGATCGCCTTATCCGGCAGGTAACGGCCGGTCACATAGCGGACAGACAGCTTGACAGCGGCTTCGATGGCCTCGTCCGGAATCTTGATGCGGTGATGGGCTTCGTACTTGTCGCGCAGACCCTTCAGGATCTCAACGGCGTCCTCGGCGGACGGCTCGTTGATCTGAACCGGTTGGAAACGACGTTCCAGAGCGGCGTCCTTCTCAATGTTCTTGCGGTACTCGTCGAGCGTGGTCGCACCGATGACCTGTACCTCGCCGCGGCTCAGTGCCGGCTTGAGGATGTTGGCTGCGTCAGCCGCACCTTCGGCGGCACCGGCACCCATCAGCATGTGCATCTCATCGATGAACAGGATGGTGTCCTTCTTGGCGGTCAGCTCTTCGATGACCTTCTTGATGCGCTCTTCGAACTCGCCGCGGTACTTGGTGCCCGCGATCATGCCGGTCAGGTCGAGCGAGATCAGGCGCTTGCCTTTCAAGGTCTCCGGTACATCGCCGGAAACGATCTTCTGGGCCAGACCTTCGACAACGGCGGTCTTGCCGACGCCAGGATCACCGATCAGCGCCGGATTGTTCTTGGTACGGCGAGACAGGATCTGGATGACACGCTGAATCTCCTTCGAGCGGCCGATAACCGGGTCCAGCTTGCCCTCCTTGGCGGCGGCAGTCAGGTCGCGGCCAAACTGGCTGAGTGCGTCCTTGCCGTCAGCGCCGCCGTTTGCAGCGGTGCCGGACTCGCCGGAAACGCTGTCTTGCACGCCGCCGAGCGCTTCATTCAGCTTTTCAACAAGGATTTGCGGAGTGATTTTCAGATTTGCAAGAGCGGTCAGCGCCACATTCTGGCCCTCACGCAGGATACCGAGCAGCAGGTGTTCGGTGCCGACGTAACCGGTGCCCATCTCGTTCGCGGACTGCACGGACAGCTCTACAATGCGCTTGGTGCGAGGCGTCATGCCCTGCGGCGCAGTGGAATCCGGTGTACCGCGGCCGGACAACTCTTCGATCTGATGAACGAGCGCGTCATCGGTCACGCCTGCGGCAGCGAGTGCCTTAGCGGCCGGACCGCCGCCTTCACGCAGCAGGCCGAGCAGCAGGTGCTCCGAGCCGATGTAGCTGTGGCCGAACGAGGCGGCCGCCTCCTGTGCGAGCGTCAGAGCCTGGCGGGCACGCTCGGTAAAACGGTTTTGATAGAACATAAGTCAACACTCCTTTCAGAGTAGGAAAATAGCTTGATTTTATAGTAAATGCCCTCGTAGGGGCAGACCAGCATGTCCGCCCAACTGCTTCGATAGGGGAGAGGGCGGACACATTGGTCCGCCCCTACGGGAGCGGGTTGTTATTAGGCAAAACGGATGCTTTGCGAAGCATTTCGCAGAATTTCTGCTCTTTTCTTATCGCGGTCCTGCGGAGCGCCGGTCAGCATAGCCGGACGGATTTTTTCTTCCAGTGTGTACAGCGTCTGAGCGTCCGCACCGGACAGGAAGCCCATCTGCAGACCAATCAGTACGTTGGAAATGCACTGGACGGCCTCGCTTGTGTCGATGAGGTACGCACTCTTCAGCGTACCTGCCGCACGGTAAATACGGTCGCGCAGAGCGGGTTCATTCTGGCTGCGCACCTGTTCACGCGCCTTTTTCTCGGCGTCGATGATGGTGGTCGCAGTCTCGACCAACTTGTCGGTCAGCTCTGCGGCAGACGCACCGAGAGTGACCTGGTTGGACACCTGATAGAATCCGCCGACCGCCTGCGAGCCTTCGCCGTAGGTGCCGCGCACGGCACAGCCGCGGCTGCCCGCATAGCCGATGATGCGGTCCATCTGGTCGGTGGCGGTCAGCATCGGCAGGTGCAGCATGATGGACGCCCGCAGACCGGTACCGATGTTGGTCGGGCAGGCGGTCAGGTAGCCGAGGCGTTCGTCATATGCGAACGGCAGCGCCGATTCGATGAGCGACGCAACACGGTTTGCGGTCTCGAGGCATTCCTTCGGGCAAAGGCCGGTGCCGATGACCTGCAGACGCAGGTGGTCTTCCTCGCCGATCATGATGGACACGCCGTTGTCCTTGGAGACGATGAGCCCGCCGCCGTTCTGCACCAGTTCAGGGGAGATGAGGTGCTCCTCGACCAGCTGAGACGCTTCGGTCGAACGCGGAATGATCTGCTTTTTGTCAAATTCCGGACCGACGGTCGGATTCTCTTTCAGCGCTGCGAATACCTTGTCGGCGATCTCGCTGTGCTGCTTGTCGGTCAGACGGAACGGATAACCCTTGATATTTCGTGCAAGGCGGACGCGGCTGGACGCTGCCAGACCGGTAAAGCCGCCGTGAATCTCAAACATGCTCATTTCTGTTCACCCTCCATTCTGCGGATCTCGTCACGCAGGCTGGCTGCGCGTTCATAATCTTCGCTTTCGACTGCCGCCTTCAGCTGAGCCTTGAGGTCAGCCACCGGATCAGCCTTAGGCTGCTCGGGAGCCGCCGGAGCCGTGCCGATATGGCGGGTCGCACCGTGAATCTTCTGTACATACGGATTCAAAATGTCCGCAAACGTGGAGTAGCAGTCCGGGCAGCCGACGCGGCCGGTACGGCGCAGCTCGCTTTCGGTCATGCCGCAGGTCGGGCACTTGCGCTCGGTGCCGAGCATGGTAGCGGTCGGAGCCGCTTCACCCAGCATGTCGTTCCACAGGCTGCCAAAGCCGCCGCCGAGGAACGAATGGAACGGGTCGCTCCAGAAGTGGTTCATCGACTGAAACGCGTTTTCAAACGCACCGCCGAGGTTTTCCTTCTGTGCACATTCCGGACACAGGTGCATCTCACGGGTGACACCGTTTACGGTTTCCTTATAATACATGGTCGCTTCATTCTTGCCGCATTTTTCGCATTTCATAAGTCAAAACTCCTCTCTGAGAGATTATATATAATGTAGTGTTTACAGGGGAAAGGGCATTACGTTGTTGCAACACCCATGACTGCGCATCGGAAAATCGCCGCCCGCAGCCTGTCGCGGTCGTTTTTATCCACCTCGGCAAGCGCACCGTCCGAGCAGGCGGACAGCAGCAGCTGACCTTCCCGCTGGGTGAGCAGCTCGGCGGAAACGAGCGCGCGTGTCAGCCGCGCCGCGTCATTCTGGCTCAGCCGTCCGCCGATACCGCGTGCGGCCTCGAGCAGCGTGCGCTGCTTGTCGTCGAGCAGGCGGATGATGCGGATGTAACCGCCGCCACCACGCTGACTTTCGACTAAATAGCCGTGCTCCGGTGTGAAGCGGGTCTCGATCACATAATTGATTTGGCTTGGCACGCACGAAAACCGGTCGGCGAGGCTTTTGCGCTGCAGCTCGGCGACACCGCCGCCGTCGGACAACATCTCACCGATGAAGTCGGCGATGATATCGGACATTTTCATGGTGGTTCACTTCCTTCCGGAAAGGTTCTTCACTCTCTGACCTTCCCTGATCATTGTCTATATTGTATATCCGAATGCGTCTAAAATCAAGAGAAAAATTTGACCATTTCTGACTATTAAAACAAGGTAGACACGGCTAACTATATGTTTTCTCGCGAATACTCTTGAAATCACGATTTTTCTTCGATTTTCTTAAACTGACCGAAATTGTGTACTATGATAAAAGTTACCAAAGACTAACCGCTTGTTTTTGTTGCTTTTTTCAAATCTTGTGGTAAAATGATAATTGTAAAATACATTTGGAGGTGCAAACCAATGGCATATGTTATCGGTGGTGGCTGCATTATGTGCGGCTCTTGCGCTGGCGAGTGCCCGATCGGTGCAATCGCTGAGGGCGACGGCAAGTACGAGATCAACGCTGACGCATGTGTAGATTGCGGTACCTGCGCAGGTTCCTGCCCGGTAGGCGCTATCTCTCAGGGCTAATTCCTGAACACATATAAAGCGAAGTACAAAACCCTGTTCCGGTTGGAACAGGGTTTTTACTTTTGTGTAAGGAAAACGCAAAGTCCTTTATCGGCACCGGATATCTGGGGCACACGATCCGCGTAAGCGGTACGCCCTATCCGGGCGGCAGTCTGTTTTTCTGCACCGATTTTGCGGGGGACGCGAACTGCGTAAGCGTGTTCGTTCCTAACGGGCGGGAGGTATCTGTGAATTAAATTTAATGTCAGACTCTACTGCAGGGTGCGATGACTCGGTGCACCGTATTTATCTGGTTTGCACATATTAAATCATTACCGTAGGGCGGGGTGCCCTCAGAAGGTGAATTGTCCGTCAGGGCAAGAGAAGCCACCCTGGGGTGCTCCGCCGTATGGTAACCCATTTTCGACGGTGAAATCGTAGGGGAGGCCAGTGGCCTCCCACGCCACGCTGCATTTTACGGTTCCTGGGCGGCCACTGGCCGCGCCTACAGTTATACAATTTGCAGATGGTTTACAAACGGCGGGGTGAGGGCACCCCGCCCTACGGTATAACGATTGAAATGCGCAGGTGTCGTGCAGAATATCCAAGAAAACAATTTGCGCGGCACTGTTATGCCGCGCTCTGCATAGAGTAAACCATATGTGTAGCAGTGATTTATCTGTGAACTGCGAATAGGTTGCGAAACAAACGCAAGAGTAACCCGACTGCCGTTTCCTTGGCGAGTCTCAGTTCTCTGATTATCGCCGTGCTAAATAGGAAGAAGGATGATTCACAAGAAGGAGGGAACCTTGGTTCTCTCCTTCTTGTGCCCCTGCCGGGTAGGCAAGACCCGTTCGCTTCTCAAGCGAAAACCATCCGTTATATAAGAGCTCATTTGTAAAAGTAAATTCCAGTTTGTACGACTAAATTCCATAGGGTAAGCATTGATTTGAAAAATAGGCTGATAAATCTATGCAAAATCCCTTTACAAACCGTGAATACCTGTTAAAATATAAGATATAAAGCGTGGGTTTCAGCAAAAAGGCGTAAAACTCCCAGAGGTGAAAATTACCGTTTATTTTTTGTAAAGGTAAATTCCACCCCTGAGAGCTTGGAATGAATCTGAAATATTAGGGTTGTTTTATTAGTGTGTTATTTCCTCAATAATTTCGGGGACAAGACAATATCGTTTGGCTGGAGCTCACGTACATTGAGTTTATTTAAAATAGACTCACCATAGATAAAGCTGAACAGTTGGTATGCCGACCGATTGTTCAGCTTATCTCTTTTATATGAGTTAATGTGAGAAAGCATCAGGTCAATATCCTCTTGCTGGAGACTATCAAAAGAAGTGCCTTTCGGTAGAATACGTCGAATCAATTCGTGGGAAACTTCAATTCCTCCCTTCTGATA
>CAVLCS010000109.1:0-8181 GCA_963661675.1 Bulleidia sp.
CAGCGCAACAAGAAGTCCAAGGAGATCGGCGGTCTGATGGCCAAGGGTCAGAAGGAAGAGGCCGAGAAGATCAAGGCCGAAGTTAAGGCAATGGCTGACGAGATGACCAAGCTCGAGGAGGACGAGAAGACCTTCGCTGAGGAAGTTAAGAACCGCATGATGGTTATTCCGAACATCATCGACCCGTCCGTTCCGATCGGCAAGGACGACTCCGAGAATGTTGAGATCGAGAAGTTCGGCGATCCGGCTGTTCCGGATTTCGAGGTTCCGTATCATGTTGACATCATGGAGTCCTTCGATGGCATCGACCTTGATGCTGCACGCCGCACCTCCGGCAACGGCTTCTACTACCTCAAGGGCGATATCGCTCGTCTGCATTCCTCCATCCTGTCCTACGCACGCGACTTCATGATCGACCGCGGCTTCACCTACTACATTCCGCCGTTCATGATTCACGGTGATGTAGTTAAGGGCGTTATGTCCTTCAAGGAAATGGAGAACATGATGTACAAGATCGAGGGCGAGGACCTGTACTTGATCGGTACCTCCGAGCACTCCATGATCGGCAAGTTCATCGACACCATCAACGACGAGGAGACCCTCCCGCAGACCCTGACCAGCTACTCTCCGTGCTTCCGTAAGGAAGTCGGTGCACACGGCATCGAGGAGCGCGGCGTATACCGCATCCACCAGTTTGAGAAGCAGGAAATGGTTGTTGTCTGCAAGCCGGAAGAGAGCAAGATGTGGTACGACAAACTGTGGCAGAACACGGTTGACTTCTTCCGCTCGATGGACATTCCGGTTCGCACCCTCGAGTGCTGCTCGGGCGACCTGGCTGACCTGAAGGTCAAGTCCTGCGACGTAGAGGCATGGTCTCCGCGCCAGAAGAGGTATTTCGAGGTCGGCTCCTGCTCCAACCTCGGTGACGCACAGGCACGCCGTCTGGGCATTCGTGTCCGCAGCAAGGAGAACCCGAAGGAGCTGTACTTCGCACACACCCTGAACAACACCGTTGTTGCTCCTCCGCGTATGCTGATCGCATTCCTCGAGAACAATCTGCGTGAGGACGGCTCGGTTGCTATTCCGAAGCCGCTGCAGCCGTACATGGGCGGCATGACCGAAATCCGCAAGAAGTAATTCACCTTACTGATATAGAAAAAGGAGAGATTCCAATGCAGGTTGGTATTAAGGGCGAGAAGAAATTCACCGTAACCAAGGATCAGCTGGCATGCAACGTCGGCAGCGGTCTGGTATCCGTGTTTGCAACCCCGATGATGATCGCAGCCATCGAGAACACCGCTGCAGGCAGCGTAGCCGGTGAGCTGGAAGAGGGCAAGACCACGGTCGGCACCCTGGTAAACGTAAGCCACGTTGCCGCTACGCCGGAAGGCATGGAGGTCCGCATCGAGACCGAGCTGACCGAGATCGCACCGAACGGCAAGATGCTCACCTTCAAGGTTGCTGCCTATGATGAGGCAGGCCTAATCGGCGAGGGCACGCATCAGCGCGCTATCGTAGCCAAGGAGCGTTTCGAGCAGAAGGCGCAGAGCAAGCTGTCCAAGTAAAAACGGCAAAAGAAAAACGCTGTGGAGAAGATCCACAGCGTTTTTTTGCTGGTGCGGGTAACAGGACTTGAACCTGCACGTCGGGGACACCAGAACCTAAATCTGGCGCGTCTGCCAATTCCGCCATACCCGCGGGTGAGATTAGTATACCCTTTTTGAGGGTATTTGTCAATTGGATAGATTGTGCAATACGATGGTTGGTCGCTTGAGAAGCGAACGGAATCCTGCCTGCCCGGCAGGGGCACAAGAGGGTAGACACCTACGGTTTTCCACCCTCTTGTGAATCTCCCCTTTTCCCTTAGAGGGCACGGTGGTGGTCAGAGAACTGAGACTCGCCAAGGAAACGGCCGTACCGCTCCTCTTCCGTAGGGGCGGACCAGTGTGTCCGCCCATTTCTCTACCGTAGATGCTCAAGCTGTTTTCTGACTGCTACACAGACGGTTTCATCTACGCTGGGTGCGGCATAACAGTGCCGCACACCCCTTTAACACGTTATACCGGAAGGCACCTGCGAATGTAGGCGTTCGGTATCATTTATCTTCGCAGGTGCTGGACGTAATAACGCGCTAACGAATTGCGCGACACGGGTATGTCGCGCCTGCGTAGAGTAGCCGATATGTGTAGCAGTATGGTATCTGACCCTGCGAATACGCGGATACATGGACGCGCAAAGCGTGTCCTGCGGAAGAAAGAATCCTCTGCCGTTCCCTCTTTTTCGCAGCGGTCGCCGCTCTCCGATTTTCGCCGTGCTATCCAAGGGAAAGGGGTGATTCACAAGAGGGTGGAAACCGTAGGTTGTCTACCCTCTTGTGCGCACCGCCGCGTAGGCGAGTTCCGCTCGCTTCTCAAGCGTCAACCTGCCGTATCAGCAGAGATTCAGAAAAATTCCCGCAAGAGCAGAATCCTACGCAAAAACTAAGGATTCCCTCTTGCAATCCACGCCATTTCGTGATATATTGATGGTTAGTAGAAGCTAACCCAATCCGGGTTAAAAAGGAGCATCACACCCATGTTGAAAATTACACTTGGCGTTGACGGCATGATGTGCGGCATGTGCGAAAGCCATGTCAACGACGCAGTCCGCAAGGCTTTTCCGGTGAAGAAGGTCACTTCCTCGCACGGCAAGGGTCAGACCGTCATCCTCACCGAGCAGGACCTCGACGAGCAGGCTGTCCGCGATGCGGTAAACGCTACTGGCTACACCGTTACGTCCTTCTCCAAGGAGCCGTACGAGAAAAAGGGACTGTTCTCTTTTCTGCACAAGTGAGCAGAGTAAGGCCGCTGCACAGCGGCTTTGCTTTTCAACATAGGTTAGCAAAAACTAACCAATTCACCGAGATTTACCCAACGGAGGAAACCACAGTGCTGGAAACCCTGCTCAAACCGAATACCGGTACATCGCTGTCCGGCTGCGTGCGCTGGACCCAGCCAATGGACGGCGTGCGCGTGTGCGATTTCGACTGTGCGCTGACCGTGCCGCCGGCTCTGCCTGCCGCGCCGTCCGAGGTGCCGTGCGAGGTGTTATTCTGTCGACAGGGTGGTCTGCGGCTGACCATGGCCGACGGACGGCAGGTGTTCCTGCGTGAGCACGAGGTACTGCTGCTGCTCGGCGCAGATGTGCAGAGCCTTTCGGTCGCGGACGGACTGTTTGGCGGCGAGCTTGTGCTCATCGAGCAGAAAGCCTCGGCACCGTGCAGACTGACCGTCAATGCACCGCGGATCAAGGCCCGGCTGCTGCCGCATCAGGGCTGTGTGGTGCTGCGCAGCGCGGCATGGATCGACAGCCTGTTTGCCGCACTGCAGGCCGTTCCGGAGAAGGACAGAGCCGGTTACAGTGCCCTCAAGGCCGCCGAGCTGCTGTACCTCATCGGAGAGGACAGTCCGCTGCTGGCGATGACGCCTGAGACAGCTTTCCGCGATCACTACCTGACCGACACGGTTCGGCAGGTGCAGGAGTACATGGTGTCGCACCTGTCCGACCCGCTCACCATCGACCAGCTGTCTGCACGGTTCCGCATTTCGCCGACCGCCTTGAAGGACAGCTTCCGCCAGACCTACGGCCGGCCAATCCACCAGTATCTGCTCGAAAAGCGGGTACAGCATGCCGCCGAGCTGCTGCACCAGAGTCCGCTCTCCATCGTGGATATTGCGGCGGCCGTCGGCTATAACAGCGCCAGCCAGTTCGGCGTGGCCTTCAAGCGGAGATACCAGCTGACGCCTTCTCAGTTCAGGAGACAGTCCCGTAATAATTAAAAATTAGCTTTATGCAACTAATTAGTCTCTTAAACTAAAAGATTAGCGCAAAGTAACCGAATTTTCGTCGATTTTAGTGTAGACTAACCGAGGGGTACAGTGGTATTATAATCACAAGCTAAAAAACACATCATGTTTAGGAGGTGCTTTTCATGAAGCAGCATCGTTTCTGGGCATGGGCCGCGCTGTTCTGCATGGCAATGACGATGATTACCGGCAAAAAGCGCAAGTGAGATTATAGGAGGAACTTATTATGAAGAAGATTTACAAGGACATCGCAGTATTTGTTGGCGGCACTCTGTTCGGTTCTGCAGGCATCAAGCTGCTGAGCAGCAAGGACGCTAAGAACGTTTACACCCACGCTACCGCAGCTGTTCTCCGCATGAAGGACACCGTTATGAACACCGTTGACTGCGTTAAGGAAAACGCTGGCGACATCCTCGCTTCCGCAGAGGAGATCAACGAGAAGCGTGCTGCTGAGGCAGAGGCTGCTGCTGTTGAGGATGCAGACATCGAGGTTGAGCTGACCGACGAGGATCCGACTGCTGCTCCGGTTGAGGCATAATTTTACCCACGCAATATAAAAGAGGGGCAGAGCCCCTCTTTTCCTATCTACCGGAAGTAAGTTGGAGGTAATTTTACCATGAAAGCATTCATTGAACACGAAAGCCGCGGACGGCTTCGCGTGCGCATGAAGCAGTACCGCATGACGCTCGAGCAGGCTGACCTTCTCGAAGCGTATCTGCAGAATCAGCCGGGCGTGCTCAACGCGACCGTGCACGAGCGCACCTGCTGTGCGGTGATCCGCTACATCGGCGACCGCGAGAATGTCATCCGTGCGATCTCGGAATTTAACTATACCGCACCGTCCATCACGGCTCTGGCGCCGACCCACAGCGGCCGTGCCCTCAACCGTGAGTATCAGGAAAAGCTGGTTGGCAAGGTCATGACCAAGTTTGCCTGCACGCTGTTCCTGCCGACGCCGCTGCAGATCGCCCGCACGATCTGGCTGTCGCTGCCGTTCCTCGGCCGCGGCCTCAAGCGCCTGTTCCGCGGTGAGCTGAAGGTTGAACTGCTTGATGCACTGTCCATCGGCGTTTCGATGGCACGCCGTGACTTCTCCACCGCAGGCTCGGTTATGTTCCTGCTGGATATCGGCGAACTGCTTGAGGAGTGGACCCATAAGAAGTCGGTTGACGATCTGGCACGCTGCATGTCGCTCAACGTGGACCGTGTATGGCTCAAGACCGACGACGCAGAGGTACTCGTACCGCTGTCCAACGTCACCGCAGGCGACCGCATTCTGGTCCGCATGGGCAACGTCATTCCGCTCGACGGTACAGTCGTTGACGGTGAAGTCATGGTCAATCAGGCATCGCTCACCGGCGAGTCCATGCCGGTTGCAAAGCGTCCGGGCACGCAGGTTTACGCCGGTACGGTCATCGAGGAAGGCGACTGCGTGATCGAGGTCACCCAGACCTCCGGCGAGAGCCGCTACGACAAGATCGTTTCCATGATCGAGCAGTCCGAGCAGCTCAAGAGTGCTGCAGAGAGCCGTGCATCCAATCTGGCAGACAAACTGGTGCCGTATACGCTGGTTGGCAGTGCGCTCAGCTACGCGCTGACCCGCAATGTCACCCGTGCACTGTCTGTGCTGATGGTAGACTTCTCCTGCGCCCTCAAGCTGGCTATGCCGCTGGCGGTTCTGTCCGCTATGCGTGAGGCGAGCATGTATCATATCACCGTCAAGGGCGGCAAGTTCCTCGAGGCTGTCGCACAGGCGGATACTATCGTATTCGATAAGACCGGCACGCTGACCCACGCATGTCCGGTGGTTGCCAAGGTTATCCCGTTCGGCGGCCGTTCCGAGGACGACATGCTGCGTGTTGCAGCCTGCCTGGAGGAGCACTTCCCGCACTCCATGGCGAACGCCGTTGTTCGTGCAGCGCGTGAGCGCAATCTGGCGCACGAGGAAATGCACTCGCAGGTCGAGTATATCGTGGCGCACGGCATTTCCAGCATGGTCGAGAATAAGAAGGTCGTTATCGGCAGTGCGCACTTCATCTTCGAGGATGAAAAGTGCACGATTCCGGCAGATGAGCAGGCTAAGTATGACGCTCTGCCGCCTGAGTTCTCGCACCTGTATCTGGCTATCGGCGGTGAGCTGGCGGCTGTTATCTGCATCGCTGACCCGCTCCGTCCGGAGGCTCGCGATGTCATGAAGGCACTGCGTGCTCTCGGCATCAAGCGTACGGTCATGCTGACCGGCGACAGCGAGCGCACGGCTGCGGCCATCGCGGCTGAGGTCGGCGTGGACGATTACCGCGCTGAGGTTCTGCCCGAGGACAAGGCAAACTTTGTCGAGCAGGAGCGCGCGGCAGGCCATACGGTTATCATGCTCGGTGACGGCATCAACGACTCTCCGGCGCTGTCGGCGGCCAACGTCGGCGTAGCCATCAGCGACGGCGCTGCTATCGCTCGTGAGATCGCGGATATCACCATCGCAGCCGAGAACCTGTTCGAGCTGGTTGCGCTGCGCCGTATCGCACAGGGTCTGATGCGCCGCATCAACTCCAATTACCGTTTCGTCATCGGCTTTAACGGTTCGCTGATCGGTCTGGGCGTGGCCGGTGTGCTGGCTCCCGCAACCTCTGCGATGATGCACAACCTGTCTACCCTGGGCATCAGCCTGCGCAGCATGACTAACCTCATTGATTCTTCCGAGACCACGCGTCTGCTGGAGAGCAAGTAATTTTAATAGAGTGTAGAGTTAAGAGTGGAGAGTGAAGAGCTTTCCACTCTTTCTTTTTGCGCATGGAATAATGGAAAATGGAGAATTGAGAATGGAAAATGAACGTCACGGTTTGGCATGGCTGAGGTGATTGTATGGGTAATTACCGAAGGAAAAGGACGCGCAATGCGCGCCCCTACAAAGGCTGACAGATACGCCTAAGATTTATCAACCTGCAATCGTAATCGATTGTAGGGGCGGCCATTGGCCGTCCTTGTAGACCGGAACGAAGATTTTTCAGTATCAGTGCAGATTCTCGTAGGGGCCGGACCACACCCACCGTAGTGGGCGTCCAGCGAGCAACCGCCCATAGGGCGGCTCTTAGCGAGTCGGAACGTGTCCGCCCTTTTACGTTTGGCTCCGGTTTACAGGGCGGACACACTGGTCCGCCCCTACGGAAACCACTGCCGCGGCAGTTGACGCGATAGCAGTCGTTGGCATAACAAAACCCCGTCTTTGACGGGGTTTTTGTTGCTATATTGGTGGAAGATCACTCGATAAACTGGATTTTTTTGTCAGTGCAGTTTATAATATCTTATAAATTAGGCTGAATCACAACGGATGTTGCCATCGTATGCTCCGGCTGTTCAATAGAATAAATAACTGCATCTGCTATCTGCTCTATTCTTCCATAGCATACTGCACAATCATTGGATCATCGTATTCTGCCCACATAGATTTATTTTCATCAAGTTCCTTGAGTTGCTCCATATCCTCATCAAATAACTTAAAATCAAAAATATCCAAATTTTGCTTCATACGATCTTTATGTATACTCTTAGGAATCACAACAATCCCCCTTTGCACATGATGGCGAAGTGCAATCTGTACAGGTTCTTTTCCATATTTTAGGGCGATTTCTTTTACAACAGGATGTTCTATTACTTCTTTCAGACGATGTTGTGCAAGCGGTCCCCATGCTTCATGCTGAATATTATATTTCTCCATCCATCCATGAAGTTCATACTGTTGCCAAAACATATGCGTTTCTACCTGATTAACCGCAGGTACAATTCGATTAAAGGTTGCAATATCTGCCATTCTCTCAGCACTGAAATTAGAAATACCTATTGCTTTAATTTTACCTTCTTCATACATATCCTCCAAGGCATGATATGCTCCGTAATAATCTGACAGGCATTGATGAATCAATACAAGATCAATGTAATCAGTTTTCAACTTCCTCATTGATTCTTCTACTGATGCTTTGGTTTTCTCGTATCCAAATTCTGTCACCCAGACCTTTGTTGTCAGAAAAATATCTTCTCGCTTTATGCCCAACTTTTGAATTGCATTCTGAATTCCTTCACCAACCTCTGTTTCATATTATAATAAGCCTGTGCAGTATCAATTAAACGATAGCCACACTCTATTGCATCGAATACACATTGTGCTGTCTGCTCTGCTGGAATCTCAAATACTCCAAAACCAACCATTGGCATTTCTATACCATTATTCAATTTTACATATTCCATATATAGTTCGTCCTTTCATCAATATTTTTTACGAACGAACTTCTTTATATGGCTTCCCCTTTGAGAAGAAACGATTAAACATATCTTCAAAAGTCAT
>CAVLCS010000110.1:0-8178 GCA_963661675.1 Bulleidia sp.
TGATTTTGCTCCAGTCTGCTTTGCTATACCCTTTTTCAGTCTCGCAAATTTTGCGAGACTTTTTTCATTTTGGCTATTGACTTTTGTTTGCAGGACTCCATTCTCAATTCTCCATTTATTATGGTTCTGTTTCTCCGATGAGCAGACGCAAAACCATGGTGCCTTCATGCGCCGAGCAGACCGCTACACGCGGTGCCATCAGGCCAAGGCCATCGGCGACGTCGCTTGTGCCATCGCCGCAGAGGTACACATGGCCGAATCGTTTTTCGGTCTTGATGAGGTTGGCCGAACCGTAACCCGCCATGCCGCTGCCCGACACGACCGGCTTTTCCGGCAGTTTGGTCAGCAGATTCTCGAGCAGCATGGCCTTCTGGTCGGGTTTGTCGAACGCTTCGACGACCACATCGCACGCGGAGAACAGCCGCTCCACGTTGGACGGCACGACACGCTCGGTGTAGGTCTCGTAGGTGAGATAGGGATTGATGGCTTCCAGCTGCTCAACAAGCGCGAGCGTCTTCGGAATGCCGAGGTCCTTCATTGTGTAGTGCTGGCGGTTGAGGTTGGTGATGTCCACCACATCGAAATCCACGAGGATGAGTCGGCCGACACCCAGCCGCGCCAGAAAGATCGCAAGGTTGGAGCCGAGTCCGCCCAGACCCGCAATGCCGACACACGCGTTGTCCAGCTTGGCCTGAACGTCCGCACCGTGGCGCTCCACCAGTGCGTCATGCAGTTGTTCTTTGGTTAAAATCATAGGGATTCTCCTGTGTTTGCGTACGGTTTATCGGTTTGAGTCGAAAATTTATCAGCCGCCACCGACAAAGCATACGACTTCCAGATGGTCTGCGTCCGTCAGCTTTTCCGCTGCAAAGTCTGCACGCGGAATAATCGTGCCGTTCTTCTCGACAGCTACACGCTGCGGGTCGTGTCCCAATTCATTCAGCAGGGCCAGTACGGTTCCCTCTGCGGGAACTGCACGTTCTTTTCCGTTTACTTTCATGCAAATATCCTCTTTTCTGCAAGAAAAAAATGCTCCGGTTTCACCATGCGGTAAAACCGGAGCATTAAAAAATACGAATGTATGCGACAGCTTCCCTTCGATGGTGCTAACCAACAGGTTCAAAAGGTTAGGCTCTCGCCCTCTCAGCCGCTCATCACGGCACCCTTGCTTGCAAGTACAGTATGCACCTCATCCTCCCACTTGTCAAGCACAATTTCGTGCGTTATAATTTAGGCAGATTATACAAACATTCGTTCGAGAGGAGGATAGGCCCGATGGACAGAACCATTCTGCACTGCGACTGCAACTCGTTTTACGCGAGTGTGGAAACGCTGCTTGACCCGTCTCTTGCGGACGGTCCGACTGCGGTCTGTGGCGACCCAGAAAGCCGCCACGGCATCATCCTCGCCAAGAACGAGAAGGCCAAAGCCTTCGGCGTACAGACCGCCGAGACCATCTGGCAAGCGAAACGAAAATGCCCGAATTTACGGCTTGTAGCGCCGCATCGGGCGGAATATGTGAAGTTTTCGCGCAAGTGCAACGAACTTTACCTGCAGTACACCGATTTGGTCGATCCGTTCGGCATCGACGAATCCTTCCTCGATGTCACCGGCTCGATGCACCTGTTCGGCTCGGGCGAGCACATCGCGGACGAGCTGCGCCGCCGCATGCGCGAGGAAGTCGGGCTGACCATCTCGGTCGGCGTGTCGTTCAACCGTGCGTTCGCCAAACTCGGCAGCGATTACAAAAAGCCGGACGGCACGACCGTCTTTTCCCGCGAAAACTTCAAGCAGCGTGTGTGGGCCTTGCCCGCGAACACGCTCCTGTACGTCGGCAAGCGCGCAAACGACCGACTGAACCGGATGGGCGTGCGCACCATCGGCGAACTGGCGGCCTGTGATCCGGCATTTATCCACAGCATGTTGGGCAAAAACGGCGATCTGCTGCTGCGCTACGCTCGAGGCGAGGACGATGAGCCTGTGCGCTCGTTTTACGCGGAACGCGAGGTCAAATCGGTCGGCAACAGCATGACATTTGCGCACAATCTGCTCGGCGCGGACGAGTGCCGCATGGGTATCACCGCCCTGTGCGACAATGTCGGCAGACGCTTGCGTAAGCGCGGTATGGTGTGTCAGACTGTGCAATTAGGCATCCGTGACCCGGAATTCCACAACCGCTCGCGGCAGGTGACGCTCGAGCGGCCCACCAACTCCACACGAGCGCTCATCGACCTGTCGATGCAGCTGCTGCTCGACCACTGGCCGATGGACAAGCCGGTGCGCCTGCTGTCGGTCACGGCGGCCAATCTTCTGCCGGAGGACCAGTCGTGCGAGCAGCTTTCGCTGTTTGATGCGGCCGAGGATATTCAAAAACGCGACCGTCAGCACAAGCTTGACCAGACGGTTGACGCACTGCGTCAGCGGTTCGGCGACCAGTCGGTCATGTTCGCGCATTCGGTGAAGAAAAAGGATAAAACAGAGAAAAAATGAGGACATATCAGAAAGATATGTCCTCATTTTGCGTTACTGCGTCAGCTGGAAGGAAACCGCCCACCTGCCGTTCATCATGTCGCTTGCGGTGTAGATATCACCGGTAAGTGTACAGCCGGCAACATCCTCGTAGGCCATCGGGAAAACGTACTCGGTGTAGTCGGTGTCGCTGTCAAAATCCTTGTAGGTTACCGTGTAATCGCACATCAGTTCCGTGCCGTCTGCAAGGTGCACGGTGGAAAAATCTGCGTGATTGCCCAGCGTCAGCGAACCATCTGTGCGATAGTGCAAATGCAGTTCTCCATTTCGCCAACCGGCGGCAATCAGTGCGCATACACCGTTATCGCTCTGCCACAAAGTGCCCTGCGGAGCAAGGAAATCATAGTCGTGCATGTCTTCGTACATCGAAATATCCAAGCCGCTCAAGCCGTTAATGTCATGATTCTCTGTCGGTGCGTTTTTCGACACAGCGGACAAATCTGCTGTTATCGGAACACCTTCCTGCTTTTCTCTGCCGATGAGAAGTTGATTGAACGAAAAGCGGAACGCACCTGCCGGAATATGTTTACCATTCAAATCATCAATCTGCAGAAAATAGGTTGCAGTATGCGTGCTCGGGTCGTAATCGAGCGTCGAGCAGCCATAGGAGCGTGCTCCGCGGCCAAAACCGGAATAATCGAGCGACCAGCTGTCATACATATCCGGTGCGGCATCGCCGAACAGGCTGCCCGTGGTGTCGGTCAGCGCCAGATAGACCTTGGCCGTGCTGCCTTCTACGTCCGCCGACACGACCTCCAGCTTGACGCCCTGATCCTCGCAGACCTGCCCGACCGGCTGCATGTACTCGATCATGCCGGGCGCAATTTTGTACAGCACCCGCAGAACGGCTTCCTGATTGGCGGCGACTGCCGTGCTCACGCAGGCCAGCGCGGCTGCAACCGCAAGGATGATCTTGAGCGGTTTTCGCGCTCTTTTCGGCCTGCCGCTCTCCATTTTGGCGAGTGTTTGCTGCACCAGTGTGTCGCTCGGCGTGATATTCTCATTCATGCTGCGGTACTGATTGTGAAAATCCATCGTCCAGCTCTCCTTTCATCAATTCGCGCAGCTGTGCCCGAGCGCGTGTCAGTCGTGTGCGGATGGTTGACGGTTTTTCGCCGCTCATGCGGGCAATCTCCTCTGCGGTGTAGCCCTCGTAGTAGAATAAATGTACCGCCGTGCGGTACTTGGGTGCCAGCCGCCGCAAGGCTTCATCGAGGGCACTGTCCTCCGGTTCAGGAAACGGAATGCGGTCGTCGAGCGGCGTATCGTGACGCCGCCATGCCATGCGCCAGTGGCTTTTCAGGCAGTTGAGCGTCACCCGCAGCAGCCATGCCTTTTCGTGTTCCTCACTGTCGAAAACCGGCCGCTTGCGCACGGTCTGGAGAAAGACCTCCTGAAAAATATCGTCCGCATCGTGACGGCTGCGCGTCTGCGCATATGCCAGCCGGTAGACCATATCGCCGTAGACGCTGACGAGTTGTTCGGGTGTTTTTGCGGTCATGCTCCATCCTCCTTTCACCGGTAATACGAAATAAAAAACCGAAGTGCTACAAACTTTCTCAGAAATTTATCGCACTTCGGATTTCATTTATTTTGTCCAGGCTTTTTTGAGCAGCTTTGCCGCTTCATCGATCTGCTGTTCGGTCAGACCGGCATAGCCAAGCACAAGCGTTGCTCTCGGCGGTTTGACCGGCGGCGTATAGTACGCTGACAGCGGGTAAACGCGCACGCCTACCGTCTTTGCACGCTCGATCAGTTCGTTTTCGAGCATGCCGTTGCGCATGTGCAGCAGCAGGTGCAGACCGGCTTCCGAGCGCGAGACCTCATGCGGCAGGTCGGCCAGTTCGCGGTCAAGCGCGGCCATGAGCGCGTCACGTCGTGCCTGATAGACCTTGCGGCTGCGGCTGATGTGCCGCTCGAAGCCGCCGGTGTGCATAAAGGCCGCCAGCGTGTGCTGGTCAAAGCTCGGCACGGTGGATGAGTACCGTGAAAACCGTTCGCGGTAGCGTGCCATCAGCGCATTCGGCAGCACCAGATAACCGATGCGCAGTCCGGGTGCAAGGCTTTTCGCAAAGGTGTTGACGTATACGACACGGCCGGTCCGGTCAAGCTCACCTAACGCCGGAATCGGACGGGACGCATAACGGAATTCGCTGTCGTAGTCGTCCTCGATGATGTAGCGGTCGGGCGCTTCGGACGCCCAGCGGAGGATTTCCAGTCGGCGAGCAGCTGTCATAACCGTGCCGAGCGGAAAATGGTGCGACGGCGTAAGATACACGACCGATGCGTCACTTGCAGCAAGCGCGTCCGCCCGCAGACCGTGCTTGTCGAGCGGTGTCGGACGCACGGTGACGCCATTCGCGGTGAAAATCTGGTACAGCTTGCGGTAGCCCGGGTTCTCGAGCGCATACACGCGGTCGCGGCCGAGCAGCTGAATGACAAGGTGCATCAGGTACTCCGAGCCGGCACCGATGAGGATGTTGTCCGGCGAGACATTGATGCCGCGGAAGTCATGCAAGTAGCGCACGATCTCCTCACACAGCTCGACAGCGCCGCACGGGTCGGTCGCACGGAGCAGCGCACTCGAGTATTCGCTCAGCACACCGCGGGACAGCCGCGCCCAGGTGGAGAACGGAAAGCAGCCGTTATCGACGAAATCCGTGCGGAAATCGTACGGATAAGTCTCCTCGGAGGCGGAAACCGGCGGTAAAGACGGCGTGGACGGCTCCTGCGGCTCGGAAACCGGCACGGCAAGCTGCTCCTGCACAAAGTAGCCGCGTCTTGGCGCAGACGCGATGTAGCCTTCGGCGGCAAGCTGGCCGTAAGCGGTCTCCACGGTGATCTGGCTGACGCGCAGGTTGGCGGCCAGCTGGCGTTTGCTCGGCAGGCGGGTACCGCCCGGCAGGGCACCGGACATAATGTCCGCACGGACAGCGTGGTAGAGCTGCTCGTAGAGCGGCTGGTGGTTGTGCGGTTTGAGGTGATATGTCAGCATGACCGGAGGCTCCTTTCTTTGCGTTCTTTTGCAAAATCTGTGCTTGTTTTATGGATTATCGCTTGCGAAGCGAACGAAATCTGCGCTGACGCCGCGCGGGCGCACAAGAGGGTAGACACCTACGGTTTCCACCCTCTTGTGAATCTCCCCTTTCCCTTGGAAGGCCTGGCGCAAATCAGAGACCGGCGACCGCTGCGATAAGGGGAACGGCAGAGGATTTTTTCTTCCGCAGGACACGCTTTGCGCGTCCATGTATCCGCGTATTCGCAGGGTCAGATACATTACTGCTACACAGGTCGGAGGGTCTACGCAGGCGCGACATACCCGTGTCGCGCAACTCGTTAGCGGGTTATTATAGACAGCACCTGCGAAGATAAATGGTACCGAACGCAAAATTCGCAGGTGCCTTCTGGTATAACGTGTTAAAGGGTTGCGCAACACTGTTATGTTGCGCCTGCGGAGATGAAACCGTCTGTGTAGCAGTACACTATCTGTGAACTGCGAAAAGGCGGAGAAAGACACGCAGCGGTAACCCGACTGCCGTTCCTATTTTCGGAGCGGTCGCCGGTCTCTGATCTGCACCAGACTAACAAGCAAAGGGAAACGGGAGTCAAGAGGGTAGAAACCGTAGGTGTCTACCCTCTTGTTGCCGCGGCGCAACCGCCGGCGTTCCCTCGCCTCGAAGGCGAAATACTTACGTTAAATAAACGCCAACGAACGCAGAATGAACAGCGTCAATGTCAGCGTAACCGCACTCAGCGCCGTGCTGAGCACAATGATCGACGACGACAGCACATGATCGCCGCCCATGTTCTTCGCCATGACATAGCCCGATGCCGTGCTCGGTGCACCGCACAGGATAACGATCGCCACGAGCGTCTGCTCACGGAAACCGAGCGCAACGCCCATCGGCAGGAAGATAGCGCTCAGCAGCACCAGCTTGATGAACACCGCCGCACAGGTCGGTCCGAATTTTTTGATCGCCTTTGCGCCCTCAAAGCCTGCGCCGATGCTCAGCAGCGCCATCGGCGTTGCGCAGTTGCCCAGCATGGACAAACCCTTGTCCAGCATCGGCGGAAAGTCGATCGCCAGGAGCGAAAACGGCAGACCGGCAAAAATGCCCAGTATGATCGGGTTGGTGATGATGCCGCGCAGCGTTTTTCCGACCAGACCGCGGTGGTCCGCCTGCTGTGCGTCCGGCGCAGTGACGGTCAGCACCAGCACCGAGAAGATGTTGTACAGCGGCACGCTTGCCACGATCATCAGCGGCACGAGACCGGCGTTGCCGTACAGATTCTGCACAAAGGCCACGCCTAAAATCGCCTGTGAGCCGCGGAATGCGCCCTGTGTGAACGCACCGACCATGCTTTTATCTTTCAGGAAGATGGCTGCGCCGATCCAGACGGCAAAAAAATACACCGTCGTCGCACCCGCACAGAAAAAGAAAAACACCGGATCAAACTGCTCGGTGATGCGCCCCTGTGCGATATCGCGGAACAGCAAAATCGGCAGCAGCACCTTGAACGACAGTCGGTCGATGTCGGTCAGCGTCTGCTTGGTGAAAAAGTTTTTGCTGCGCAGCCAGCGGCCGAGCACGATAATGGCAAAAATCGGCACGGTGGCGTTCAAACAGAATATCAGATTATCCATTGGTTTCTCCCTCCACGGCTGCTTCCTCGTGGCGGAAGAAGTCCTGCAATTTCTCTAAACTCTGCGCCAGAAGCGCGGTCTGCTCGGGCGAAAGCGTGTCCACCAGAGACGCGATCATGCGCTCGTGAAAGTCCTTGTGGTACTCGTAGGCGGCCCGGCCCTTGTCGGTGAGCATGATATTGACAACACGGCGGTCCTCTTGGCTGCGCACACGGCGCACCAGTCCCTTGGAGACCAGCTTGTCGCACGCGACGGTCAGCGTGGCCAGCGTCACGCCGATCGACTTGGCGACCTCGCTCATGCGCACAGGTTCCCTGTCGCCGATCTTCTCGATGATGTGGATCTCGGTGATGGACACCGAGCTGCCCAGTCCGCCCGCCATGGCGCGTTCTTCGATTTTGTTGATCCGGCCGAACACATCGACCAGAAAGGAATTGAGCTGCTCTGCATCTTCCATGTCCGCGCTGCCCCTCCGTTAGTTCGTTAATCTAACTAAATATTAGCATAAAATTGTCGAAGTTGCAACAAAAAAGGCGCAATCGGTAGATTGTGCCTTCGGATATATGAAAATTTTTGAATTATTGGCGCGCGTCAAATCAAATTGTATGCACATCGTCATAAACGGACGCGCAATGCGCGCCCCTACAGTCGTTATCGTTTGCAGGTCGATTGACCATGCTGCAATCGTCAAATCATTGTAGGGGCGCGCATTGCGCGTCCAAATTCAAACGGTATGCACCAATTTACAACAACGGCACACGTTCCGTAGGGGCGCACCAATGTGTGCGCCCTGCCCCAACGACCGCCAACCGTAAAATGGGCGGACACATTGGTCCGCCCCTACGATGACCTGTGCAAACGATTTGAAAAATAGAGAAAGCCCCGTCTACACGTCAATTTCCCATTCTCCTACAATAATAATTAAGGTTTAAGGCGCGGCCGCCAGCCGCGTCTTTTTCCATCTCAAAGCCGAAGCTGTTAGAATAAGAGAGTAATGGCCTGAC
>CAVLCS010000111.1:0-8104 GCA_963661675.1 Bulleidia sp.
CTGACCCGTCAGAAGGAGGAATTCGTTCCGATCACGCCGGGCGAGGTAAAGATGTATTCCTGCGGCCCGACCGTGTACAACTACTTCCACGTCGGCAACGCACGTCCGTTCATCATTTTCGATCTGCTGCGCCGTTACTTCGAGTACCGCGGCTACAAGGTTGAGTTCGTGCAGAACTTCACCGACATCGACGACAAGGTAATCAACAAGGCGAACGAGGAAGGCGTTGACTTCAACACCATCGCCGAGCGCTATATCAAGGAGTACTTCGTAGACGCACAGGGTCTGGGCGTCAAGAAGGCGACCGTGCATCCGCGTGCGACCGAGACCATGGACGCGATCATCGACATCGTTGAGCGTCTGATCGAGAACGGCCATGCCTATGTTGCCGAGAACGGCGACGTTTACTTCCGCACCAAGTCCTTCCCAGAGTACGGCAAGCTGTGCCACCAGCCGATGGAAGAGCTGCAGGCCGGTGCCCGTATCTCGGTCGGCGAGGTAAAGGAAGACCCGATGGACTTCGCAGTCTGGAAGGCTGCCAAGCCGGGCGAGCCGGCATGGGATACGCCGTGGGGCAGCAAGGGCCGTCCGGGCTGGCACATCGAGTGCTCGGCTATGGCGAACAAGTACCTCGGCAAGACCATCGATATTCATTCCGGCGGTCTGGACCTCATTTTCCCGCACCACGAGAACGAAATTGCACAGTCTGAGTGCGCAAACGGCTGCACGTTCGCACATTATTGGCTGCACAACGGCTTCCTGACCATCGACAACGAGAAAATGTCCAAGTCCAAGGGCAACTTCTTCATGGTCCGTGACGCAGCAAAGCAGTTCGGCTATGAGACCATTCGTATGTTCATGCTGAGCGCACACTACCGTACCCCGCTGAACTACTCCGCAGAGTCCCTCGAGATGAACAAGGCGTCTCTGGCTCGTCTGTACGAGGCTCGCAACAACATGGAGTTCCGCATCGAGAAGGCATCCGGCGACACCATGACCGCTGAGGAGACCGAAAAGCTGGAAGCTCTCAAGGGCTACAAGCAGAAGTTCATCGACGCAATGGATGACGACCTGAACACCGCAGACGCACTGTCCGCGATCTTCGAGCTGACCCGTGAGATCAACGCATATAACGGTGCGCATCAGGACGCTACCAAGGCATTCCTCACCGCAGCGCATGACCTGTTCATGGAGCTGACCGGCGTGCTCAATCTGGTGCAGAACCGCGACGACGCAGTCGATCCGGACGCTGAGAAGATCGAGGAGCTGATCGCACAGCGTGCAGCAGCCAAGAAGGAGAAGAACTTCGCTGAGGCCGACCGTATCCGCGGTGTGCTGGCTGATATGGGCGTTACCATTAAGGATACCCGTCAGGGTACGCAGTGGAGCCGCGCATAATTCAATTTAACCTGTCAAAAGAGCGAACCGGAAGGTTCGCTCTTTTTTTCATAGCAAGCGGGTTGGGAATGGAGAATTTTTCCAGAGTGAAGAGTGGAGAGTTGAGAGTGAAGAGAAGGCAGCGGTTTACCGCTGCGTGGGAGCACAATGCGCTCCCCTACGGGGTAGAATGCATAAATCGTTGGATTCACAGGTGCCTTCCGTAACATCCAGACGAACGAGTTGCGCGACACTGTCATGTCGCGCCTGTGTTGAGTAAACCGTCTGTGTAGCAGTAGACTATCTGTGAACTGCGAAAAGGTGGAGAAAGATACGCAACGGTAAACCGACTGCCGTTCTCCTTTTCGAAGCGGTCGCCGGTCTCTGGTCTGCGTCAGGCTAACAAACAAAGGGAAACGGGAGTTAAGAGGGTAGAAACCGTAGGTGTCTACCCTCTTGCCCACACGCCGTGGGTACGGCGAACTCCCGCGCTCCGCAGAGCGCAACTCCATCGCTAAGGTTCAGCGAAAGACTCTCCGCCCGTTAGGGCGAACCGCCTGCGCGGTCCGGGCACCCCAGTCAACCGGTGCAGGAAAAGGTGCATCGAAAGGCGAGCGCTGACTTTCTCACTTCAATTTGATAAAACCTTTGCACGCCACAAACAAAAATCTTGCGCGCTATCAGGATGAACAACCGGAAAACCTGCAAAAATGTGGTTTTTGTCGGTTTATACAAGCGTCGTTGATTGACATTTTTGCAGGATTGCGGTAAAATATATTCATTATCTAATTTACTGGGATGGAAAGGAGAAGGCGGAATGACGATTCAGCCTGATTATGTAAAGGAAGAGCTTTTGCATGAACTGAGCGAGAGCTTTCAGATGCACAACCAGCTCCCACCTGATCTGTTTACACGCTACCGCATCAAGCGCGGCCTGCGTAATGCGGACGGTACGGGCGTTCTGGTCGGTGCTTCTCATCTGGGCAATGTACACGGTTATATCGTCAACGAGGGCGAACGCGAGCCGATCGAAGGCCGCCTGACCTATCGCGGATATAATGTATACGACCTCATCCACGGTCTGGAGCAGGAAAACCGCTTCGGATTTGAGGAGATCGGCTACCTGCTCATGTGCGGCAAGCTGCCGAGCCGCCGTCAGCTGGCGGAATTTCAGCACACGATCGGTCTGGAGCGTGCCCTGCCGGACAACTTCACCGAGGATATGATCATGCGTGCACCGAGCCGCGACATCATGAACAAGCTGGCAAGCGCAACGCTGGCGCTGTACTCGTACGATGCAAACCCGGATGAGACCACGGTCGAGAACATCATGCGCCAGGGCATCAGCCTGATGGCCAAGTTCCCGGTTATCATCTCGCATGCGTACCAGGCAAAACGCCGTTACTTTGATAACGATTCTATGTTCCTGCATGTGCCGGTCCCGAACCGCTCTACTGCAGAGAACATTCTGCACCTCATTCGTCCGACCGGCGAATTCAACGACGACGAGGCCAAGCTGCTCGACCGCTGCCTGATCCTGCACGCTGAGCATGGCGGTGGTAACAACTCGTCTTTCACTGTGCGTGTTACGTCCTCGTCCGGTACGGATACCTACTCGGCGATCGCGGCTGCGGTTTCCTCGCTGAAGGGCCCGCGTCACGGCGGTGCAAACCTGCGTGTCGTTAAGCAGTTTGAGGAGATGAAGGAGAACATCCACAACTGGAAGGATGAAACCGAGGTCGGCAATTACCTGCGCAAGATCCTCAATAAGGAAGCAGGCGACGGCTCCGGCCTGATCTACGGCATGGGCCATGCGATCTACACATTGAGTGACCCGCGTGCTGTGGCACTGAAGAAGGCCGCACGTCCGCTGACGGAAAAGACCGGCTACTCGGACGAGATGGATCTGATCGAGCTGGTAGAAAAGCTGACGCCGGGTGTCTTTGCCGAGATCAAGGGCAGTGACAAGCCGATGTGCGCAAATGTCGATATGTATTCCGGTTTTGTTTACAAAATGCTCGGACTGCCTAAGTCGCTATATACGCCGCTGTTCGCTACCGCGCGTATCGTCGGCTGGATGGCACACCGTCTTGAGGAAGTTACCACCGGTGGTAAGATTATCCGTCCGGCGTATAAGCCTGTTGCGAAGAATATCGAGTACGTTAATATTGATGAGCGCAATGATGGGCCGATCAACGACTAAGTTTAATTAGGAATTAGAAATTAGTAGTTAGTAATTGGAGTGGAGAGTGTGATGCTCTTCACTCTTTTTACAGACAGGAGATTCTTTGCTCTTGCATTATTTCGGAAACGGTGCTATACTATAAACAACGATATTAATGTATCCAATGGGTACGAAAACCCCGGAGAGTGCGAGTCTCCGGGGTTTTCTATTCCTTATATGGCGGCTTAAGCCAGGGCTCGTTGTTGCTTTACATCCACTCATCGAGCCACTTACAAATGTAATGTGCGATTACACTTGTCGTAATTGAGTAGATTAACGATATTAAAAAATCCAAGGGTTGCACCTCCTCCTGCTGCTAGGAGTCTGTAAAGCAACAACATAATTATAGCATTGTTTTGTCGAAAATGAAATATATTTGTCGTTTTTGAGCAGCGTTTGCAGAGGATGATTCATATATGGAAACGATAAGCATAGCAGATATCCTGTTAACAGACGTGCAGTTGTTCTATAAGAAAAGCCATATCGCCGTATATTTTAAGTCGAATGCAGAAGTGAACTCGGAATTCAAGGAGCATATACAAGCACTGTATGTCAAATTTATTAGGCAGGAAAGTGTTCCGGTAACTATTGACGGCTATTCCTTTGAATCTTGTATTCTCTCACTGTCCAGTGCGGCATCTCCGGAGCAATATGTATCGGAGAATCCGGTGGAACGGCTGATGTGCGGTGATGAATTTACCATTACCGTCGAAAATGATGGTCATATCCCGGAAAATACTGCGGAACAGAGGGCATCTAAAGCTGGTTCTGCACCTCTAATTCTGCAGAAATGATATTCGATAAAATTTTTTTGAAAAAAGTGTTGACAACCTGCTCTATATGCGTTATAATAAACGGGCTTGGTCAAAGACAGCTGGCGCCGCAAGGCTTAAATGGCGATTTGTTCGCTGCCCGCCGAGGTCAACACGGACATGTTTATTATCATATTTGATTATGTTTTCTGTGTACCCTCCCTGTGTCTTTGCACCGGGAGGGTACTTTTATTTTACAGGAGGTGAAAATGATGCCGAACGCAAAGATTCTGGAAGAGAAGAAGGCTCTGGTCGCTTCCCTGGTAGAGAAGATCAAGAATTCTCCGGCAGGTGTACTGGTCGATTACAAGGGCATCAACGTAGAGGATGATACCAAGCTCCGCAAGCAGCTCCGTGAAGCTGGCGTTGAGTATGCTGTCATCAAGAACACTCTGATCCGCTTTGCAGCTAAGGAACTGGGTTTCGACGAGCTGGATGAGTGCCTGCACGGTACCACCGCTCTGGCGATCTCCACCACCGACGACGTTGTCGCTCCGGCGAAGATCCTGGCTGACTTTGCTAAGACCCACGAGAACTTCACCCTGAAGGCTGGTTACCTGGAAGGTAAGGCCATCGGTGAGGACGAGGTCAAGAAGCTGGCTGCTATGCCGAGCAAGGAAACCCTTATCGCTCAGGTACTGTACAGCTTCAACTACCCCATTATGCAGCTCGCTATTGCTTGCGATGCTATCGTTAAGAAGGCAGAGGGCGATGAGGAAATGAAGGTTGCTGAACTGGTAGCCCCGAAGGAAGCTGCAGCAGAAGAAGCTGCTGAGTAATTTCCCCGCACTGACTGATTTACTCGGTCAGGAACACATTTAACTTAAAAATTATCTAAAATTGGAGGTTTAATCCCATGACTGTTGCTGAGATTATGGAAGCTGTAAAAGAGCTCAAGGTTATGGAGCTCTCTGAGCTGGTAAAGGCTCTCGAGGAAGAATTTGGTGTATCCGCTACGCCGGTAGCTGTTGCAGGTGCTGTAGCAGGCGGCGACGGCGCAGCTGCTGCTGATGCTAAGACCGACTTCGACGTAGTTCTGGTTGACGCTGGCTCTTCCAAGATCAACGTTATCAAGGCTGTTCGCGAGATCACCGGCCTGGGCCTGAAGGAAGCTAAGGAGAAGGTTGACTCCGCTCCGCAGACCATCAAGGAGGCTGCTCCGGAGGCTGAGGCTAACGAGATCAAGGAGAAGCTCGAGGCTGCTGGCGCTAAGGTTGAGCTGAAGTAAGGTTAACCCCTTATTCATCAACTGCTTGCAATAGGGCAATTCCAAAGACGCAGAGCGTTTGCTCTGCGTCTTTTTCTATGCCGCCGGAGCAGAATTGAAAATGGATAATGGAGAATGGAAAATGAAGGCCACGATTGCGTGTGCGACGGTGGCCGTTTGAATTGGACGCGCAATGCGCGCCCCTACAATCGGTAACGATTACAGGTTGATTGACCTTGATGCACACGGTCAATCATCGTAGGGGCGGCCATTGGCCGTCTGAATATAACAAACATCACCGTATTGCAATATAGGATTACGCCTGACCTTCGCGTTAATTTTCCATTCTCCATTTTCAATTCTCAATTTTCCGTCAGTCAGTGATGACAAACCTATATTTGTGATGTATAATAAAATAGAACAATAATGTGGACAAGAAGGAGAATCTCATGCCGAAATTAGGACTTATTTCGCTCGGCTGCGCGAAAAACCTCGTGGACAGCGAGCACATGCTCGCCCGGCTGCGGGACGCAGGCTGGGAGATCACCGAGGATATGACCGAGGCTGACGTTGGTGTTGTCAACACCTGCGGCTTCATTGAGGCGGCCAAGACTGAGGCCATCGAAACCATTCTGGAGACCGCCCAGAACAAGCAGACCGGCAACATGAAGGGTCTGGTCGTTACCGGCTGTCTGGTACAGCGCTACGCGGACGAGATGCGCAAGGAGCTGCCCGAGATCGACGTATTCTGCGGCACCGGCAGCTATGACAACATCGTGGATGCGGCCAATGCGGCTCTCAAGGGCCAGCAGGCGGCGTACATGGCCGATATGACCTCTGCGGCGCTGGACGGCGGACGCGACCGTCTGACGCCCTCGTACACCGCGTACTTCAAGATCGCGGAAGGCTGCTCGAACACCTGCGCATACTGCATCATCCCGAAGCTGCGCGGACGTTACCGCAGCCGTGAGATGGCATCTCTGCTCGAGGAAGCGCGTGCGCTCTCTGACGCAGGCGTAAAGGAACTTATCGTCATCGCGCAGGACATCACCAAGTATGGTATGGATCTGCCCGAGCACAAGCGTCTGCTGCCCGAGCTGCTGCGCGAGCTGTGCAAGATGGACTTCACCTGGATTCGTCTGCACTATCTGTATCCCGACCAGATCACGGACGAGCTGATCGACGTCATCGCTGACGAGCCGAAGATCGTAAAATACCTCGATATCCCGCTGCAGCATGTCTCCAAGCGCATCCTGCGTGCCATGCACCGCCCGGGCGACGGTGCAGAGTTCACCAAGCTGATCGAGGATATGCGCGAGCGCATTCCGGGTCTGGTGCTGCGCACGAGCCTGATTGTCGGTCTGCCGGGCGAGACCGAGGACGAGTTTGCAGAACTCTGTGAGTTCCTGCAGAATGTCGGCATTGAGCGCGTAGGCGTGTTCGAGTATTCGCCGGAGGAAGGCACGGAAGCCGCAGAGCTGCCCGACCAGATCGACGACGAGACCAAGCAGAACCGCCGTCTGATCGTCGAAGAGCTGCAGTCCGGTGTGCTCGACGACTACAATACCTCCCGCCATGGTGAGGTCATGCAGGTACTCTGCGAGGGCTTTGACGAGGAGCAGCAGCTGTGGTATGGCCGTACCTATGCGGATTCGGTCGAGGTAGACGGTCACGTCTACTTTGACGCTGCGGATAACGAGCCGTCGGAAGGCGAGTTCGTGTCCGTTCTCATCACCGAAAGCCTTGGACCCGACCTGCTCGGTGTCCGTCAGAAGGAGGCATAATTTCCTATGACAACCGCAAATAAAATCACACTGACCCGCATTGCGATGATCCCGTTTTTCATCTATTTTGCGGCGCAGCCCATGCTGAATGTGGATACGACTGCTTATCAGGTGTCGTTTCCGACTTGCACGCTGATTGCGCTCATCCTGTTCTGCGTGGCGTCGTTCACGGATTTTCTGGACGGCTATGTAGCACGAAAATACAATCAGGTAACGGATTTCGGCAAATTTGTCGATCCGCTGGCCGATAAGCTGCTCGTAGCGTCCGCGCTCATCCTGTTCGTGGAGCAGAAAGCGATGGCAGGCTGGATGGTCTGCGTTATCCTCGCGCGTGAGCTGATCATCACGTCTCTGCGTGTGGTTGCAGCCAATAAGGGCCGCGTGCTCGCTGCAACGTGGACGGGCAAGGTCAAGACCTGTGTGCAGATTGGCGGTATCATCGTTATTTACCTGCGCTACATTATCTTTGGTGCACTGGCAAGCAAGCCGAACACCTCGTTCAGTGTTGCTTTTTTCGTTCGCACGGATGGCGACGTGGTACTGACTGTTGTCGGCTGGGTGGTAACGCTCGTTACCATTTACTCCGGCTATGATTATCTCAAGAAGAACTGGGATCTCATCAAGGACGGCGCAGTAAAGGCGAAGTAAGTACAATTTGATACGATTTGCGGAAGAGGTTCACGAGAGTGGGCCTCTTTTT
>CAVLCS010000112.1:0-8057 GCA_963661675.1 Bulleidia sp.
CCTGCCGCATCTGTTCCTCGGCGGTACGGCGGTTTTCCAGTTCGCGTTCCAGTGTGGCTCGCAGGCGGTTGAACATCTGTCCGAACCGATACGGCTCGCTTGCGCCGCACGGCGTGACGCGCACCTTGACGCGATCCGACACCGCACCGGAGAGCGCGTCCGTGTACCGGCGCAGCGGCACGATGTACAGCCGCAGCAGCAGCCAGAGCACTGCGGCGATCAGCACCAGCGAGCACAGCAGACAGAAAATCTGCACCTCAGAGGCGGTATGGCGTCCGGCGGTCGCGCGTGCGACCTCAGCGGCCAGACGGTCTGATGTCTGCTGCCGGAACTGCTCAATAGGCGACATGATCTCGTGCTTGGCCTGCTCGTAGGCTGCATCGTACAGGATCCGACGAGCGGTCTCGCGCTTCTGCGCGGCAGAAAGCGCGGTATCTGCGTCGGACAGCGGCGTTTCCGTCACGCGGGAGACATAGCCGTGCAGCGGCTCGGCCGGAAAATCGTCCGCAGACTGCCCTGCCGCAGCGAGAATCAAGTGCATGGAACGGGTCTCGGTGTCGATGAGCAGATCCGAGCAGCGTTTGGCCTGTGCCAGAAGCGCGGCTTCTCCATCCGGCAGCTGATCGTTTTCCAGGGTCTGGATGACCTCGTCACGCTGTCTGGTCGCGAGGACCTCGGTCCAGTAGTTGTTCAGGTGGGCGATGTCCTCGGTTTCCGCATAGGCGCGGACCTCATTTGTCAGCAGGTCGGACGCGTCCGCAAGCTGCTGCCCCAGTGCAATGAGCGACGCCAGTTCGTCCTTTGCCTGCGCCTCCTGCTGCACGCAGTCCGCCATGTAGCGGTTGCTCCCCAGCAGGATGCAGAGCACCGCCGCAAACGCACAAAACGAAACCGTCAGGATACTGCGGCTGCTCCACCACCGCACGGAAAGCCAGGCCGGTCTGCGCATATCGAATTCTCCCCTTCCGGATAAAATAAAAAGAGCAAAGGCACTGTAAAAGCGCCTTTGCTCGATTGCTGCATATCATACCATATCCATAGGAGAAAGTCAATAATTGAGAGAAAAGCTTGGTAATCCGTACAAATTTTGTAGGATGCGCGTTTGCCTCTCTCGGCAGAATTTTACTTCAGTTTGCGCAAAACCTCTTTCAGCTTATCAAAATCCACCGGCTTTGCGATATGTGCGTTCATGCCCGCATCCAGACTGTGCTGAATATCCTCCGCGAAGGCATTTGCGGTCATTGCGATGATCGGTATCTCGCGTCCGAGCGGATTTTCGCCGGTGCGGATGGCTCTGGCAGCGTCGTAGCCGTTCATCACCGGCATCTGCACGTCCATGAGAATGACGTCGTAGTCTCCCGGCTGAACATTCGCAAACGCATCGGTCAAAGCCTTGCCGTTTTCGTACACCGTGCACGATGCGCCTTCCAGTTCCAGCATAGCGGTCAGAATCTCGGCGTTCAGTTCGTTATCCTCAGCACACAGGAAGTGCATACCGTGCAGATCAATAATCCGTTCGCCTGCACCGTCGTTCTGCTTGTCCTCGTCCTCGGCGCAGACCTCGCAGGCCAGCGTGAGGGTAAAGCAACTGCCCTTGCCCGGCGTACTGGTGACCGCGATCGTGCCGCCCATAGCATCCACAAGGCTCTTGGTGATGGCCATGCCGAGTCCGGTGCCCTGTATCTCCTTCACATCGGATTCCGCACGCGCAAACGGATTGAAAATATGCTCCAGAAATTCCGGTGTCATGCCGATACCGGTGTCGCTTATCTGGAATTCGTATTTCTTCTCCCGCTCGCGACTCTCCATTTCAAGGATAGACAGACCGATTTCTCCGCCTTCCGGCGTGTATTTGACCGCATTGGAGAAAATATTCATCAGAATCTGCCGAAACCGCACCGGATCGCCCATCACAGTGCCGAATTCTGCGCAGGTGCAGAGGACCGACAGCTTCTGCTCCTTGTCGTTCATCTGCGGCCGCATGATAGTGACGACCTGCCCGATCTGCTCACCGATGTTCATCGGCTCCATCCGCAGTTCGATCGAACCGCTTTCGATCTTGCTCAGATCCAGAATATCGTTGATCAAATCCAGCAGATACCCGCCGGACGACCGCAGCTTGGACAGATAGGTTTTCAGCACCTCCGGTTCGTCAAGGTGGTACTGCATCAGTTCGGTCAGGCCGATGATCGCGTTCATCGGTGTGCGGATATCGTGGCTCATATTCGCCAGAAAGCGAGTTTTCGAGTCGTTGGCACGCTCGGCCAGTATTCTGGCCTGCTCGAGTTTTTCGTTGATCTCCCGGTTTTCTTTCAGGGCGTATTCCAGCCGCCGGTTGCTGCGCGTCAGCTGCCGCTTTGCATCCACCAGCTGATTATTGATCTGTTGGATCATGTAGTATTCGTTGTGAAACAGGCCGAAAATGCAGTCTTTCGCCCACTCCTGATATGCCGGATAGACCGCACCGAACGAAACAAAATCCGCATTGCTGCTGATGCTCGCCAGCACGACCAGAACGGCCTCCTTATAGACATGAAGCACCGCCGAAACCGGCTGTTCACACGCCGGAAACGTCAATTCCAGAATGCACTGTTCTGCGTTTTCCTGCTGCAGCCGTTCCTTTTCCGAGACCAGATCGGTCAGAAATTCCCCTTCGGTTACAGTCAGTTCGGGACAACATTGCCGTACTTTTTTAATTTTCCACTGCTTATCGCATAAAAATACCGCATATATCATCTTTACCGCTATAACTCCTCTGAAATTCCCCAATTCCAACAGACTGCTAAAAACTGCAGTTTCATTCCCCTTTTACGCGGTTTTCCGTCACTTAGGCGCAGATTTTGTTGGCGCGTTCGAGCAGCTCTCTCGCATCGGTGGAGTAGATATCGACCGGCCACTTCTTCCAGATATCGTTCGTGCTTTCAAACGCCTTGCCGCCAACCGCGATCTTGATATGCGGAAACTCCTGTTTGATCTCGCGTACTGCCTTTTCGCAGTCCATCAGGTACTGCGGCATGGAGACCGACAGCGTTACAAGGTCCGGCTGGTTTTCCCGCACGGACTCCAGAATGTAATCCACCGGCACGGCGGCCCCGAGGAAAATGCTGTCCCAGCCGTGGTTTTCAAACAGGTCGGTGACGATCCGTGCGCCCATTTCATGCAGCTCCATGCCCGGGCATACGCTCAGGATGGTCCGGTTCTTGCGTTCGCCGTCAAACAGCAGGTCGTACATCTGCGCCATCGCCATCTGCGTGACCGACGTGCAGTAGTGCTCGGTATCGACCGTGATTTCCGCCGTATGCCACAGTTCTCCGACCCGTTTCATGCTCTCCGAGAGGATTTCGACGTAAATATCGTCCAAGCTGATTCCCTGATCGGCAAACTTGCGGATCATCTGAATGGCACTTCTCGTGTCCTTTTGGAACAGGCATCCCATGTATTCCGCGATTTCCGTCTCGTATCGGGACGGTTTCTTCGGTGCCTCCGACGGCGTATATTCCCGGATGCTCTGCTGCGCTTCCTCGATAATCTCCTGCAGCTTGCGCTGTTTTTCAGGGCTGACCACCTCGGGGATCGTCCGGCGGATGGCATCCAGATGGAAAATAACGTATTCTTTCGTCTGCTCTCTGCTGAAGCGCTGCTTGTGAATGCCCGCCATCAACTCATACAGCCAGACGGCATAGGTATTCATGATTTTCTTATCGTCCAGCACATACGCCGTGTATAAATAGTCGATATTGTAGCGGGTATCTCTGTAAACGATCTTTTTCACGCGCTCACTCAGTGAACGAAAATACTCTTCTTTGTCGTGACTTTCTCTCGCAAAGGACGCCTCTACAAGATGCTCAAACTCGGTTTCATATTCCATCCACAGCAGACTCATTTCCGTATTCTCCCTTCCGATCAATTTCCTCATTTCCAGTGAAACATATTCTGCCGTTACGCTGCATGGTATATTATTGATGATACCATGCACTATTATATCATTATTGTACCTTTCTCCTGTGCGGCTGTCAATAATATTACCGGAATCGGGGACTTACCGTTTTTTCGTGCAAATGCAAAAAAGCTGTACTTTTTCAAGTACAGCTTTCATGGCGGAGACAGAGAGATTTGAACTCTCGCGCCGATTTCTCGACCTACTCCCTTAGCAGGGGAGCCCCTTCACCAGCTTGGGTATGTCTCCATGTCAAGGTGTTCAGTTGTAATATGCGAGGGAACGCAGAGGATTTCTCTGCTCGAATCCCCCGCACACGAAATCTTTGGCGGAACGGGTGGGATTCGAACCCACGCGCCCTTTCGGACAAACGGTTTTCAAGACCGCCTCGTTATGACCACTTCGATACCGTTCCGTATCTTGCCCGATAAGCAAGATTTATTATACAGTAATTTTTTCTTCTTGTCAACTGCTTTTTACAAGAAGAACGGCTGTTACAGCCGCTCTTCCCATTCTTTCACCTTGAAACCCGGCAGGGCAAAATCCTCGCCGATGATAAGCGGGCGCTTGACCAGCATGCCGTCGGTCGCGAGCAGCGCGTACTGCTCGTCCTCGGTCATGGTCGGCAGCTTGTCCTTGAGGCCCAGTGCCTTATACTGCAGGCCGCTCGTGTTGAAGAACCGCTTGAGCGGCAGACCGCTCTTTGCGTGCCACGCACGCAGCTCCTGCTCGGTCGGGTTGTCCTGCTTGATATCGCGCTCGTCGAACGTCACGCCGCGCTCCTGCAGCCACGCTTTCGCCTTCTGGCAGGTCGAGCACTTGGGATAACATACAAACAGCATATCCGCGTCCTCCCCTGTTATTCTTCCGCCGTCTGCGCTGCGTCCGAACGGCACAGGCAGAACAGCTCAGCGGCCAGCATAACGCATGCTGCAGCCGCCAGAATGCCGCGCAGCACCATTTTGATTGTCCACATGGACGGAATGCCCATCAGCATCGCCAGACCATAGCCGCCGATATCGGATACCGACATGGTGACTGCCACTGCGGCAAAAAAGCCGAACATCGCCGGTGCCGGCTTGCCGAACAGCAGACGCGCCAGCTCGTAGAACGCCAGAACAACCATCACATCGGCTACCAGACCAAAGCCGAACGACGCCAGCTTCGGGTCGGTGCAGGTCATGCGGTAATTGACGAGCAGGTGCAAGCAGCTCCAAAACAGCGGCACGAGCGTCATTGCGGCGCTCTTTTCGGTCATCTGCGTGCCCTGTGCCTTGGCCAGACCGATCATGCAGCCGCCGGTCAGCACGCCCATGATCGCGTAGACGATCTCCAGAATGCGTGCCCATGCCGCCGTATCCTGCTCAGTCGTGGTGATGGTCAGATACAGGTAGCCCAGACTGCCTGCCGCTACGATCAGACCCGCAACGACAGCCGCCATGCGGAAAAGTACCTCTTTCGTGCCGAGAAGCTGCTCAAACGGTACTGCATTGCGTTTTTTGAGCGGCAGCGCCAGCACGGCATACACGATCGCACTGATAACGAACAGCGCAATCACAAACCAGATCCATTTATCGCCTGCCGTCGGCAAGCCGGTGCTCACGTCAAACCCGTTCAAAAGGTGCAGCGCACGCAGCGCAATCCCCGGAACGCACAGCACGACCGCCAGAATCGGCAGCAGCTTTGTTGCTTTCATGTTGTTTCCTCCATTAAGAGATAGTATTAAACAGTATCATTATAGCACACTTGCCGTAAGGCTTCAATACAACGAATAATTGATATTTGCGCATAAAAACAACCGCCTGTGTCCAAACACAGACGGTTGTTTCGCGCATTGCGCGTGTTCAATAGAATTTGCCGTGCAAATTCATAAAAACCGGGAGCATGTATCTCGGTTTTTATACCCTAAGAGGGAGAAAGTTTCCGTATGGGAACTTTCGGACGACTTTGGAACGACCTACGGTCCGTTCCTGCTTGTCGGCGGAACCGTGGTTCCGCGACAGCCAACTCAGTGCTGGCTTACCTTGGGCATCTGCGCCTTTTCCTGCGCATTGAACTCGGTGTTCGCCGGAGTCTGCTTGCTCATGCCGACCTTGAGCAGGATCGGCGTTACCAGCGTGGTAACGATAACGACGAGGACGATCGGCGGGAACATGTGCGGGTCGATCAGACCGGCCTGCTCACCCTTCTGTGCTACGATCAGCGCAACCTCACCGCGGGATACCATGCCCAGGCCGATAGAGAACGCATCGTAGGTCTGGAAGCCCATGATGCGGGCACCGAGACCACAGCCGATGATCTTGGTCAGGATCGCAACGATGGTCAGTACCACTGCGAAGATCGCCATCGTGCTGGTCAGGCCCTCCAGATTGGTCTTGATACCGATGGAAGCGAAGAACAGCGGAGAGAACAGCATGTAGCCGAGCACGTTGGTCTTGCTTGCAACGTAGTCACGCGCAGAGGCCAGACGGCACATTACAATGCCTGCGAAGTACGCACCGGTGATATCCGCAATACCGAAGTAACGCTCTGCAACGTAGCTCATCAGGAATGCGAATGCAACCGCATAGATCGCAATACGGCGATGATGATGCCACTTTTCCTCCATCTTGAGGAATACGCGGTACATAACGATACCAACGACCAGTACGAAGCCGAAGAATGCAACGATGCGGCCGAGTACCAGAACCGGCTTTACAGCCGGGTCGGTCAGTGCGGTCAGAACGGTCAGAACCACGATACCGAGGATATCGTCGATTACAGCCGCGCCGAGGATCGCCGTGCCGACTTTACTTTTCAGCTTGCCCATCTCACGCAGGGTCTCGACGGTGATCGAAACCGAGGTAGCGGTCAGAACGACACCGATGAAGGCAGCCTTCAGCATGTTCATCGAGTCGGTCGGGTCGTTGTCGAACGCCAGATAGCAGGCTACGCCGCCGATCAGCGGTACGATAACACCGATCAACGCGATAACGAAGGACGCAAAACCGGTGGTTTTCAGCTCGTCCAGATCGGTATCCATGCCTGCGTTGAACATCAGGATGATTACGCCGATCTCAGCGGCCTTTACGAGGAAGTCGGTCTCGCCTACCCAACCGAGGCAGCTCGGGCCGACCAGTACGCCTGCGATCAGCGCACCAACGACCTGCGGCATGTGTACACGCTCCGAAGTAAGGCCGAATACCTTTGTGAACAGCATGATGATCGCAATCGTCAACAGAAAGTCATATGACATTGTTCCCACCCTTTCTTAATGTGATAACCTTTTGCATAGATTATTATACTCTTTTTCGCGCAAAGAACCAGCTAAGATTTTGATTTTCGCTCCGTGATTTTGAACGAAATTACTAAATTCGCCATTGTTCATCTGTGCATTCTGCCAATCCCCCTATTTTCTGGGATTATTCAGCAAATCCTTCCGCGATTGCCTGTTCTTCTTCCTCTTTCGCATGCGTGCGCGCGCCCATGCGGCTGTGGAAGACAAATCGACAGAACGGACCGACGACGAAAATCTGCAGCGGATACGCCATCACGAAGTTAAATGCGACAGTCTGCAGCCAAATGCACGGCAGGTCGGCCGTGAGACCGGAGGACTCAATCGTGCCGAGCAGGCTCATCAGCGGAACCATCGTGCACACGGTGAAGGTCTGGATGCACAGGATCTTGAAGATTGGGCGGTCAGTCGGCTGCGCCACCTGGAACGCGAAATGCTTAGCCGTGCGGCTGGCCACAAAGAACGCCAGCAGGAAGCCGATGAACCACTCCAGCGGAAAGCTGTGGGCGGCCATGCCGAACGTCGCGTACCGCAGACCGCCGGTGTGCAGCGCTGCATTATATACGCCCATGATGTAGATCATCAGTCCCGAGGTGAGCAGTGTGAATCCGCATTCGTCTAACTTGGTTTTGAACATTGTTTTTCTCCTTTTCCGCCCCGTGTCTATGCCCGCAGGGCAAAAAAGAATGCCTTACGAGCATAAGCTTGCAAGGCATTGAAATTTTTAGCTTTTCTATTATAGCATATCGATTGAGAAATGCCAAGGTTTTTCTTTACCTCTTATATAACGGAGTTATTTGTAAAAGTAAATTCCTGTTGGGTGTGGAATTTACTTTTACAAACTCA
>CAVLCS010000113.1:0-7904 GCA_963661675.1 Bulleidia sp.
GTGCCGCCGTTTGCCATCTGCCGGAGCAGCTCGCCGCTCTGGCCCATACCGGAGGAAGCGGAGGTTGCAAACGGAATAACGGTCTTGCCGGTGAAATCATTATTCTTTACGAAATTGTTGACCGGCCATGCCGCAATGCCCCACCAGATCGGGTAGCCGATGAACACGGTGTCGTACTCGCTCCAGTTTGCAGGTGTGGTCTGGGTCAGCGCGATGTCGCGCAGCGCTTCATTTTCGTGCTCACGGTTGACGCGGCTGCCCTCGGTGTTCCAGTTCAGGTCGGCAGAGGTGTACGGCGTGACCGGCGTGATCTCAAACAGATCGGCGTTCAGCGCGTCTGCGATGGTTTCCGCAACAGCCTTGGTGCTGCCGGTCGCGGAGTAGTAAGCGACAAGCGCCTTGCTGTCCTTGCCGGTGTCCGGCGTCTGGTCGTTCTGATCCTTTGCCAGATAGTTGCGAAGAATGGTCGCAACCTGTGCACGGGTCGCGCCAGCCTGCGGGTCAAAGCGATTGCCGGAAGTGCCGTTTACCACACCGTTCGCGTGTGCCCAGTCAACCGCAGCTGCGGCATAGGCCGGGATCGTGCTCTCGTCTGCGAAATCCTCACCGGCGTCCGCCTCCGGAGAACCGGCATAGCGCCACATCATCGTAACAAGCTGTGCTCGGGTAATATTGCCGGTCGGATTTGTGCCGTCGGACACGCCGTTTTCCTTTGCCCAGTCCATGCCAGCCTGATACCACGGACTGCTGTTCGAGGTGTCCGTACCAGCATTGCGCGCCAGAACAGTCATCAGCATACCGCGGGTGGCGGCGGCACTCGGAGAGAACTGGTTATTGCCCGTGCCGCTCATCAAACCGTTATCGGTCACATACTGCACGGATTCGGCGTACCATGCATTGCTTGGCACATCGGTAAAAACGGTGTCTGTGTCTGCGGCAAACGCTGCCGGAGCCATCGTCAGCAGCATGGCTGACGCGGTAAGCGCGCTTACCAGTCGTTTGAATCTGTTCATCTTTATTTCTTTCCTTTCTGTGTTTATTTGTGCTGAGAAAGCACCCAGTTCAGCACATTCACATCGTCAAACACCACACTGCCGCCGCCGTGGTAATTGTAAATCCCTTTGGCGTTGAAGTAGGTGTTATCCGGAATGTTCAGCTGCAAAATCCGGTCGATTTGGCTGTCGGACAGACCGGTTTTTGCATAGGCGGCATGAAGATTGGCATAAGCGTCCCGCGCTTTCTGCGAGCCGTAATACTCATCGTTCTCCGCCATGAAAATGTAGACCGCCACATGGTTTTCCGCGACCGTATCATACGCGCCGTCCCACTGGGAACCGCCGTGAATGTAGGCGGCATAGAGGTCAGGCCGCAGTGCGACCGCCTGCGACATAGTTTCGCCGCCCGCAGAGTAACCGGCGGCGTAAACACGGTTCCGGTCCACGGAGAAATGCTCGATCATGTACTCGGCAAGCTCGTTGGCCTGCCGTGCCGACTTCTCATGCCAGTCGGTAAGCTGACCGGAAACGAGAATGACCGGCTTGTCCAGCTTTGTCCACGCCTGTACGCCGCACCCGGTCAGCATGAGCGTGAGTGTCAGCAGTCCTGTTACAATGTCCATCGTTTTGCACATTACCCCGCAAGGCCGAGGCCGCTTATCCAGTCAGCTATGTCCTTCTGGTCTGCGCTGCTGGCAAATCGCTGACCGTCCTGCCAGTCGCCGGTACCGGCCATTTCCTGCAGCAGTTCGCCGCTCTGGCCCATGCCGGAGGAGGAAGAGGTGGCAAACGGAATAACAGTCTTGCCGGTGAAGTCGTTGTCCTTGACGAAGTTATCGACCGGCCATGCGGCAATGCCCCACCAGATCGGGTAGCCGATGAATACGGTGTCGTAGTCGTCCCAGTTTTCGACCTCGGTGGTGGTCAGCGGTACATCGCGGAGCGATTCGTCATCGTGCTCGCGGCTGACACGGCTGTCGTCATTCGTCCAGTCCAAGTCATCCGAGGTGTACGGCTCGGTCGGCGTGATCTCAAACAGATCTGCACCTGCGGCATCGGCAATGTCCTCAGCGACGCGCTTGGTGTTGCCGGAGGCCGAGTAGTACGCCACCAGCACCTTGCCGGAGCCGGAAGCCGTGGTGTCTGGCGCAGAGTCGGTCTGCTGGCTGTCAGCCGACGGCGCGGAAGCGTTGTCGTTCGTCGTCGGCGTGGTTTTCTGTCCGCACGCCGAAAGCGAGAACAGCATCGCGCCTGCCAGCAGTGCGCTTGCGAGTTTCTTCAGGTTTTGCATAGAAAAGTCCTCCTTATTTTACGTTTTCTTCGATCCAGTTCTCGATATGGTCTGCAATGACATCGTTGTTGAGGTCCTGGAACATAAAGTGGTCGTTGCCGGTGACGCCCTCCTGCGGAAGATCGACTACCGTGCAGTTACCGCCCTGGTCGTTATAGGCATCGCGGAAATCGTAGCACGCCTGCCGCATGTATGACCGGCATTTGGATACGTTTCTCGAAGCCGCAGACAGCGGCAGTTTTCTCAAGGCGTCCGAGCGGCTGTATATCTCCGCGAACGCGGTAACGAAGCAGATCAACCTGCTCGAGAGCGACCTCGGCGTCAAGCTGTTCAGCCGCAGCCGACAGGGCTTGACACTGACCGAGGCCGGAAAACTCATCTACACCGAAGCGAAGAAGATGATACGGCACTCGTGCACGGTGCTGCCAAAGGCAAAGGAGCCGTCCAAGGAGCTTTTGCGGTTCATTATGGCGCTCGGCAATATTCTGTAAAAAAACAGACCGGCAGTTTGCTCTGCCGGTCTGTCTGCGTTTTTACTGCTGTTCGTCCACCGGCGGAACCATTCTGAAACATTTATTTGCTTACGATTTTGCTGCCGCCGAACACCTGCGACATCTCCATGCCGTCGAGCGCCTTGTCGATGGAGGCGACTTCCTCGGCGGACAGGATAACGTCTGCCGCACCGGCGTTTTCGCTTAAACGGCTGAGCTTGCGCGTGCCGGGAATCGGCACGATGTACGGCTTCTTGCACAGCATCCACGCCAGAGAAATTTGGGCAGGCGTTGCATTCTTGCGTTGTGCGGTTTCATGCAGCAGTGCAAGCAGCTGCTGGTTTTTATCAACCGCTTCTGCTGTAAATTGAGGCATATTGCTTCGATAATCGTACTTCTTGTCGAAGTTTTCGTTCTTCCCATACTGTCCCGAGAGGAAACCGTTTGCCATTGGTGAAAATGCTACAAGGCCAACACCGAGTTCCTCCAATACAGGAAACAGCGGCTCATAATGCCGTGCCATCATAGAATAGCGGTTTTCTACCGCTGTTACCGGACAGACGGAATGTGCTCGCCGCAAATAGTCCTCATTCGCTTCGGAAATACCCCAATGCAGTATCTTTCCCTCTTTTATCAGAGAAGCCATTACATCCGCTGCTTCTTCTGGGGTTGTATTGACGTCAATACGGTGCTGAAAATACAGATCGATATGATCCGTACGCAAACGAGTCAGCGATCCTTCTACGGATTCACGAATTCGCTTCGGACTGGAATCGGTAACGATAGGATATGGAACCTGCTGACTGGATAAATCAAAACGAATACCAAACTTGGTTGCGATCTTTACTTTGTCACGATACGGAGCCAATGCTTCTCCTACCAGTCGTTCATTATCATAGGGGTTTTCCTGCGGTCCGTAGATTTCTGCTGTGTCAAAAAAGGTGTAACCCATTTCAACCGCCTGACGAATCATGCGGATTGCTTCGTCTTTTTCCATCGGTGCGCCATAAGCGTGAGAGAAGCCCATGCAGCCAAGACCTAAAGCCGATACCTGCAAATCATTTCCTAAAATGCGGTGATTCATAGTTAGTGCTCCTTGCTTAGCTTTTCGGCCTCGGCCTTGTTTGTCGCCATGCCGCCATAGGTCATGCCGTAGAGTGCGGCAAAGCGTTTCATGGTGTACTCACCGGCTTCGAGCATCCACTTTTCCGGAGCCGCACCCTGAAAAACGAAGTACAGCTTGCGGCCGGACAGCGAACCGTTCTCCACCTTGCCGTAAAAGCGGTCGAGAACGTTGCGGACACTGCCGCAGATGTTGTGCCAGTACACCGGCGAGCCAATAACGATGGTATCCGCCTGCTCGATAGCACCGATTACCGTGTCCAGACCATCGTTCGGCAGGTTCTGGCCGTAAGCGCCGATCACATAGTCGGTGAGATTCAGCGTGGTGTAGTCCTTGCCGTTCAGCAGAGTTGCTGCCAGTGCAGCGGTATTGCCGTTCTTGTTGGGAATGCCGTTGATGAATAAAATGCTCATATTTCTTACTCCTTCTTATAGCAGGCTGTGATGATTTGATACAGTTCTTCCGGCGCAAATTCGCCGAAATCAGCAGGCGCAAGCGACTTTTTCACATAATCGAATGTCGGGCACGTGCCATACGCAGACAAATCCATCGGCACACCGCTCATAGCGATCAGCCGCTCGATTTCCTGACAGCCGGATTCCACCAGCGCGTCCGTGGTCATCTGTGCATCCAGTCCGAACACCTCGGTGAACAGCGCACGAATGTCCTGCGGATGGTACTTCGCCGCAGCACGCAGCCAGTGCGGGAACGCTGCGACGAGCGCTTCGCGGTAGGAAACACCGTGCGCCACACGCGGAATATAACCGACCGAGTACAGCGTCCACGGATAGAAATCGTCAATGCCCGAGCGGAACACGCCCATCGTGTTCACGCACGAACCCCACATTAAGTCGCCGCGTGCCTTGAGGTCGGCTGGCTGCATCATCAGCCGCTTGTACGCCTGCAAAACGGTTTGCAGCGATGCACGGGCAAAGCCGCGAGCGATCGCGTTTTCGTGGTTGCCGATGAACCACGCGCTGGTCTGGATAAAGCACACCCATGCGGAGTAGGCCGTACTGCGCTTGTCGAGCGACAAGGTTGTGCTCGGGTCCATCAGGCAGTAATCCGGCCATGCGCCGAACAGCTCGACACCGCAGCCGTTGTACTCCATAATGTCGCACACGCCGTTGGCCTCCGAGCCGGTGGACGGATAGGTCGGAATGATGATGTTGAGCAGATGGCGATTGTCCGACTGTGCTTTCCCCTCGATGTAGTCCGCCAGATTGTCATGCACCGCGCCAAACGCAATCGCCTTGCCGGTGTCCATCGCACTTGCGCCGCCGACCTCGATCACCGCCGTGATGTTGTTCTCGTGCGCGAGTGCAATGCCGTCCAGAATGCCCTGCCAGGTGGCGGTGGTCTGGTCTGCATACTCGATGAACGGAATTTCATTGCCGTTCAGCAGGCCGGTAATGCGGTCGTACACGCCGTTGCGCTTGATCGAGCCGCCGCCGTAGACCAGCAGAACCTTGTGTCCCTTGCAAAGCTCGGGGATTTTGTTCAGCACATCGGTGCCAAATTCAAAGTGAATGGGATTATGGTAAGAAAAATTCATTTTCTGCTCCTTTTACACGTTTTTGCCCATTTCATACGCCTGAGCCATCGCAGGCGTGCCCTTGATCTTTCCGGCCTCGTACACGCCGCTGCCGATGATAACGCCCTTTTCGACTGCACCCTCAACGCACTCCGCGTAGCCGCGGAAACATGCGAGCGTGGTGTCAGCGGACTGACGCGGCTCATCAGCCATGGTGGCGATGTAGTAAAATTCCTTGTTTTTGACCTCCAGCCAGCGGGCAACGGTGCGGTCGATAACGGCCTTAAGCTGTGCGTCGATCGAGTAAAAATACACCGGACTTGCCAGCACGAGCACGTCCGCGTCGATCATCTTCTGCAGGATTTCCGCCATGTCGTCCTTGTGCGCGCAAGCGCCGTCGTGCGAGGTGCAGTAGTAGCACGCTGAGCACGGTGCGACCTTTTTCGCCGCTACGCGAATCTTCTCGACCTCGTTGCCGGACTCCTGTGCACCGCGCATAAATTCATCGCACAGCAGGTCAGAATTGCCGCCTTTACGCGGACTGCCGGATAAAATCAGAACTTTCTTGCCCATATTCTTGTCCTCCGTTATCGGTGAAAATTGGTGAAGATCGGCGTTTCCTTCTGCGGCAGACCGAAGTTCTCTTTGCCGAGCTGGATGCTTTTCATCAGAAACGCCATATTGCGCCCGAGCGTCCGCATGGTCTGCAAACCTTCGGCGTCGCGCTCGACTTCCTCCGCCGAACCGCCGTAAACCATGTTCCAGTACTGGCTGGACGCGACCGGCATACCGGTCATAGTGAAATATTTGTTCAGCACGTCGAAAGTCGCTGTGTTGCCGCCGCGTCGGCAGGTGATGACAGCCGCGCCGACTTTCATGGTCTTATCGATGCCGAGCGTGCTGAAAAACAGCCTATCCATGAACGAGATTGCGCCGCCCGCCGGAGAGGCGAAGTACACCGGAGCACCGATCACAAACGCGTCCGCCTGTGCCAGCTTGGGTGCGACTTCGTTTACCACATCGTCGAACACGCACTTGCCGGTTTCGTGACACTTGCGGCAGGCAATGCAGCCGTGAATATCCTTGTGGCCGACATGGAGCAGCTCGACTTCGATGCCCTCGGCTTCGAGCGTCTTTTTCAGCTCGGTCAGCGCCGTGTAAGTACAGCCCTTGGAACGAGGACTGCCGTTAATGAGCAACGCTTTCATTTACTTGCACTCCTGCAGAATCTCGAAAATTTCGTCGTGCGTCAGCTTCTTGCAGCAGCCTGCCGTCAGCACGGTGGAGTCTGCGACAGCACGCAGATCTGTGTCCGCCGGAATGCCCAGTTCTGTAAAGTTGGTCGGCAGACCGATCTCCTTGATGAACGCCGCGAGCGCTTCCACGCCTGCAAGGGCGGTTTCCTCGTCGGTGGACAGCGGTGCAACACCCCAGACATTCTGTGCAAAACGTGCAAAGCGAGCAACACCGGACTGGTAAATATGACGGTACAGCACCGGGTGAATCACCGCCAGACCGGCACCGTGGTTGCAATCGGTGTACGCGCCCAGCTGGTGCTCAATCATGTGGCACTGGAAGTCGGTGACTTTGCCGATTTTCAGGATGCCGTTTTCCGCCATCGCAGACGCCCACGCAAGCTCACTGCGCGCATCGTAATTTTCTGGGTCAGAGAGCAGCACGCGGATATTGCGGATGGTGCTGCGCATCACCGCCTCGTTAATGTCGTCGGACAGGTTGTTCTCGTCCGGCTTGCCGAAATAGGTTTCCATAGCATGGCTGAGCGTGTCGAACGCACCCGAAATCACCTGTTTCATCGGCACGGACATGGTGTAAGTCGGGTCGAGGAACGCAAAATCCGCCTGTGCGCCCCACAGAGCGCCCTTGATCTTCTTGTCCTCGTTGGTGATGACTGCGCCGTTGTTCATTTCAGAACCAGTGCCGAACACGGTAACGATCGTACCGAGCGGAATGAATTTGGTCGGCAGTTCGTGCTTTACGGTCTGCATCTCCCAGATGTCCTCGTCCAGATTTGCCTGCGCGGATACGATCTTGCAGCAGTCGGACACCGAGCCGCCGCCGACCGCGAGAATGAGGTCAACCTTGTTGTCGCGCGCCAGCTTTGCGCCCTCCTGCACCTTGGCGTAGGTCGGGTTCGGCATGATGCCGGAGAACTCAACAACGGTCTTGCCCGCGTCCCGCAGGATGGCCGTTACCTCGTCGTATACGCCGTTGCGCTTGATCGAGCCGCCGCCGTAAGCCAGCAGAACGGTGTCGCCGTAGTTCGCTAAAAGGGCGGAAAGATTATCCTTTACGCCGTTTTTGCCGAAGTATACCTTGGTTTTGTTCTGATAGATGAAGTTGTTCATGGTTGCATATCCTTTCCTATCTATTGTTGTATGATTCGTTCCTGTTGCAGAAATCGGATTGCCGTGGTATAATCCGATTGTTACTTCCGTTTGATACTTACGAT
>CAVLCS010000114.1:0-7865 GCA_963661675.1 Bulleidia sp.
CTCAAAGCCTACTAATACCTGAAATTATTAACTTTTAAACTTATTATACGAGGAGGAATCGCTATGAAAAGATTGCTTGCAGGAACGCTCACCGCGGCGCTGGTGCTCGGGCTGACAGGCTGCGCTGAACCGGCAGATGAGCCGTTAACTGAAAAGCCCGTCATCTACCTCTATCCCGAGCAGGAAACGGCGGTTTCCGTTTCGCTGGACTACGCGGGCACGCTCACCGCGACCTATCCGGCGTATGAAAACGGCTGGCATGTCACCGCCGAGCCGGACGGCACGCTGTACGACGAAGCCGGAAATGAATACTCCTACCTGTTCTGGGAGGGCGAGAACAAGACTGACTACGACTTCTCCACCGGTTTCTGCGTCGCGGGAGCGGATACGGCGGACTTTCTCCGTGAAACGTTGTCCGAAATCGGCCTGACACCGAAGGAATACAACGAATTCATCGTGTACTGGCTGCCGAAAATGCAGGGGAATGCGTATAACCTGATTTCCTTCCAGTCCACGGCCTACACGGACACCGCCAAGCTGGATATCGACCCGACACCGGACAGTCTGCTGCGCGTATTCATGGCGTGGAAGCCATTGAGCAAGCCGCAGACCATCACGCCACAGACGTTCGCACCGTTCACACGGGACGGCTTCACCGTTGTGGAATGGGGAGGCTGCGAAGTAAAATAGGTAAAGAAAACCCACCCGTCAAAAACGGGTGGGTTTTGCAGTTTACGAAGCCTTGCTCGGGCGCATCGTACCGCTGACCGGACGCCAGATCAGCAGCGACAGAGCATAGTCGATCATCGAATGAATGAACGAGCCGAGCAGAACCAGACCGAGCAGAATGCGAACGGTTTCCGCACCGGACAGACCCTGACCGAAGTAAACCGGTACGCAGACCATGGTTTCCAGTGCAGCGTGGATGATGCTGAGTACCGCACCGAGACCGAACAGCTTGGCGTTGCGGTTTTCGACCTGCTGACGGAAGTCGATCAGTTCCGGGTGCTTCTGCAGATAGTATGCGCCGAGTGCGACCCAGACAACGTGGGTCAGCGCACGCAGAACGACCGGCATGGTAAAGCCGCCAACAAGGAAGCCGAGCGTCGTGCCGACCGAAACGGCCACGCCGACAGCCGGAGAAATGAACATCGCCAAGAAGATAGCAACGTGGCTTGCAAGCGTGAAGCTCATCGGGTCAAGGCGAATCTTTACAGGAGAAAAAATCGGGATGATGATGCCGATCGCACACAGTACGCCGGCCAGTGCCAAATGATACAAACTTTTACTCTTAACCATGGGAACAGGTCCTTTCCAATATTTATGTTGTGAACAGATAAGAGTATACAACATAAAACAACAGGTGTCAAGACACCTTGTTCACAAAAAGTTTGGTTGCCTGTAAAAATATGTTGTGATATAGTAAGGGCAGACAGAAGGCAGGTCAGAAAGGAAGATGCACATGATCTCGATCGATCGATTTGAAGAAATTTTATCCGATCTGGCGGAGGAGATTCCGCAGTCGTTTTACGAGGAATTGAACGGCGGTATCGTCGTGGAACCCGGATATCTGCTGCACCCGGAGGACCGCAACGGCACCCTGTATGTGATGGGGCAGTACCGTATTGATCCGGCAATGGGCAAGTACATTGTGATGTACTACGGTTCGTTCAAGCGAGCGTATCGCCATCTGGATGAGGACGCGCTGACCGAGGAAATGCGTAAGGTCCTGCGGCATGAATTCCGCCACCACGTTGAAGGACGGGCCGGTGTGCGTGATTTAGAGGTCTGGGATGCGGAGCAGATCGCAGCGTATAAGGAACAGCAGAATAACGAGTGAAAGAAAACCACCCGAACGATATACGTTCGGGTGGTTTGCTAATTGTCCTCTGGGAGCAGAAAACCTTTGGCCAGCAGACCCTGAATCACGCGGTCGAGTGTTTTCTCGTCCGCAGCACGGATGGTGTGCAGGTGAATGCCGCCGGTCAGGTTGGACAGCGGCCGGGAGCCGGACTGCTGAATCTTCTCGTTAAACGCATCCGCGTCGTACCGCGAGAAGATGTGCAGCGGTGCACAAATCTGGCCGTAAACGGCGTGCTCGACCGTCACATCAATGACCGCACCGCCGAGATCGACCACCGTGTACAGTTCCTCGAGCATGCGGCTGTTGTCGTGATGGCTGACAATGTGCTTTTCCGCACAGGCCGGCGCCGAGGTGTTCTCCAGAATATATCCACGCGGCGTAGCGAGCACAGCAAGCCCGCCTGCACGCAGCAGTGCCACATCGCCGACAATGATCTGGCGGCTGACACCGCATTGCGCAGCAAGCGCAGTCGCGGATAACGGTCCGTTGGCCTGCGCAAGCAGATGGGTGATTTTAGTGCGTCGTTCCGCAGCGTTCATGGTTAGTCACTCCTTACATCCTTATATCATAGCAAAAGTTTCCGAAAGATTCAAGTGTGAATGGAGAATTGCCGAAAGAGTGAAGAGTGAGTAGTTGAGAGTGGAGAGTACCAAATTGAAAATTGAGAATAGAGAATGGAAAATTAACGCGATGGTTTATCGCTCTGTAGTTGTCAACGAATGTAGGGGCGCGCATTGCGCGTCCAAATCAGACGAAATGCACTGATAAAATCCTGCTGCACCGATTACCGTAGGGGCGGACCAACGTGTCCGCCCTGTAAACCGCCTGCAGAACATAAAAAGGGCGGACACACTGGTCCGCCCCTACGTTCATTTTCCATTTTCCATTATCCATTTTCAATTCTCAATTATTTACCTGCGCTGTACAATCTCATGCGGTCTCCCGCCCTCATACAGCTGCTGCCGGATCGCGGCAAACATCCGCTCCGCCATATCCAGATACCGCCGGACCTCCATCTCGTCGATATCAAACGGCAGGTCGGTCGGGTAGCGCGTCTCAATGTACAGGTCGTTGAGCGCCGCACTCTCGTCCAGATACTCGGAGAACGCCTGCGGGTCCAGCTGGATGGCCTGACGGCACAGGTAGGTCAGGTTGTGTCCGTCAAAATGCCGTCCGGTGCGGAACAGCAGATAGCCTTTGAGCGCCTTTTCGATCGCCTGTTGGCAGTGGAACGCAATGTTGTAGTGATCGCCGCCGTAGGTCAGCAGCAGACGTGCAGCCTGCAGGTCGCACAGCGCCTTATCCAGCCACTTGTAGTAGAAACAGCTGTCGGATGCGCCTTTACGCCGTCTGGTCATAAATCACCTTGCCTTTCCGGGCGATCCATGCGGCATACGAGGTACTGTCCGTGCAAAGCTCCGCCCATTCCTCGGTGGTGTAAACGCTCAGACTGACGGGCACGGGAACCGTGATCGCCAGATGCAGGTGGGTACGCAGTGTGCGGCAGTCGGCATCGTCGGGCGCGATAACACAAAGGCTGAACGCCTTCAGCTTATCGGTCGCCATGGTGCGCTTTTCCGCATACAGGATGATTTTGATCGGCTGGCACGCGCCCAGAATGTCGCGTACGGCCTGCTCGATCGCTTGCGTCATACCGATCCCTCCTTCAGGTCAGGCAGCGGCGAGAGCGTGGCAAGTGCCTCAAAGCGGGTCTTGCCGTCGGCTTCACCGCGGATGTAACGCGCGCCGTCTGCCGTGCCGGTCAGCAGCGAAAGGGATTCGCCGCAGGCGGTTTCGGCGGTGTAGTTGACCTGCAGCCCGGATACATAACCCGGCTGCTTGTGCAGGTCAAGCGCGTCCGAGATCAGCTCGACCGCACGCACGTTGTTGACATGATTGTTGACATCTAAATCCGAATAACGGACCTCGTGAACATGATGCAGGCGCACATTGTCGCACGACAGCTTGGGCAGCGGCGCAAACAGTTCACCGCGGGCGGTGTGCAGATACTGCTGTGCCTCGGGGAAGGCGCTCGGGCGCATAATACGGTGGGTCTCCGGGTCGAGCGTCACCCACATGGACTGTGCGTCGCCGACCGGCTTGTTATCCACGAAAAACGCAAAGCTGCGGTACCAGCTGGCACCCTTGATGCCCGGACACCACGTTTCGCACCGCAGCCGCTCGTACGGCAGCAGCGGACGCGTCAGATGCACCTTCATGCGGCTGAGCACCCACACGATCCGCAGATCGAGCGGACCGATATGCAGCGCTTCTGCGTGGACAGTTGCCGCATCCTGCATGATATTCCACAGGAAGGACGGCTTGGCAATGCCGCGGTTGTCAATGTGGCTGTAATTCACCTCATATTCACGGGTGAGTAGATCGACCATGGGAATGCACCTCCGATTGTGCGATTAGCAGAACAGGGAAACGATAAAGCGGGAGAGCATATCCAGCAGCGTAGCCTGCCGCTGTGCGTCCTCCTTGGTAATATTGTTGGACTTGTCGGTATCCGGCTTGGTGTCCGCCGGTTTGTTCTCGGCGTAGTGCGCGGTCAGAAAGGCCGGACAGCCGTCGATGGACTCGAGCGACGCATAGCTGAAAAATACCTCGCCCTGGATGTCAATGCTGTCGTCGAGCAGCGTAAGCTGACGCTCGATCTCATCCGTGCCGTACCAGGTGTCGCCCGGCTGTGCTTCTGCCGAGCGGTAGGCACCGATGCCGATGTACAGCGCCACGTCACTGGTCGCAACCGCCTTCTGCCACCACTTGACAAGCGTCTGGAAGTCGGCCGCTTCAAAGCCGATCGACCAGTACAGCTGCGGGCAGATATAGTCTACCGTACCGGCATTGATCCACTGCAGGGAATCGCAGTACAGCTCGCTGTACGAGGACTGACCCTGCGTGTCGCTGCCCTTGGAGTTTGCGCTCTTGTTCTCCCAGATACCGGCCGGGCTGACGCCGAACGAGAGGTTCTTGTTGAGCGTGTGCAGCGTTTCATCCAGCATGGCGATGAGCGTGTTGACGTTATCGCGCCGCCAGTCGCCGATCTTGCTGAAATCCTGACCGTAGCGCTCGTAGGTCGCCTCATCGGCGAAATCCGTGCCCGGATAGAAATAGTCGTCCAGATGAATGCCGTCCACGTCGTAATTCTTGACGATCTCGGCCGCACCGTCTACTACAAGCTGCTGCACCGCCGGAATACCGGGATCGAAGTAGTAGTTGTCGTTGTACTTGACCACCCACTCCGGGTGCTGCTTGGCCGGACTGGACTCCGGAATTGCGTTCCACTCGTCTTCGCCGTCGATCGTGATGCGGTACGGATTGATCCAGGCATGCAGCTGCAGGCCGCGCTCGTGCGCTGCCGTTACCCAGTAGCCGAGCACGTCAAAGTCGCCGTCCGGCGCCTGACCGGCCGTGCCACTGACGTAGCGGCTCCACGGGAACAGCTCGGACGGATACAGCGCATCCGCGGAAGGCCGCACCTGCAGGAATACCGTGTTCAGTCCCATGGCGGCAATGTTGTCCAGCTCGGTGTCGGCCTCGGCCTTGAGCTGGTCGGCGGTCATGCCCTGCTCCGAGGGAAAATCAATGTTATGTACGGACGCGACCCAGACACCGCGCATATTGTCCTTTGCAGGCTGAGCGGCGTAAGCGCCCGGTACCATCAGCATGGTCAGCGCCAGCACGATGGATAGAATGCGTTTTTTCAGCATGAAGAATCTCCTTCGCAATTTGTTATCCTATATTATAACACACCGGACAGGAAAAATTAAGTCCGGAATGTGAATTCTGGCAGGCGCGTGCGTTGACAGAAAACCGTTTTCATCGTATGATAAAAGACAAAAGAGAAAAGATACAGGGATAAAGGAGAACAAATCCATGCAGAAAAAGGTTTTAGCGCTGCACGATCTGTCAGGTTTCGGGCGTTCGTCGCTCGTGCCGATCATCGCAGCGATTTCGGCGGCAGGGCACCAGTGCGTGCCGCTGCCGACCGCATATTTTTCCACGCACATGGCCATTCCCGGCTGGGAAACCGTCGATCTGACCGGCGTTATGCCGCGTGTCATTGACCAGTACGACCGGTTAGGACTGCAATTTGAGTCGGTGTATGCGGGCTTTCTCGGCTCGGCGGATCAGATCGACTGCGTGCGGGACGCCGTGCTGCGGCTCAAATCCGAAAACGGCATTGCCCTCATTGACCCCGTAATGGGTGACAACGGTGAGGTCTACGCCACCTACACGCCCGAAATGTGCACGCGCATGCGCGAATTGTGTGAAATTGCGGATATCATCACGCCGAATACGACCGAAGCGGCTATCCTGCTCGACCGCGACCCGGTCTCCGCACCGCAGAATGAAGCGGAAGCGCAGGAGTGGCTGCACGCACTTCGCAGCCGCTACGGTGCACAGGTCGTGCTGACCGGCCTGGATTATGAGCAGGGCAAGGTCGGCTCCGGCTGCCTGTCCGCGGACGGCGGTACCATCAGTCTGCACGAGAAGATCGCACAGTATTATCCCGGCACGGGCGACCTGTTCGCCGCGGTCATGCTCGGTGCTCTGCTGAATGGCAAGGCGCTTGCCGATGCCTGCGCCCTCGCCGGAGAGTTCGTCAAGGACTGCATCGCCTACACCGCCGAGCAGCATACCGACCCGATGCACGGCGTGCAATTTGAAAAGCTGCTGCCGCACCTTTTTTCTTGCCACGAGAACGGACCTGCGGTATAATATAGGTAGATTCTCAGATATTACCCCAAATGGGTGCGTTGTAAGAAAGGTGGTTTTTGTATGAAGCAGCCGATCCGCATTACCTCCCGTGTGAACAAACGGCTTTACGCGGACGCGATACCGGGGCATTTTGCCACGAATCACTCTCACATCAACTACTATATCGATATGTCCGAGCTTAAGCACAGCATGGCCATGGCCAAGGAGGCCGCACGCAGCATTGCGTACCAGTTCCCGTCCACCAGCATTGATACGCTGCTGTGCATGGAAGGCACGGAGTACATCGGCGCCTATCTCGCCGGTGAGCTGTCGAGCGTGGGCATGGGCAATGTCAACAGCGGCAAGGATATCTATCTTGTCGAGCCGGACAGCAACGTCAACGGCCAGTTTGTGTTCTCGGATAACCTGCGCCATATGATCGAGCACCGCAACGTGCTCGTGCTGGTCAATTCCGCATCCACCGGCCAGACTTTCTCGCAGGCGAAGGAGTGCGTCGAGTATTACGGCGGCCGCGTTTCCGGTTTTGCGGCATTGTTCTCCAATATCAGCGAGCTGAGCGGCAAAAAAGTCGTCAGCCTGTTCTCCGGCGAGGATTTCCCGCACTACCAGAACTTCGTACGCGGCAAAGCCTGCCCGGATTGTGCCGCAGGCACTCCGCTTGATGCGATCGTCACCCCGAGAGGGTATAATAAGCTGTAACGTAAATGGAAAAGAGGAAGGCGAGAGCCTTCCTCTTTTTTTCGTGTGCAGTAGAGTGAAGAGTGGAGAGTTGAGAGTGAGGAGTACGAAAAGGTAGGAGTTAGGAGTGAGGAGTTAGGAGTGAGGTAATAGTTGGGCGTTGTGCGTCCAAATCCAACGATTTGCACCGATTCACAACAACGGAAGCGATTAACGTAGGGGCGCACCAATGTGTGCGCCCTGTAAACCGTCTGCAGAATATAAAAAGGGTGGACACACTGGTCCGCCCCTACGGTGGCATGTGCAGGTTGATGAAATTAGTGCAATCCAGAGAGAAACGGCGGCATGAGGTCATGCCGCCCTACAATATAACGTGATATGATGGTTCACAATCAAAATTCATTTATCAACGTATTATGTAGGGCGAGGTGACCTCATCCCGCCGTTTTACAGAGAGTTTGCAAGTTAGTAAATCAAAATGTTCGATTTTAGATCAAACCGACTCCATCTCAACCGCAGAGGACTTGCCTGCGTTCTCCTGGAACAGCAGACCGAAAATCCGGCGAACCAGCGGACCGGCTGCAAAGAACTGCCA
>CAVLCS010000115.1:0-7777 GCA_963661675.1 Bulleidia sp.
TTCGGTCCCAGCAACACCTGCACGCGTGCCCAGAGCGTAACCTTCCTGTACCGTGCGGCAGGCAGTCCGGCGGTCAGCGGCAGCGCGGCATTCAGCGATGTTCCTGCAAATGCTTACTACGCCAATGCAGCCGCATGGGCAGAGCAGAACGGCATCACCGGCGGTATCGGAAACGGTCAGTTTGGCCCGTATAACGACTGCACACGAGCACAAATCGTCACTTTCCTGTACAGACTGTACGGCAGCAAATAAGCAAATCAGCCACACGAAACAACCGAGGCAAGGGAATTTTCCCTTGCCTCTGCCGGTTTGCCGGATTTTGTCGCGACCACCCATATTCAGACAAAAAGTTTACTTTTTGTTGATAAGAATTGCTTGTTCTTTGCCAGAATTTATAGTATACTAAAGCTGACAAGACAAGTGTATGTCCGGTTTAAGCAAAAAGCCTGCGTATGCAGCCTTACCGGCAGACCGCAATTACAAATTCTGTGCATGACTTCCAGACGGGATACAGGTACAGACAAAGGCACAGCCGGTGAAAGCCGGTGTCGCAAAGCCAGATGGGCCTAAACGGAAGGTTTTCCGCAGGGCAGCCGGCTGCCAAAGGTATGTTGTTACCCTCTTTGCAGAGTTGTGTGCTGTAAAGGGGGTATTCTATTTGATGATTGAACTGCCTCTGCATTGCCGAGAGAATGAAAAAATGACAATCTGTGCTACTCGTTAAGGAGCAAGTTGTACAGACAAGGGCACCATCGGTGAAAGCCGATCTCGCAAAGCCAAGGGCCTAAACGGAAACTTTTCCGCATGGCAGCCGGTTTCCTGATGCAGCTTCTTCATAGTAGTCGTACTATTGAAGGAGGGGTTTTCATGAAGAAAACTGGGAAAACAATCGATTATTAGCCAGCATACTGGCAGCATCCGTGCTGCTGACCATGTGTCCGTTTGCCTTTGCGGCAGACGAGACGGAGCAGACGACCGTGCAGGAACAGGTTCCGTCCGCCGAGGTAAATGAAGCCGTTGTAACTTTTGAGGGCGATACTGTTGTTCAGGATGATACCACGGTCGAAGAGGGGACTGACACGCCGGAAGAGAACCCGGAAGAACCGGGAACGCCGGAAAACGCGGCAAAGATCGGTGAGATGAAGTATGCGTCTCTTGCGGATGCGATTGATGCAGCAAACAGTGATGACGCGATCGTTCTGCTTCGTGACGTTACGGAGAATATCAAGATTAACAAGTCGCTGACGCTTGATCTGGGCGATTTACGCTGTCGGGTGACGGTACAAAGACGGTTGTTTCCATCTCGGGTAAAGATGTGGACGTAACGGTTAAGAACGGTACTATCACTGGCGGTAATGCGGCATCTTATGGCGGTGGCTTTAACATTGCGAGCGGTAATGTCGAGATTGTGAAATGCACTATTGAGAAGAATACGGCTTATGGTGCTGGTGGTGGTGTATATATTACCGGTTCCGCGAATGTTAAGATTACTGGTTCTGAAATTAAAGAAAATACGGCTCTCCATTCCAGCGGCGGTGCCGTTTATGCTGCATCGGGTGCTGTAGGTAATAAATATTATAATTGCGTCTGCGAAGTTATTGACACAAAGCTGAACAATAATAACGCATTTGCAGGCGGCGCTATTGGTATGGGTGCAAGCCTGTTCCATGATGGCATTGATAATGCTTATGGCGGAAAAGGTGTAACTGCTACTGTTATTATAGATGGCGATTCGACCATGAATGGCAACACAGCATCTTCTCGCGGTGGAGCTGTCTATCTAACTGGTAATGGTTCGCGTTTCTTGATGAAGGATGGCTCTATCACCAATAACACTGCTAAAAATTCTGAAGGCGGTGCAATCTGGGCTACCAATTATGATGGTGTCACTATTGAAAAGGGCACAATCAGCAATAATACCGCTAAAGGTGATGGCGGTGCGATTTATATGAAGGCTAACATTGGAGACGCCAATAAATCTGCGAAACTGGCGGTTGAAACCGGTGTGTGTGACGTCCTCAATCTGGGCGATGTACTGATAACCGGCAATTCTACAAAGAATGGCCGTGGCGGCGGTATTTTCATTGATGCCTATGCTTCTGGAAATGGTAATGATGCATTTGGCATTAAAGCCAATTTGACGCAAGCCTCTATTTACAATAACCATGCGGCCGTTGGAGCAGATGATATTTACTCTACCGGTAAGGGTACCGAAGGCTGCACCGTTCAGTTAGGAAATACCTCGAATAGCTGGCAGCTGGACTGCGGCGATACCGTCGATAACTGGTATCTGGATGGTGACACACGCTGGAACGCACATCCTGAAAACGGTGATATCTATGCGGTTCCGTACACGCAGCGCGCTGACCTGAAGGGCGTTCTGACGCTGAAAGCCGCACATGAGGGCCTGGAGCCGTACACCATCGAGCACTACAAGTACAATCCGGAAACCAAGAAGTATGATCTTGCCGATACCGAAACCCGTGCTGCAGCGGTGAATACAGAAGTCACCGCTGCGCCGAAGAACTACGAAGGCTATGTGCTGAATCCGCAGGCGGACGGTTATATTGCAAAGGGCAATGTCATCAAGTCGGTTAAAAACGAGGACGGCACGGTTACACAGCTGACGCTCAAGCTGTTCTACGATCCCGATACCAATGGCAACGAAATTCCGGACAGCTGGGAGTACCGTCTGATCTTCAAGGTTGTAAACGGCGAGTGGAACAACGGCGGCAATGATGACATCATCATTTACGTTCCGTTTAAGGATAAGGACGGCAACGCAATCGACAAGGTTACTATTCCGGAGAATATTCCGGCTGCCGGCGACAAGCCGAACACCGGCTACCGTGCAGGCTCCTGGGATACGACGCCTGTCGTTGGTGCAAATGTTGCAAAAGACACCATCTTCACTTACACCTACGCGAAACGTTCCTCCGGCGGCGGTGGCGGCGGAAGCAAGCCGATCACCATTCCGGATGAGGTGCCGACCGGTCTGAACGGCGATGACCACTATGCCTACATCGTCGGCTACCCGGACAGCACGGTGCGTCCGCAGAACGGCATCACCCGTGCCGAAGTGGCAACGATTTTCTTCCGTCTGCTGACCGACGAGACCCGCGATGCAAATTCCACCAAGTCCAACAGCTATTCCGATGTGGAGACCGGCGACTGGTACAACCATGCGGTTTCTACGCTCAGCGCAATGGGTATCGTCAAGGGCTCGCACGGCAAATTCAATCCGAATGCGCCGATCACGCGTGCGGAATTTGCGGCGATCGCGGCTCGTTTTGACGACAAGGCCAACACGACTGCGGCTGATTTCAGCGATATCGCGTCTCACTGGGCGAAGGACGAGATCAGCGCGGCAGCCAACAACGGCTGGATCAACGGCTACACGGACGGCACGTTCCGCCCGAACAACCATATCACCCGTGCAGAGGCCATGACGCTCGTCAACCGTGTGCTCAAGCGTCTGCCCGAGACCGCAGACGATCTGCACAGCGATATGGTCAAGTGGAGCGACAACGCCGACACGACCAAGTGGTTCTACCTGGCCGTACAGGAGGCGACGAACAGCCACTACTACGACACTAAGGAAAACCAGTACGAAAAGTGGACCAAGCTGCGCGAGACACGCGACTGGACCGAACTGGAAAAGTAAATCGGTTTCCCGCAAGGGCAAATCAATCCCCCGACTTTAAGTCGGGGGATTTTTATGAAAAAAACAGGCAAAAATCCATCCATCTCATACTTTGGAACGATTTACATTTGCAGCGCAGCGGGTATAATAATAGTAGGAGATATCGCAAAACGGTGTCCGGTGTATCCGAAACGCGCCTGACATTCCGGCTGATCTGCGGCTGCTTGAAAAAATTTCGGATTTTTTGCAGAATACTGTTGACAAAGCGCTCTATATGCGTTATAGTGTAACCTGTAAAAAGAAGATGATGCAGTCGCTTTGACCGCATCTCAACCGATAATAGCAAACCCACCGAAAGATGGCGACGCAAAGCTATAGGGCCTTACCCCTCATCGAGGGCTGGCAGCCAGTTACCGAAAGGAGATTGCCGGATATGAAGCGGCTTTTTCGTTTTGCTTGCGCAATTTTTGCAGCAGCCACCCTCTCGATGGGCTTTACCGCAGCGGCAGCTAATGATGTTGTTGATATGAGCAATTCCACCCACGGTTATGTTACCGTTAACTACACCTCGAGCGCAAAGCTCAAGGTTGGTATCCAGTACAACGGCGGCAAGACCGTATTCTACGATTGCCCGAGCGGCAAGGATGCTTCCTTCTCCCTCGATAAGGGCAATGGCAAGTACACCGTAACCCTGTACCGCAACGTTTCCGGTACTTCCTATCAGCAGGTCGAGTCCAAGTCCATGAACGTTACCGTTAAGGACAGCTACGCTCCGTACCTGGTTTCCACCTCCGAGGTTCAGTTCTCCAAGGGCGATGCAGTTTCCGCTAAGGCTGCTGAGCTTTGCAAGAACGCTAAGACCGACGAAGCAAGGGTTATCGATATCTATAACTACATGGCAAGCCGTTATACTTATGATAACAAGCTGGCGAACGAGATCACCAGCGGAAAGATCACCAAGTACATTCCAGATGCTATCGCTACCTTAAATGGCACCACTGGTATGTGCTACGATTTTGCCTCGCTGTTTGCAGCAATGTGTCGCAGCCAGGGCATCCCGTGTGCACTGACTAAGGGTTATGCAGGCTCCAGCTACCACGCATGGAACAAGGTAGATCTGAATGATAATTGGTATCAGATCGACCTGACCTACGCCGTTACCCGTAACGTCAAGAACGCGAAAACCCTGCATGACTGTGTATCTCCGTTAACCTACACCAACACCAGCGATACACTTGCAGTAACCGCAGCGTAACTTTTTCTATTCATTTTGTATACAAAGTGGTATTAGTTCAGCATTTCATGTTGGATTATGGACGCTTCTGTATAAATTAATTCTGGATTGGAATACTTTCCCTGAGTTTACGGCCTTTATTTGCTTAGCACAGGTATTTATGTTATTATGGGCGTGCCGATTCAGAATTAGCTGTCTGGTATTGAACATCATTACCAACAGATGATGATTAAAATTGTGCATAATTTACCAAAGAGACAGCGAATGCTGGTAGGCACAACCGGAGAGAACCAATGCCGACAAAGCAAATGGATTAACGGAGGCTTTCCTCCGCACGACAGTTGGTTGCTGAAGGCGCGTTGTTACCTTCTTTGCAGTGTTAGGCACATGGTAAGGGGGGATCCCATTGACGATTGAATTGTCCCTGCGTTGTTCCAAAAGATTTTTAATTAACATCTGCGCTACTTGTTAAGGAGCAAGTTGTACAGACAAAGGCACCATCGGCGAAAGCCGATTTCGCAAAGCCAAGGGCCTAAACGGAGTTATTCCGCATGGTAGCCGGTTTCCTAATGCAACTTCTTCATATTGAAGGAGGGGTTTTCATGAAAGCAACAAGGAAAAAAAAGAATTGCTTATTAGCCCGCATTTTGGCAACATCCATGATACTGACGATGTCTCCGTTTGCTTTTGCGGCAGACGGGGAGACGACGACAACGCTGGAACAGGTTCAGTCTACCGAGAATGAAATTAGTGGGAGTTCTGAAGTGTTCGAGACGGGGAATCAGCTTACGAATGATACTATCGACAGCGAAGAGAATATTGCTGTTGAAGATAGCGATTCTAATGAGGCTGACGGCGCCATCGAGGGCGAACCCCCTACCGAAGGTGGTACTGACACGACCGGTGAGGATGAAAATCTTATCGGAGATAGTACTGACACGCCGGTAGAAGAAACAGATGAACCGCAATCGGAAAACGTAGCAAGAATCGGTAAGACGGAGTATGTATCTATTACTGCTGCGATTGCAGCAGTAAGCGGCGAGGACACCATCGTTCTGCTCCGTGATGTTGAAGAGAATATTACCATCAGTAAATCTCTGACGCTTGACCTCAATAATTATACGTTGACAGGTACCGACGATGCGGCGGTTGTAACCATTTCCGGCGAGGAGACGAACGTTACTGTTGAAAACGGCACGGTTACCGGTGGTAGAAATCCGCAGAATGGCGGCGGCTTCGCAATCGACAGCGCAGACATTAAGCTCAAAAATCTGACTATTGAAGCTAACGAAGCGGCTGGTACAGGCAATGGCGAAGTCGGCGGTGGTGGTATCTATGCAGAACGTGCAACGGTATCCATGACGGATGTTAATATCTCCGGCAACAAAGCTACCGGCAACAACAGTGATGGCGGTGGCATTCTGGTTAAATGCAGTTTGCTGACCATGGCTGGATGCACCATTAAGGAAAACACCGCTTTGGACTGTGGCGGCGGTATGCTCGTTGAACACTCTGGACTAGAAATTAAGGAGTCTAACGTCATTCAGAACACTGCTAAGAATGGCGCAGGTGTCTATTTCTATGATGCGTTTGATCGTGCAGAAGATGATTGTACTGTGGAGCATAGCCATATTATTGACGGCTCGAACCTTTCTGCTAATACTGCTTCCTACATTGGTGGCGGTATGTATGTTGGCACTACCAGCAAAGTAATAATCAGAAATTCTACTTTGAGTGAGAATGATGGTGCGACTCAGGGCGGTGCGATCGTGGCTTACAGTGCTAACGAGATTACACTTGACAAGGTTACGATTTCTGACAATAAAGCACAGAGTGGTGCAGGCATTTTTGCATTGGGTACTAATGTATGTGATACAACTATTTCTTTGGAGGGCAATACTGCCGTTAAACAGAACAGCGCGACTAATTGGGGTGGCGGAATTTATGCCACTGCACTGTCTGGTAAGTTGAGTGTTATTACCAAAAACAGTTTTGTAAACAGCAATACTGCTACTTATGGTGGAGCAGGTATTTTCACGTACAAATCTGGTTCGGCGGTTATCAATGTATATATTGGGTCCGGTACTGAAATGCACGATAATCAAACATCTGGTAGTGGCGGCGCTATTTATACGTATAATGCGGCGAATATCAATGTTGCAGAGGGCAGTGCCTTGTACAACAACACCGCAAACAACGCAGGTGATGATCTTCTTCTGAACGGCGGCACGAGCTTTACACTTCCAGATGCTAAGACTATGAGTGGCGAGCGCGTTCTGTCCTCCGACAAAACGGCGATTACTGGCTGGTATCATGACGGCTGGTACAAGTGGGTTACAACTGCAAATAACGGCGCGGGTAGCTATACGGAGATTGGACGCTGGTCGGTTGATACGGCTGACGAGTATATCCCGTTAAAAGACGATACACAGTCCATTTCGCTTAAGGCGGCGCATCCCCAGATGTACACGCTGACTTATAGTGTGACTGGCGTTATGCCGGAAGGTTATACCGCTCCGGAAACGAAAACACTGGTTGCTAACAACGAGTACACCGTGGCAGATGTACCGGCCAATGTAACCGGTACGAGGGACGGTATTAATGGTACTTTTTCTTTCGCCGGTTGGAAAACGGAGACTGGTATGATTGTAACTGGTAAGCAGACACTGACTGCAGATACTACGCTGTACGGCGTATGGACTTTTACCGCTAAGAAAAGCTCCGGTGGCAGTCATAGTTCCGGTGGCAATAGTTCGAGCGGCAACACCATCACCATTCCGGATGATGTACCGACCGGTCTGAACGGCGATGACCACTATGCTTACATTGTTGGTTATCCGGACAACACCGTTCGCCCGCAGAACGGCATTACCCGTGCCGAGGTTGCTACGATCTTCTTC
>CAVLCS010000116.1:0-7744 GCA_963661675.1 Bulleidia sp.
GTGAATTGCCCGAAGGGCAAGAGAAGGTGCCCTGGGGTACGACCTCGGCGCACCGAATCAAATAATTTGCACACGCGTAACCGTAGGGGCGGCCATTGGCCGCCCGCACAACGATAAACCGTCACGTTCTCTTCACTCTCAACTCTCTACTCTTCACTCTGAGGGAAATTTCACGCTACAACATCTCCTGCGTAATCAGCCGCAGATCGGTATAATACAGCTCACGTTTCGGCTTCACGCCGCGCAGCAGCATTTGATACATCGCCAGCACGGCCTGAAACGACTCCTGAAAGAACGCTTGACCGACGACAAAATCCACCGTGCCTTCCTGCAGGTACCGCTTTGCGGTGGGTGTTAAATCATTGCAGATGATATGTGGGCGCACGGCACGGCGTGCTTTCCGGATGCCGGAAATGCAGCCGGAAAGCGGCTGGTTCGCCATGTAGACCGCATGCAGGCGGCTATCCGACGTGAGCGCTTGCGCGACCAGCTCGCTCGTCAGATCGGGCATTTCGTTGGTCTCGATGACCTGATACGCGTCCTCGGAGAACCCAAGCTCGAGCAGACGGCGGCAAAAGCCGTCCACGCGGCCCTTATGCGACTCGATACGCAGGTTTCCAGTGATGACGAGCACGTGCTCGGGCGGACGAATGAGCCGCGCCATAACACCTGCGGCGATCGCACCTGCACGGACGAGATCTTGACCGGCGTAGCACAGCCGCCCGCTGTCCGGCACGTCGGCGTCGTAGGTGATAACGGTCACGCCCTGCTGAACCGCCTGCTCGATGGCGGCCCGGACCTCGGGCGTGTTCTCGGCTCGGATGATGAGGCCGTCCACGCCGGAACGAATCTGCTCGTCCATCGCACGGAGCAGCTCCTGCATGGTCATGGTGCGCAGCGGCTGTTCGGTCAGCGCGAAAGACGGGTCCGCGATATAGCGAAGCGCCTTGCGGATGCCGCTGACGATCTGGCGGTTGAAATGTCCGTCCGTCCACTGCGGGATCAGGATGGCTGCGTGCTTGCGTTCGGCTGTTTCCGGCGGTGCAGGCGGTTGGTAGCCGAGTTTTTCTGCGGCGCGGACAACTTTTTCGCGCACCATCGGACTGACGTTCGGCCGTCCGTGCAGCACGCGGTCCACCGTACCGCGCGACACGCCGGCCAGCTCTGCGATTTTTTGTATGGTCACTGCCATTCGTGCTCGCTCCTCTCTACCTCAAAGTATAGGGGAGAGCAGCGCCTGAGTCAAGCAAAACTGCGCACAGTGCACAATCAAAAATGTGCTGTCAACTGCTTTTGACCCTTCATATTGCCAGAAATTTGCGGTGCATTTTTAGGCAGGCTACCAATGTTTTTTCGGGACGGTTGACCGCGGCAGATGATTGCGGTACAATGTAACCACTAAGGAAAAGTGTGAAAAACGCGGGATTCCGCGGATATTGGCGAGATTTGAAGGGATTATTCTTACCGTTTGAAAAGGAGAGAATCAGAATGCTGAATATTGGTGTTATCGGCTGCGGCGCAATCGGCCGCGATCACATCCGCCGTCTGACCGACATCGTTCCGGGCTGTCAGGTTGTTGCCTGTGCAGACTATTTTGAAGAGGCTGCCACCAAGGTTGCAGCGCAGTACGAGGGCATGAAGGCCTACAAGGCCGGCGAGGAGCTGATCGCAGCACCGGAAGTACAGGCGGTCGTCATCACTTCGTCTGACCCGAGTCACGCAGGCTACGTGCTCGAAGCCCTCAAGGCGGGCAAGCAGGTGTTCTGCGAGAAGCCGCTGGCACAGAACGCCGAGGACTGCGAGAAGATCATCGCAGCCGAGACCGCATACGGCAAGCGTCTGGTGCAGGTCGGCTTTATGCGCCACTACGACCGCGGCTACGCCGAAATGAAGCGTATCATCGACTCCGGTGAATTGGGTGCACCGCTGATGATCCACGCGTGCCACCGCAACGTGTCTCAGCCGGACGGTTTTAAGACCGAAATGGGCATTTCCAACGTCGCTATCCACGAGCTGGATATGTGCCGCTGGCTGCTCAGCGACGAGTACAAGAGCGGTCAGGTGCTCAAGGTACGCCAGTCCGCATGCTCGACCAAGGGATACGACAACCCGCAGATCGTGCTGCTGGAGACCGAATCCGGTGCGCGTATCGACGTTGAGGTTCAGGTTGCCGACGCTTACGGCTACGATATCCAGTGCCAGGTCGTTTGTGAGAAGGGCACGGTCAACCTGCCCGACCCGTATGCGGTTGTCAAGCGCTCGAACGCGACCCGTTCGTTCCCGATCCTGACCGACTGGAAGGATCGTTTCATCGAAGCCTACGATATTGAGCTGACCCACTGGGTCAAGACCCTCGAGGAAAAGGGTGAGCCGGACGGTCCGTCCGCATGGGACGGCTACGCTGCCTGCGTTGCAGCGGACGCGCTCAATCGTTCTCGCGGCACGGGCACGTTCCTGCCGATCGAGATGATGGATAAACCTGCTCTCTACAAATAATCTCTCAATATAAGGGAAAAGACCGCCGAAAGGCGGTCTTTTTTCTTTTAGCTGTCGCGGAACCACGGTTCCGCCGACAAGCAGGAACGGACCGTAGGCCGTTCCAAAGTCGTCCGAAAGTTCCCATACGGAAACTTTCTCCCTCTAAAAGTGAAAAAAGTGTGATACATGCTCCCACTTTTTTCGGATTGCGATACAATCCTGGTTGAATGCGCGCTGCGGCGCGAAAGACAAGCAAACGGGCCGCTGATAGCGGTCCGTTTGAACAGTTTTTGTTATACGGTCAATTTTTCCGCCTTATGCGCGGCACGGATAAACAGGGCAAGCAGTACGAGACTGGCAACCTGCGAGAGAAACATCGGAATGGAAGTTGGCAGCATGCGCAGCAAAATATTGATGAGGGTAAGATAAAAGCACCAGCGAATACGCTTGGGCGGAAAGTCGTAGCCGCGCTCCACACAGACCTCGTCCAGTCCGGTGTACAGCCAGAACTGCGAGATGAACATGCAGATGACACCGGCAAATGCAATCAGGCTCATCAGCAGATAGATTCCGGTGGGTGTGTACGGCGGCGTACTGCTAGGCTTGAGCAGCATGCATAGCAGGCCGATCACCGTGGCACAGACACCGGCGATGTTCATTGTGAACGCGCGCTGCAGGCGTTCGGACACGCGGCTGAACCGGTAAAACGGATAGAACTGCACGAGCGTGCAGAATAAACCGAGAATGCCGGTAACGGTGAGTGCTGCACCGTTTGTGCCGCTCAGAATTACGGAGCCGCTGAACTGACCGAGGAGCAGCGAGACTGCACTGCACAGCCAGAACATCGCAAGCGGACGGCAAATGGGAATGTTGTTGTTCATAATCTCTACCTCCTTACCATCATAATAGCAGAGAATATGAAAATATGCAAGAAAAAGCAGAGCCTTTCGGCTCTGCTTTTGTGCGATTTTACGAAATGTTAATACTGTACCTGAACCGGCTTGCCAGAGTGGAACGAATCCGTGATGGCATAGGTAACGAGGGTTGCCTTGGTGCCGTCGTAAACGGTCAGCTCAGGCTTGCGGTCCTTCTGGATGCAGTCGATGAAGTCCACCATTTCAAGCAGGTATGCTTCTGCGAAACGCTGCGGGAAGTTCTCGACGATCTCCTGACGGGCGCCGTACTGGTCGTAAACCATAACGCGGTCCTTCCAGGGCACACCGGCTACGCGGATATGCGCTTCGGTGCCGACGATCTCAGTCTCGGTGTGGTAGCCGTGCGGCGCGGTACGGCCAACGTGCAGGAAGGCAACCGTGCCGTTGTCGAACTTGAGCATCGCCATGCCGGTCTCGGTGTCGCCGTTCTCTGCAAACTCGGGGTGCTTGAAGTTGGTGCCTGCGGCATAAACCTCGGTGACCTCACCGCCGAGGAACCAGCGCATCAGGTCGATATCGTGGGAGGCAGCATCGATGAAAATGCCGCCGGAAGTCTTGGAGAACTTGATGCAGCTCTCGACCAGTGCTTCCGGATCAAGGCCGGTAGCCTTTACCAGATACGGCTTGCCGATGCGGCCTGCATCGATCTGTGCCTTTGCATCCGCGTAGGACGGATCGTAGCGGCGCATGAAGCCGAGGAAGAAGATCTTGTCCGGATGACGCTCAACGGCAGCCTCAGCGCGCTTGCACTCCTCGAGCGAGCAGCCGAGCGGCTTGTCGGTGAAAACGTGCTTGCCGGCATCGAGTGCGTACTCGATCATCCAGCAGTGCTCCGGGGAGGAGGAGACGATAACGACCGCTTCGATGTCGGCCTCGTCAACCATTTTCTTGTAATCCGTGGTGGTGTACTCTACCTTGAGGTAGTCCTTGGCCCAGTCCAGCTCCTTCTGCTCGAGCGAGCAGGCAGCGACCAGCTTGCAGCCGGGGATCTTGAATGCGAGGTTCTGCGCATGTACCGAACCGAGACGGCCCAGACCGACGATACCAACTTTAATTTCCTTCATGTTTGTTCTCCTTTTTATAGAGCGGATTTTCTCTCTACGGCAATCGGAATATTGCCTATCTCTCTACTATTTATTTTATCACCGCGTGAGCGTGAACGCAAGCAAATTTGGCCAAAACAGAACGGGTTTTGTACGGTGAAATTTGGCATTTCAGCACTCGATGGGCGAGTGTGATAAAATTCCGGCGTTGATTTCATAAATTGTTCACAAACAGCACTTGACTTTGCCCGTATGTGGTGGTAAATTAAGTTTAGCACTCGGGGAGATGGAGTGCTAACAAGCGAAAGAAAGGAGTCTGCTTCGGTGGAGCTTTCGGAACGTAAAAAGCAAATACTCAAAGCCATCATCGGCGATTATATCCGCACGGCCGAACCGGTCGGCTCCAAGGCCTTGACCGAGGGACACGAGCTGCCGTTCTCTTCCGCGACCATCCGCAATGAGATGAGCGAACTCGAAGAGATGGGCTACCTCGAAAAGCCGCACACCTCTGCGGGACGAATCCCCTCACCGCAGGGATATCGACTGTATGTGGATGAACTGATGGAACGTCCGGCCGACAACGCGGAGGACGGAAACGCACTGCAGAACAGCGTGCTCACCAAGGTACGCGAACTTGACCACCTCATTCAAGAGGCCGGCAAGCTGCTGACCAGCCTGACGAATTACGCGTCGGTCGCCATCACACCGGCGATGACGCAGATCGCTATTCGGCAGTTTGAGATCATTGCGGTCGATAAAATGAATTTCGTTATCGTTGTGGTAACGGATTCGGGTACGGTCAAGAACAAAATGGTCCGCACGGTGGCCGAGGTCTCCAAGGATGAGGCCGAGCTGCTCACCTATGTGCTCAACCAGACGCTGACCGGACTGCCGCTCTCGAACATCACCGCCGAGCGATTCGACATCGTGCGCCGCGCCGCAGGACTGACCGCATTGCTTGCTCCGGTAGCCGAGTACATCGCAGAGCTGATCACCGAACTGAGCGACCAGAAGGTTTACCTCGACGGTACCAGCAAGCTGCTTCGTTTCCCGGAGTACCGCGACACGAAAAAGGCGCAGACGCTGCTCGATTACATGGAGGACGACAGCAAACACCTGCTGCCGGCTACTCGCAAGATCGACGGCATCCAGTTCTTCATCGGACCGGAAAACGGCGAAAACCCGCTGAGTGAAACCTCGGCGATCTACGCAAAATATGATATCGGCAAGATCGGCCAGGGCGCGATCGGCATCGTGGGTCCGACCCGCATGGATTACGCCAAGCTGTCTGCACAGCTTAGCCGCTTCGCAAAAGGGCTGAATAAGCTGATCGCCGAGACATTTTTAGATGAAAAAGACGGAAATCATTGATTTCCTGTAAACGGAGGCACAAAACGACATGAGCAAGAAGACAAAGCCGGAAGCGGAAGAGCAGGAGCAGGTAAAGACCGAAGCTGCTGCTGAGGAGACCGCTCAGGCTGACGCAGCGCCCGCAGCGGACTGGGAAGCCAAGTATAACGATCTGAACGACCGTTATCTCCGCATGGCGGCTGAATACGATAACTTCCGCAAGCGCAGCCAGCGCGAGCGCGAGCAGGCGTATAACGACGCCGTCAGCCGCGCCGTAACCGCACTGCTGCCGACCTACGATAACCTCGAGCGTGCACTCAAGGCAGAGACCGCCGACACCGAGTATAAAAAGGGTGTCGAGCTGACCATGACGCAGCTGACCGAAAGCCTCAAGGGCATCAACGTCACCGTCATCGACGCTGCCGCAGGCACTGCGTTCGACCCGAACTTCCACAACGCCGTAATGCACGTTGAGGACGAAAACCTCGGTGAGAACGTCATCGCAGAGACCTTCCAGCAGGGCTTCCAGATCGGCGATAAGGTAATTCGCCATGCGATGGTTAAAGTTGCTAATTAAGAGTGGAGATTGGAGAGTGAAGAGTGGAGAGAATGCTTCTCTTCAAACTTTATCCTCCGAAACACACTCTATCAAGTGAAGAACGAAGAGATAAGAGATACGAAATCTTCACTCTCAACTCTCCACTCTTCACTCTATATCAAACAGTAAAACGTAAACTATATCCTATCTTATAAGGAGTGTATTTATTATGGGTAAGATCATTGGTATTGACCTTGGTACGACGAACTCTTGTGTATCCGTTATGGAGGGCGGCGAAGCCGTTGTCATCCCTAACGCTGAGGGTGCGCGCACCACTCCGTCTGTTGTTGCATTTTCCAAGGACGGCGAGCGTATGATCGGTCAGGTTGCTAAGCGCCAGGCTGTAACCAACGCTGACCGCACCATTATTTCCATCAAGCGCCACATGGGTACCGACTACCGCGTAAACATCGATGGCAAGCCGTACTCCCCGCAGGAGATCTCCGCTATGATCCTGCAGAAGCTGAAGGCTGACGCAGAAGCATACCTCGGCCAGCCGGTAAATCAGGCTGTTATCACCGTTCCGGCTTACTTCTCCGACTCCCAGCGTCAGGCTACCAAGGATGCCGGCAAGATCGCTGGTCTGGAAGTTCTGCGTATCATCAACGAGCCGACCGCAGCTGCTCTGGCTTACGGCGTAGATAAGGAATCCGAGCAGAAGATCATGGTTTACGACCTCGGTGGCGGTACGTTCGATGTATCCATCCTGGATATCGGTGAGGGCGTTCTGGAGGTTCTGTCCACCGCTGGTGATACTCACCTCGGCGGCGATGACTTCGACCAGCGCATCATCGACTGGATGGTTGACGAGTTCAAGAAGTCCAACGGCATCGACCTGTCGAACGACCGCATGGCTATGCAGCGCCTGAAGGAAGCTGCTGAGAAGGCAAAGATCGAGCTGTCCGGCATGAGCCAGACCTCCATCAACCAGCCGTACATCACGGCTGACGCTACCGGCCCGAAGCACCTCGAGCTGACCCTGACCCGCGCAAAGTTCAACGAGCTGACCGCAGACCTCGTAGAGCGCACCATGGGTCCGGTTCGTCAGGCCATGAGCGACGCTGGCCTGTCCGCATCTGACCTGTCCAAGGTCCTGCTGGTCGGCGGTTCCACCCGTATCCCGGCTGTACAGGAAGCTGTTAAGGGCATCACCGGCAAGGAAGGCTTCAAGGGCATCAACCCGGACGAGTGCGTAGCGATCGGCGCATCCATCCAGGGCGGCGTACTCGGCGGTGAGGTCAAGGACGTGCTGCTGCTCGACGTTACTCCGCTGTCCCTCGGCATTGAGACCCTCGGCGGCGTATGCACCAAGCTGATCGACCGCAACACCACCATCCCGA
>CAVLCS010000117.1:0-7665 GCA_963661675.1 Bulleidia sp.
CTACGCCCGGAAAACGCTTGGTCGCGTTTTTCAGTTCTACTACGTATTCACTCATTTGCATATCACCTTTTCTTCTCCGAGATGAAGTGCGGGACAAAGTAAACTGTTCTCGGTTCAGTTCCCTAAGGAAAAGCCTGCCCAGTGCAAACCTTTTACCATTTCTTGTCCGCGGGAGCATGTTTGAAAAGAGAACCCCTGCAGAGATTGAAATCGAGCAGGGGTTTCTTCTCGTTCACTTAAATGCTGGAACTAATGGAAAACCACAAGCGTGTGGGATGGATTGCTTAGCCGATGTAGCCCTTCAGGGTGTCCAGACGCTCCTGAGCGTTGGAGGAATCAACAACGGAGCAGCCGGAGTCGATGAACTTCTCCAGGGTCTCGCCGTTCAGAGCCTTTACAACTGCGTCAACTGCCTTGTAGCCCATGTCGTAAGCTTCCTGAGCAACGGACATGGTCTCTTCACCAGCCAGGATAGCGTTGCAAGCGGACTGGATGCCGTCGAAGCCAACGAAGATGGTCTTCTCGTAAGCAGCGTTGCCCTTTGCAGCACGTGCAGCAGCCATAGCCATATCGTCGTTGTTGCAGACGATCATAGCGATGCCTTCCGGATGGTTCTGCATGATTGCTTCCATCGAGGTAGCAGCCTTATCAGCAACAGCGTCAGCGTACTGGATCTCGTCCTTCAGGAACTCGCCGCCAGCCTCGTTGATGCCCTTCTCATAACCGGTCAGACGTGCGGTAGCTGTACCGTCGCCCTGTACGCCGGAAATTGCGATAGCCTTCAGCTCGGTCCAGCCTGCAGCCTTTGCAGCCTCAACAGCAGCAGCGCCGCCCTGTGCAGCAGCATCCTCGTTGCCGGTACCTACGAAGGACAGAACCTCAGGTGCGTCGATGTTGGTATCAACAGCAACGATCGGTGCGGTCTGACCAGCGATCAGCGTCTTAACCAGATCAGCCTGCAGCGGTGCAATAACGAAGCCGTCATATGCGCCGGAGTTCAGGTCGGTCTCGATCATGTTCTGCTGCTCGTCGTAAGCGGTCTCGGAGGTAGCGCCCTTAACCTCAACCTTGATGTCCGGGTTGTCAGTAGCGTAAGCCTTTGCACCAGCCTCTACGTAGCTCCAGTACTCAGATGCAGTGGTCTTCAGGATAACGTCGATCGCGTAGCTGCCGGAGCCGCCTTCAGCGCTGTCGCCGCCATTGTTGTCACTGGTCTGAGCATTAGAGCCGCCGCCGCAAGCTGCAAGGCTTGCAACCATAGCGCCAGTCATCAGCATAGCAAGTAATCTCTTCTTCATGATAAAACCTCTCTTCTTTTTCGTTGCGGAGCAGACAGTCTCTCAGGTTGTCTGCTCTGCGGTCGGTTCCCACTGCCGTGGGACTTAGGAACGCTCCAACGTTCTGGTAATATTTTAATGCAATAATAACGTTTTGGCAACCCTTCGTTGTTATTTTTGTAAGAGGTGGTGATTTCAGCCCTATAGTTTTTGTGCATATTCACAAATTCCCGCTTTGACATGCGAAAATCCGTTGCTGTGCATTGTGCATTTCATCATTTTGTACGGCAATTTTCCTATAAAATCATGGAAAAATCATGGCCATTTTGGGCATATTTTGGAGACATGTCTTGCCAGCAAAGGTTACAATGTGGTAAAATTACAGTACCCCAATGAGAGAAGGAATGTGAAAAATGAAGCTTGCTATTAAAACCTGCACGCTGGATATGCCCTATGAGCAGATGCTCGACTTCTGTGTAGAGCAGAAAATTGCCGCCATCGAGATCGGCACCGGCAACTGGTCGGGTGCGCCGCACTGTGACCTCGACCTGCTGGTGAGCGACAAGACCGCCCGTGAAAAATGGTACGATGCCATGCGTAAAAAGGGACTCGAACTGTGTGCGCTCAACTGCTCGGGCAACCCGCTTGCGTATGAAAAGGACATGGATGTCACCAAGAAAACCTTCGAGCTGGCACAGCAGCTCGGCGTCAAGAAGATCGTCATGATGAGCGGTCTGCCAGTCGGCTGTGAAGGCGATAAAACGCCGGTTTGGATCACGACCTCGTGGCCGCCCGAGACGCAGGACATTCTGGATTACCAGTGGAATCAGGTTGCAATTCCGGAATGGAAAAAGATTGTTAAGATGGTGGAAGATTGCGGAATCGAGCGGATCGCGCTCGAAAACCACGGTATGCAGCTGGTTTACAACCCGGAAACGCTGCTCCGTCTGCGTGATGCTGTCGGCCCGATGATCGGCATGAACCTTGATCCGTCCCACCTGTTCTGGATGGGCGGCGACCCGATCGAGGCCGCTCGCGTGCTCGGTGAGCATGGCGCGATTTACCATATCCACGGCAAGGATTCCCGTCCGGAACGCCGCTACTGGCAGCCAAACGGCATGCTCGACACCAAGCCGATCGACGCATTTGCCCGCCGTTCGTGGAACTACGTTGCCGTCGGCGCCGGACACGATGCCAAGTGGTGGAAGGAGTTTTTCTCGGTCGTTCGCATGTCGGGTTACGACGATGAAATCTCCCTTGAAATGGAAGATCTGACGCTTTCCATGCTCGACGGCCACCTGGCCAGCCTGCATGTGCTTCGCGAAGCGCTCAATATCGACTAAACTTCATATAAAAAAGAACAGGTGCTGTAATTTCGACTTACAGCACCTGTTTTCTTTACATTATTTGAATTTTACCGTTCTTTCAGCGAGATATACGGCTCGGCAGGCTGCACGCAGCAGTACGCCGGACGGATAATCTTATCCGTGTTGATCAGCTCCTCCAGGCGGTGGGCGCTCCAGCCGACGATACGCGCCATGGCAAACACCGGCGTGTACAATTCTGGCGGCAAACCCAGCATGGAATACACAAAACCCGAGTAAAAATCAACATTTGTGGATACGCCCTTGTAGATGTGCCGCTCCTGTGCGATCACCTTGGGCGCCATCTCCTCGACCATGGTGTAGAGCGCAAAATCCGCATCTCTGCCCTTCTCGTGCGCCAGCTGGCCGACGAAGGACTTGAACACCTGTGCACGCGGATCCGAGATTGAGTACACGGCGTGGCCCATGCCGTAGATGAGTCCCTTCTGGTCAAACGCCTCGCGGCGCAGCAGCTTGACAAGGTAGTCCGCGACTGCCTGTTCATCCGTGGTGTCCGACACGTTTTTCTTCATATCCTCGAACATCTGCACGACCTTGTAGTTCGCACCGCCGTGTTTCGGGCCTTTCAGCGACCCCAGAGCCGCTGCGATCGCCGAATAGGTATCCGTGCCGGAGGACGTGACAACGTGCGTCGTGAACGACGAGTTATTGCCGCCGCCGTGCTCCATGTGCAGCACAAGCGCCAGATCGAGCACACTCGCCTCGAGCGGCGTGTACTTCATATCCGGACGCAGCATGCGCAGGAAGTTAGACGCGGTAGACAGGCTGTCCGACGGATAGTGGATATACATGCTGCCGCCGCATTCGTAGTGGTTGTATGCGTGATAGGAGTACACCGCCAGCATCGGGAACACGGAAATCAGCATCAGGCACTGCCGCAGGACGTTCGGCAGGCTGATATCGTCCGCGTTGCTGTCGTAGGACGCCAGTGTGAGCACACTGCGCGACAGACTGTTCATCATATCGTGCGTCGGTGCCTTCATGATGACGTCGCGCGTGAAGTTGGTCGGCAGCGTGCGTCCCTGCGCCAGCAGAGCCTTGAAATCGCCCAGACGCTTGGCATCAGGCAGTTCGCCGAACAGCAGCAGATAGGTCACTTCCTCGTAGCCCTTGCGTCCGTCGCGGATAAAGCCCTGCACCAGATCCTGAATGCGGATGCCGCGGTAGTACAGCTCGCCCTCACAGGGCACGACCTTGCCGTCGATCTCCTTGCGAGAGATGATGTCCGAGATGTTGGTCAGACCGGCCAGTACGCCCTGTCCGTTGATGTCGCGTAGGCCGCGCTTGACGTCGTACTCGCGGTACAGCGCCGGATCAATCTGGCTGTTCGAGCGGCAAAGTGCCGCCAGCGCTTCCACTCTCGGCGTGACCTGTAAAATATCGTGTTCCGGTGTCATGATGGTTCCTCCCTTTTACTGCATTGTTTGATATCTCTATTTTAGCAGAATCCATCCGCGTTTACATGACATTTTTTGCACAGTTCCGTTAACAATCCGTGAATTTTTTCGCACATCTCAGCAGTTGCACAGGATATGCCCAGAAATCTGACAATTTTATGCACAAAAAGGCACAATGAGTTTCTCATTGTGCCTTTTCATACTTTGCAATTTTTGTTTAGCGGATAACCGCATAAATCAGCGGATAAAGTTCATCATCGTTCTCGGATGGCTTTCCGGCGGCTCGATACCGGCCTTGTCGATAACCTTGAGCAGCCACGCGATATTGCGGCCGAGCTTTTCGATGACCTCAACGCCCTCGATATCCTGCACGGCTTCGCCTTTGTCTGCGCCGTGTACGGCATTCCAGTAGTCCGAGGTGACGAGCACCATCTCCATAGCGTTGATCGTGCCGAGCAGCTGCTGGTAGGTCTCCATGCCGCCCGAACGGCGCAGCGTGCACAGCGCCGCACCGACCTTGTGCTTCAGCTGATTATCACCGCAGCCTGCCGCCAGAATCAGACGGTCGAGCACACACTTCATGCCGCCCGCAATGCCGCCGTGGTACACCGGAGACGCGAGCACGATGCCGTCCGCCTCGATGCACTTGGCGATGATCTCATTTACGCCGTCGTCGTCCTGCACACAGCGCAGCGTGCCGTTGTCCAGGCAGTGATAGCACGCCATGCACGGATGCACTTTCGCGCCCGGCTGACATACCTCAAATTCAATGCCTTCCTGCTCGAGCACCTTGCCGAGCACGTCGAGCATCTGTGCGCAGTTGCCGCCCTTGCGCGGCGAACCGTTGATCGCTACAACTTTCATATCCTTTTCCTCCCTATTTTATACAGTATGCGTCCATACTGTCATTTACAAATGCTTCTGGTTTTCCAGCCGATACAGCCGCATGACGACCAGTGTGTGATTGAGCTGCGGACCCATTAAGAGAATCATGCTGACGATATACAGCCACAGCATCAGCACGATAATCGCCGCCAGAGACCCGTACAGCACGGAATACCGCGCCATATTGTCCACATAGAACGAAAATCCGAGCGAGACCAGCACCCAAGCCACCAGCGAGAACAGCGCACCCGGCCACACCTCACGGAACCTGAGGTGCAGATTGGGCACGACCTTGTTGAACAGCATGAGGAACACGAAAATAAACGCGATCATCACCCAAAAACTGGCGTCGTGCAGTCCGTCCATCACGGACGGCGGCACCGGCAGGTACTTCGGCACAATGCGGATGATCGTTCGTCCGGCGACGACGAGCACAAAGCTGCACACGACCGAAACAAGAAATCCTGCCGTAATGCCGAACGAAATCAGCACGTCTTTGACCATGCCGCGTGAAATTTCAACGTGGTAAATGTCGTTGACCGTGCGCATCATCGAGCGCACAGCGCGAGACAGAAAATACAGTGTCAGACCCAGACCGACGATCATCGGGCTGAACGACGGTGTGCCGGTCAGCTGCTGGATATAACCGTTGATGAGCTGCTGCAGACTTTTGGGCAGCATTTCCAGCACCGGCTGAATCCCCTCGATGGAAAGATCGAGCCGCGCGAGAATCGAGTTGACGAACATCAGCAGCGGGAACATCGAAAACAGCAGAAAATACGAAAGTTCTGCCGCAGACTGCGGAATGCCGTCATCAAAATAGCGGTAAACCATGCGTTTTATCAGATATAGCCATCGGTTTTGACCGTTCATCGCGTCCCTCCCTGTTTGCGGTAAATTTTGCTGTACTTATCATATCAGCTTTTTATCAAATTTACAACTTGCGTTTTGGTTTCATCTATTGTATACTGATAAAAATAGAACATTTGTTCTGATTGGAGGGTGTGTCATGGCGGATCTGCGTCCGGTGACCTGCTGTTTTTCCGGCTACCGAATTGAAAAAATGCCGTTCCGGAACGAGGACTGCCCGGCCGCGCTCGAGTTGTTCGCCGCACTCGACGCTGCGGTCGCCGAGGCCGCCGCTGACGGCTGTACGCGGTTTCTCTCAGGCATGTCCACCGGCTTCGACCTGTGGGCCGCTGAGGCCGTCCTGCGGGCGCGTGCGGCGCTGTCCGTGCAGCTGCTGTGCGCTGTGCCGTTCGACGGACAGGCCGACCGGTTCCCCATCGAGTGGAAACGCCGGTTCAACCGCTGTCTGCTCGCCGCAGATAAGGTGTATGCGCTCTCGCGAAGCTATCACGCAGGGTGCTTTGCCGCGCGCAACCGGTTTATGGTGGATGCGTCGTCAAGGCTCATCTGTTATTACGACGGACGATCCGGCGGTACGGCCCAGACCGTGCATATGGCCGAGCAGAGCGGACTGAAAATCGTTAATCTCGCGGATGGACAGCTTTCGCTGTTGTAAAAAGGACTGACCGGAGGGGCAGTCCTTTTGTTTTGCCTTTGTCGGTATACCATCCGCACGTTGTTAGCAATGGACGCGCAATGCGCGCCCCTACGGTTGCTATATTGTGCAGGTTGGTTTATCATGATGCAAATGGCAAATCATTGTAGGGGCGCGCATTGCGCGTCCAAATTTCAACGATATGCACCAATTACCAACAACGGAACACGTTCCGTAGGGGCGCACCTGTGTGTACGCCCTTTCCAAACGAACCGCCACCCGAAAAAAGGGCGGACACATTGGTCCGCCCCTACAGCAATCTATTCAGTTAGATTGAATTATTTACTGTTTGCAAATTTCATCCAATTTCTCGAGAACCTCACTGCCGTTCGCCAGATTATGCACCCAATCGCGGTACACAAAACTGATCTCGCCGATATCGAGGACGGTCGGCGTGTCGTTATACACCGCAACGATTTCGTAGCTGACCTTATCCATCGAAAAGCTGTGCTTCGGGTACGGCACACGGCTCGCCTGCACCTGCGTCAGTACCTCCCGCAGAGCAGTTTGATCGACCTCGTCGGTGATTTCGGTCTGGTCTCTGCCGTCTATCCGCCAGATGCTCACATTCTGAAAGCTGTCCGCATCCGGCATGGGCGTGTACGGCACAAACACGAATGCCGCCGCGCCTGCGCAGATCAGAATGGCAATCAGGATAAATACGATTCGTTTTTTCATGTCGATTCCTCCCTTTTATTGTTTATCAAGCAGCGCGAGGAGTTTCTCGCTGCCGGACAGCTTATGCACCCACGGTGACGTGTTTTCTACAACCTCATACACATAATTCAGTTCACCAAGACTGAAACATATGTTTTTATCACCGTATAGCACTTGAATTTGATAGCAGTCCTCACTAATGCTGCGATGATAGCTTGGCAAACGGCGTGCTCTGACCTGCGGCAACAGGTCGCGTACTGCGTCCGTATCGACCTGTTCTGTGATATCCTCAGATGTGTCTCCCGCATGAATACGGAGCACCAGCACGTCCGCAATTTCTGCCGTATCCGGCACCGGTGCATACGATGTAAAGCACACTGCCGCTCCAACGCAAACCAGAACGGTTATCAGAACAAACAGGATTCGTCGTTTCATGTCGATCCCCCCCTCGTATAATAAGTTTAAAAGTTAATAATTTCAGGTATTAGTAGGCTTTGAGA
>CAVLCS010000118.1:0-7643 GCA_963661675.1 Bulleidia sp.
CTCTGATTAACTAATTTCTACCGTGCAGGTGTCCAACTTGCACTTGCAATTTGCGTTTCTTTATTTTCTCTTCATTTCTTTATTTCAGGCTGTCATCCAGAACGATAACGCCCTTGGCACCTTCGCCGCGGATCATCTTGTCGAAACCGTCGCGCCACTTTTCCAGCGGATCAAGCGAGGTGACGATCTTTTCCGGTACGACCGTGCCTGCGCCGAGCAGCTCGAGGGCCTTGACCCACGAGGACGGCTTCTGGCTGCGGGAGCCGACGTAGTTGATCTCGCGGTGCAGGATCAGGTCGGTCCAGATGCTCTCGTGCGATTCCGGGAATACGCCCATCTGAACGACCGTGCCCTTGCGGCGGACCAGCTCAAGCGCCTTATTGGCTGCCGGAACCGCACCCGAGCACTCAAAGCACTTGTCAGCGCCGACACCGTTCGTCATCTCCATCACGATGTCCTTGATGTTCTCGGTCTGCTGATCTACGCAGCGGTCCGCTCCTGCGCTCTTGGCGATCTCGAAGCGTTCCGCGTCGTGGCTCAGTCCGGCCACGATAACAGTCGCGCCCTGGCTCTTGGCTACCTGCATGACCATCTGGCCGATCGCACCGACACCGAATACCACGCAGATATCGCCCGGCTGTACATTGCCCTTTTCGATGGCGGCATGTACGCCGCACGCGAGCGGCTCGGTGAGTGCTGCACTCAGCAGCGATACGTTATCCGGCAGGACATGCACGCTTTCCTCTCGGCTGACCAGATATTCGGCCATCGAGCCATTGATCTGGGTGCCGATGCCCTGACGGTTGCCGCACAGGTTGTAATCCTTGGATTTACACATCGGGCAGGTGCCGCAGGTCTTGAATGTGGTCTCGCTGGTGACGCGGTCGCCTACTTTAATGTTCTTTACGTCCGGACCGATCTCGGTGACGATGCCGGAAAACTCATGGCCGAGCACGACCGGCGGCTTGGTGCTCGCGTAGGTGCCCTTGAACGCATGAAGATCGGTGCCGCAGATACCGGAGTACGCGATCTTGATCTTTACCAGATCTCCGGTCGCTTTGGGTTCCGGAATATCTGTATACTGCATATGATCAAAACCGGTCTCCGTTTTCACAACAGCTTTCATGATTCATCTTCCTTTCATGGATCTTTGCGGGAATGTTTGAAATTTTGTTCATTGTTGTGAACCGTTTTCTGTATTCCTTTTCTCTCATTATAGGCAACAAAAACAGTACCGTCAAGCAATTTTCGCGCATCTGTTGTCGATTTTCACTATTTAGCCAATTTCATCGACTTGTTTTTGGCACAAATGACAGCTTTTCCATTGTTGACATTTGTTCTTGTATGTGAAATAATGTTTTCAAGAGATCGACACCGTAACCCACAGCACCGGCTGTTCGTATAGGTATTGGATTCAGAAAGGAGTCTTGCTCTTATGAGTGAAAAAAATTATTCCACCGCTGATATTCAGGCTGTCGCTAACGGAATCCGCAAGCAGATCCTTGGCGTTGCGCTGAAGACCGGCGGCTGCTATCTGGCACAGGCGTGCTCTTCGGCAGAAATCATCGCTTCCCTGTACACCCGCGTGATGAACCTCGGTCCGTCCGTCGGCAACTGGGAGCCGATCCCGTTCCCGGGTGTTCCGGGTCCGGATAATATGGATTATCAGCGAGGCTCCTCTTACAATGGTGCTCCCGCACCGGATAAGGATCGTTTCTTCGTATCCTGCTGCCACTACGCATCGGTCATCTACGCCGCACTGGCCGAGACCGGCCGCATCAGCCCGGACTGCATGGACAAGTTCAATGTAGACGGCTGGAACATGGAAATGATCGGCGCAGAGCATTCTCCCGGATTTGAGAACACCGCAGGCTCGCTCGGCCAGACCATTTCGATCGCAGGCGGCACGGCCCATGCCCGCAAGCGCCGCGGCGACACCGGCAAGTGCTACGTCCTGCTCGGCGACGGTGAGCTGCAGGAAGGCCAGACCTGGGAGTGCATCCAGGCAGCCGGTTACTACAAACTGGATAACTTCGTCGTTGTCATCGACGCAAACGGCCAGCAGGTAGAGGGCAAGATCGAGGATCAGATGGTCGAGGAACCGCTGATCGACCGCTTCACCTCCTTCGGCGCTGTCTGCGTTGAGGCCAACGGTCACGACATTGAGGACTTCTGCAAGGCATGCGAGACTCCGCATGAAGGCAAGCCGCTCGTTGTTATCGCACGCACGCACGGCTGGACCGGCGTTAAGCCGCTCGAGAAGCCGCGTTCGATGCACTTCATCCGCATCGGCGCTGACGAGCGTGATGAATTCCAGAAGATCTATGACGAGATGTGAGAAGGAAGGAGTTCAAAATGAAGATTGAAGTTAATACACATGAAAAAAATATGATCCGCTTCGCTGCCGAGCATCCGGAGGTTCTGGTCATGTCGGCCGACCTCGGCTCCTCCTGTGAAGTCAAGAAATTCCGCCAGACCTACCCGGACCGCTACCTGACCATGGGTATCGCCGAGCAGAATATGTGCTCGTGGGCAGCCGGCATGTGCCGTGAAGGCTACCGTCCGTTCCTGCACACCTTTGCTGTATTCCTGTACCGCCGCATCCTCGATCAGCTGGAAATGAGTGTCGCTTACCCGAACCTGCCGGTCGTATTCGTCGGCTTTGTACCGGGCATTACCACTCCGGGCGGTGTTACCCACCAGTCCATCAACGATATTGGTGTACTGCGCACGGTTCCGAACATGGCTATCTTCGATATCGGCGACGCAACCGAGATCGAAGGCGTGCTCGATCTGGCATACAACTACAACGGCCCGGTCTACATCCGTATGCTCCGCAAGGAAGTACCGCGCCTGTTCCCGGCAAACGAGCCGATGCAGTTCAACCGTGCTCGCGTGCTGAGCGAAGGCGACGATATCGTCCTGCTGTCCTCCTCCATCTGCACCGAGGAAGCGATGCGTGCTACCGCAGTCCTCAAGGAAAAGGGCGTTTCCGTACAGCATATGCACGTTTCTACGCTCAAGCCGTTCACCGATCCGACCATCGTTGAGGCGATCAAGAAGAGCAAGTACGGCGTTGTTACCATTGAAAACCATCTGGATATCGGCGGTCTCGGCTCCGCTGTTGCTGATGTCATCGCAGAGAACGGACTGGGCAAGCGTCTGGTCAAGATCGGTCTCCCGGGCTATCCGCACGGTGCTTCCAAGATGTACCTGATGAAGAAGTACGGCATCGACGCAATGCACCTCGTATCCGCTGTTGAAGAGCTGACCGGCAAGAAGCTCGGCGTTGCAGAGTCCGATCTGGAAGCCGTTCGTTTTGTAGACTTCCTGGAGGTATAAATGGGCTTTGCCGCCTGTGTCTGGGATTTGGACGGCACGCTGCTCTATACCCTGCCGACCATTCACCATTACTGCAACCAGTCCCTTCGTCATTTCGGCTTTCACGACATTACACTCGATGAATGCCGTGATCTGTGCCGCCTTTCGATCGCGGAGTTTTACCACAAACTGCTGAAGCTTGGCGGCTGCCCGCTCGATCGGGTCGCCGCACTTCAGCCCGCGATACGCGACTACGACTGTGCCGCCTATCTGAGCGATTTTACCTATCTCACCCAGCCGTATGCGGGTGTGTGTGAAACGCTCGCGGAACTCAAGCGCCGCGGCATCAAGAACGCCGTTCTGACGAATAAACCCAATGCCGTGGCCTGTGCGCTCATCGAGCGGTTTTTCGGAGATTCGATGGAGTTGTGCGTCGGACAGACGCCGGAGACCATCTCCAAACCCGATCCGCACTCGATGGACCCTGTGCTCGAGCATCTGGGTATACCGCGCGAGCAGATACTCTACGTCGGCGACACCGATGTGGACATGCAGACCGCCCGCAATACGCACACGGCGGCCGCTGCTGCAACCTGGGGGTATCAGCCGCTCGAAATGCTGCTGCCCTACCAGCCGGAACACATTGTCCGCAGACCGGAACAGCTGCTTGCGATTTTTTAGGAGGAATTCACCATGTTTTCGGAAATGAAAAGAGAGATCATCGAAGCCGGTATCCTGCTCGACCGCTATGAGCTGGTATCGCTCACCTGCGGCAACCTGAGCGTTCGTATGCCGACCGGCGAAATTCTCGTTACGCCCTCGGGCATGATGTACGAGAAGATGGTCGAGGACGATATGATCGTCATGGATATCGACGGCAACGTCATCGAGGGCACCCGCAAGCCTTCGTCCGACACCCCGGCTATCCTGCATATCTTCCGCGAGCGTCCGGACATCAATGCCGTTATCCACACCCATCAGCCGTATGCGACGGCGGTTTCGCTCATTCCGGGCCTGACCGAGTTCCGCGTGTGCATCACCGCACTGGCGAACGCTGCCGGCGGCAATGTGCCGATCACGCCGTATTCGGCGGCCGGCTCGATCGATATGGGCATCGATACCGTCAAGTACGTCGGCAACGGCCATGCCGTTATCCTGTCGCAGCACGGTGTTATGACCGTCGGCAAGGATCTCAACCAGGCGCTGTACGCTGCGGTCTACCTCGAAGAAGCCGCAAAATGCTATCTGGCTGCCCGCGCAGCCTGCGTCAACGGCGAGATCAAGCAGATGAGCGACGCGCAGATTCAGCAGATGGTTGACGTATTCCAGTATTACGGTCAGGGCACTGCCAAGATTCCGGAGGATCTGGTAAAGCGCATCGACTGACCAATCTCACACAAACTACCAATTCACTTAGTCAAAAATTTCCAAACCAAACCATATCACCAACACCCCTCTAATAAAATCAGGACGGAAGGTCTCTCGAGCCTTCCGTCCTGATTTTTTGATTTATTCTGTAAATTAATCGATCGGCGTAAATTCGCCAAACTGCTCGGTGCCGGTCACGATTTCCTTTCCGTTTTCGACCATCACCACATAATTTTCCTCATAACTGTTATCCAAGTCGTCTATCTTCATCACATTGACATAGTATCCGCCCGCCGGACGGCTTTCCACCAAATTGACACGGCTGTTCGTCCAACCGGTTGTCTGGCAGTAATTCAGCGCGGCCTGTGATGCCATATCCTCCGGCCGGGTCTTCTCCTGCTGTCCGCCTGCACTCTTTTCGTAATTCAGAATGGTATCCACATTCGCTTTTTCCGTGGCATTCAGCATGTCGTTGGAGTACGCACTGTCCGCATGATACCACTCCGCCGAGGCAAAGAAAATTTTCCATTCATCCGTGGTAAAAGTATAGCCGTGCCGCGCATAAATCTCGTTGCGCACGGCCGCAACCTCATTTTGCGTCAGCTTGGACAGATCATCCGTGGTAATGGTTTTCGTGTCCGTCGGCCACAGTTTATTGCTGCCAATTACGGTATCGGTCAGCGAAAGGTCGATAGACTTGGTCGCTGTGCCGTCGTACAGCATGTAGGTCGGCGCCGCCTGTTCCGCCGCTGGCTCCTGCTGAGTCTGCGCTGCCGCGTCACCGAACGTGCAATGGAACGTAAACGGCGCAATGCTTTCGTCCCAATCATCCGACGAGCCTGTCAGCGTGATGTCAAAATCCGCCTTTTCCAGCGCCGGGAAGGTGATGATGCCGGTCGTGCTCGCGCCGACCATCAAATCCGACTGCAGCTCCGGATAATCCGCATAGGAGTTATACTCCCGCTCGAACTGCTTGCCGTTCTGCACGATTTTGCGCTGGAATCGTAGATACTGAACGCCGCTGCACCGTTGTTCGTCACCGTAACCGCAACGCGCGTTTCCTTTTCCGCCAGCTCCACCGAGTCGACCGAAACCGTGTAGCCGCACTGTGTCTGCGCCGCTGTCTGCACCGTCGCGGTGTACAGCGTCGGCACACAGGCCTCCTGATAAGTTACCACCTCTACCGAATCCGCAACGATCGCAGGCGCGGTGATTTTGCCGCCCAGTGCGTTTTCGCCCTCATATTTACCCGAAACACTGCCAGAAATATGCACATAATCATCATCCTGCAGCTTGAGCGAGGTGTCCTTGCAGGCTACGATCGTGTTGCGCTCTCCGTTCTCCGGGTCTCCCCACATCTGGAAATACACGCCGTCGTCATCGCACTCTGGCTCGTTGAACACACGGCCGTACAGCTCGAGCGTGCGGCCCTTGAACGAATCCGGATCGCTGTACATCTGCGTAATCTCGTCCTCGCTCATCGGCGAGGTGTCGGCCGGTGTGCTTGAGCCGCAGCCGGATAACAGCAGCAGCATGGCAAGCAAACCGCAAATCTTTTGTTTCATGATTCTCCCTGCTTTCTTTTACTTGTTTAATAATTCCTGCATGTGCTGGCTTGCCTCTGTGATCGACATGCCGGCCACCGAATACGTTTCGTAATCCTGCCGGATTGTGTCCCGCGTGGTGCTGTCCATCACGCGATAGCACTCGACCTCCTTCTCAAAGCCGTCCGAGGTCGTCAACGTGCGCGTTCCGCTCTGGTAAGCGTACACCGTCGTTGCACCCGCCTGCGAAAACGGCTTGGCCGTGATGAGCACATACTGCTCATCGCCCGGGTATACATTCATATCGATGTAGCCCTGCAGCAGTGACGGGATAAAGTCATTCGTCACGTTGTTCGCCAGATACTCATAGGTACCGGTCAGCGACTCCTGCGCCGCGCCGATCGCCTCGCCCACTGCGCTGATGACGCTGTTTTTGCTGTTCGCGGCAGAGTTTTTCAGCTTGTACTGCAGATAAAATGTGCGCTCCTCCGCCTTATCCACAGCACTTATCGCACCGGACATGCCGCCCGAGTAGTCCGAACGGTATTTCTTGTCCAGCTCGTCCATCTTCTTCTGGTCGTCACAGATCTGATCCCATGCGATTAACACGTCCTTCATCTGCTCTGTCTCCGGAAACGCCTGCCTGTAGATTGTGAGATAACGGTCGAGCTGTGTGCGGTCGTCCTGTTCGATCAAATCCGGTAGCATCTGCTGATAATAGGCGTACACCCAGTTCTCCTTCACGTGGGAGAGCTTTTTCGCCGCCTTCTCGATTTTATCCTTGCTCAGTGCCTTCTCGATTTTCCGGTTGGCACGTTTTTGCTGACGCGCCAGCTTTTTAGCAACTTTCTCCTCCTGCCTTTGCTGCTTTTCCGCCTTCTTCTGCTGTTTCTCTGTCTCAGCCTTCGCCGCCTGAACTGCCTCTTCCTGCTTTTTATGTTCGGAGGCCGCCTGCTGTTCCGCCTGAGAAGTTGTTTCTTGCTCTACGGTTTTGTTTTCTGTCGCTTCAGATGTTGTTTCGGTGGCCTGCGATTCACCCTGTTCTGTTGGTACTGCCTCTGCTGATGTGGTCGTGCTGCTCTCGGGCGCTGTGACAACAGCCCATATTACGAACGCAATGCAGAGTGCCGAAATAATAAGTTTTGTCCACAGCTTCAGCTTATATTCCGGATATTTGTGGTTAAAAATCAGCCGTGCAACTGCTAATCCAATACCCGCAGCCGTGCCGAATGGAGGCATGACGAACAGAAGTATGATACTGATTGGCCAGCGCAGAATCAGCGGCAGTTTTCGCTCAGCAGACGATTCTGCTGACACTACCGCTGGTTCTGCCGATTGTTTCTGTTTTTTCTTAACGCAAATTGCAAGTGCAAGTTGGACACCTGCACGGTAGAAATTAGTTAATCAGAG
>CAVLCS010000119.1:0-7643 GCA_963661675.1 Bulleidia sp.
CCATAGTGATTGCCCTCCCTTGGCAGATGTTGTGTGCAAACTTCATTCTACCATGTTTGGAAAATCACTATGGATTTTTTAGGTGTCCAACTTCATTATGCAATCAACCATCGTTATATTGTAGGGCGGGATGACCTCATCCCGCCGTTCCTCTCTGGTTTGGGAACAAATGAAAAAATGGAGAATGGTCAATCTCAAAGGACATTTTCCATTCTCCATTCTCAATTTTCAATTAGAAATTATTCAGCCCAGTACTTCGCAACATGCGCCTTAGTAACCTCAGCGGCCTTCTTGATGTTCTCCTCATTGGACAGCTTGTAGTAGTCCGGACGGAACACCTCCATGGTGCATACGTCGCCTTCAAAGCCGATCTTCTTGAGGGTATCTGCGTAACGTTTGTGATCCAGGCAGTCACCCGGCTCACCCGGCCACAGACGCTTCTCGTCGTTGTTGTAAGCAGCGCCGCACGGCATATTCTCCATGCCGTTCAGATGCCATACGAAAATCTTCTTGCCGTCAGCCTTCTCGAGGGCAGCCCACTCGGAAGCCATAGCGTGGAAGTGGTACTGGTCGAGGGTGATGCCGACCAGCGGGTGATTTACCTCAGAAACGATGTCGTAAGCGTACTCGAAACGGTTGATGGACATGGTCGGTGCACCGCAGAACTCGATGGACAGCTTGATGCCGTACGGCTCAACCTTCTTTACCATCTCCTTGAGAACAGCAACAGCGTCCTCGCGGATCTCGTCAACGGTAGCCGGAACGGTCAGATCCATAGACGGAACGACAACGATCATCTTGCAGCCCATCTTGTTGCAGTCAACGATGATCTGATCCAGCTTTGCCATAACGGCGTCCTTCTCCTCCTGGGTCTGCTTCATGTTGAAGAAGATCAGAGCGTTGTAGGACAGCATCTTCAGATGATGCTTCGGGTCAGCGAACCAGGCAGCCAGATCGTCGATGGTGTACTTGCCGGCAGCGATCTCGCGGTCGAGGCACTCGGACTGGATGTCGATGTAGTCAAAGCCGTACTTCTCGCACAGGTCGAGGTCTTCGAGTACGGAGTGGTTTTCGCAGAAACGGTTGCAGCCTTCGTTAAAGCCAATCTTCATGATAAAATTCTCCTTAATCTCATTCTATTGCAAGGTAGGAGGTAGAAGGTAGGAGTGAGGAGTTTGCGTGATGATTTGTCGCTGCGTGGGCGGCCAATGACCGCCCCTACGATATACCATCTGCATGAATTTATCCCGTAGGGGAGGCCAGTGGCCTCCCACAGACAGGTAAACCATTATCCACTCCTACCTTCTCACTCCTAACTCCTATCTGATTCTTACTTCTTGTAGAAGTCTGGAGTGCCGCCGGTAACGACCTTCTCCGGAACACCGGAGGTCTGGGACTTAACCAGAGCGTCAGCGGTGATGGAAGCAACGTAGCCGTCCCATGCAGAGGAACCGCCGGTCTCACCCTTGAGTGCGTGGTCAACCCAGTCCTGGATCTCAACGTCGTAGGAGTCGATGAAGCGCAGGATCCAGTTGTCCTCGATCTTGGTGGAAACCTCGTTTGCGTAGCGTACGGTCGGGAAGGACGGGCACGGCAGGTTTACAACGCCGTTCTCACATACAACCTCGCAGTTGATGTCGTAGCCGAAGCCGCAGTTTACGTTGACCTCGAGCATGTTGATGATGCCGCCCTTGGTCTTCATGATCATGATCTGCGGGTCCTTCAGCGCGTTCTTAACCTTGCTGTTGGTCTTCGGCATGATGCACTGAACCTCGTCCCACTCGTCGTTTACCAGCCACGGCAGAACGTCGATCTCGTGGATTGCGGTATCGGTAACAGCCATTGCAGTGGTGTAGTCGTCAGCAACGCCGTCTGCACGGTGGGTGCACTTGATTACCATCGGCGCACCGAACTTGCCGGAGTCGATCAGCTCCTTAACCTGACGGTATCCGCGGTCGTAACGGCGCATGAAGCCAACCTGTACCAGGTGCTTGCCGCCTGCCATCTCGGCCTCGACGATCTCCTTGCCGTCAGCAGCGGTGTTAGCCAGCGGCTTCTCGGAGAATACCGGCTTGCCAGCCTTGATAGCGGCCAGAACCGGACCCTTGTGGAACTGACCCGGAGTGGTAACAACAACAGCGTTTACGTCCGGATCGTTGATTGCTTCGTTGAAGTCGGTGTAAACCTTGGTGCCGGCGCCTGCGATCTCAGCGCCCTTCTTAGCGCCTTCTTCGAATACGTCGCAGACTGCAACGATGTGTGCGTTGCGGATGCGGTTCTGGATGCGCTCAATGTGTTCGCGGCCGATCATGCCGCAGCCGATCAGAGCAATGTTCAGGTTTTCCATGATGAATTCCTCCTAAATGATTTGTATGGGTGATTGTGTAATGGGTATCGGATTTGCTAATGGATTTGGTATGCGTTCATTCGTTTGCGGGTGTCTGCATTCCTGCGTGCACTCGCTGTTCTCTTCTTCGAGATTGATTGTATCACCGCGTACACGAGAACGCAAGAGGAAAATGGGGTTTATTATGCACAAACTAACATAGAAATAATTGTGCATATTCCACAGAAACAGTTTTGCGACAGGGTACCGTTGTTCAACTCAAACAGTGGGCGTGCACGGTTTTTGTGCGGTTTGACTGCAAATCTGCGTGCAAATGCGTGCATACAAAACAGACTGCACACAGGAGGATATCGAGCAATTTCTCCGGTTTTGCGCATAAAAAGAGCAGGAGTGCCGTGCATAACGCACGGCACTCCTGCCCACTTGAGGGATATATAGAGAGAAATGAGAAAGTTTGTGGCAAATTTACTCAGCTGTCTTGCCTTCACGCTCGAGCAGCTCGGCCATCATGGTCTTGTAGGTCTTGTCCAGACCGTAGAACAGGGCGATGATGAGCATAACAGCCCACAGAGCGATCGGTACATACAGGTAGAAGTCCTTGATGGCAGCGATAGCGGTCGGTGCCTGCTCAGCTGCGGTGGCCTTGAGGCCGTCGAAGCCTGCGGCTGCGAGGATGCCGCTCATGATAGCGGAAGTGATGCCGGAGCCGGCCTTCTGGCCCATGCTCATCGAGGAGAACATCAGACCTTCGACGCGCACGCCGTTCTTCCAGTGGCCGTACTCGATCGCGTCACTCGGCAGGGAATACTGCACGCCGTAGAACGGAGCGATGCCGAAGCCGCGGATGATGCAGGATACAACGCCGAGCGGAACGCTGGTGATATCCATCAAAAACAGCAGCTGACCGAGGATGCCGATGGCACAGCCGACGCAGATCAGTTTGCGTTTTCCGAAACGCGGAAGCAGGGCCGGCAGCAGTGCAATGCCGATGATGGTGCAGATTTTCTCTGCTGCAGAGAGCGGCATAACCAGGTTCGGGTTGCCCAGAACGTACTGGCAGTAATAGGTAAGGTCGGTGCCGATGATGATCTGGTATGCAGTGTAGAAGATCATCAGGCCGAGTGCGATCAGGAAGTAGCGATTGGTAACGGTTGCCTTAAATGCCTGGCCGAACGGGATGTTGTCCTTGGCGTTCTGCGGAGCAGCCTGTACACGCTCGGTGCAGGACGCATAGGTGTTCAAAAGTACGAAAACAGAGATGATTGCGTAGCCAGCGGTCACTAAAATCCAGGAAAGCTGCTGATTTCCGGTGATGGACGCAACGTAGTTGATGAGCGGCAGCGTGAATGCGGTGATGACCATGCTGGCAGTAATCGACAGAATCATACGAATATTGGAGATGGTGTCACGCTCGCGCTGGTCGCGGCTCATCAGCGAACCGAGTGCGTGGAACGGCTGGCTGATCGCGGTGTAGACCACCGTGTTCATGATGTTGTAGGTCACGAACGCGTAGATGATCTTGCCCATATCGCCGATGTTCGGCATGGTGAAAAGCAGGATCGCAGCGATCGCGTAAGGCAGTGCAAGACGCAGGATCCAGATTCTCGCCTTACCATATTTGGAATGTGTGCGGTCGATGATCGTGCCCATGGCCACGTCCGAGAAGCCGTCAAACACACGCGAGAGCAGCATGATCATGCCGACCGCACCGACCGAAATGCCGACCACGTTGGTGTAGAAGTAGATGAGCAGCGTGGTGGTCATCGTGTACATCAAGGTCAGGGCCGGGTCGCCGAAGCAGTAGGACAGCTTCTCGCCGAGCGGCACCTTGATGAATTCGTTCATATCTTTTCCCTTTTGCTTGAAGTTCAAAAGCTCTGCAATTTTCACTCTGAGGCACTCCTTTGAAATCTTTCTGTGGATGATCAAATGAAGAAGAAGTCGAATGTTCACGAGAACGCAAAGGGTGTTCGCGGGGAAGTCCTGCACGGTTTCAGAGCGTCTCATCGACCCTCGAAACGAGAGGTTTTTGTTTGTTGTACTTAGATTAGCACGCTTTTTTTCACAATTCAAGCAGGAATTTGTCAGGAAAACACGTTTTGGAACATGTGCTGAAAAGGAAGCGGTGAATTTGTCGGAAAGTACAAGAAGACATTGGAAAAGCGTGCAAATGCGTTCAGTGCGCTGTGAAAATTACATAAACAAATATATAATATCTTGTGCAGTATAACAACGATATAAAAATCACCGGAAAACACGCAAAAACTCTTGCTTGCAATATGCGTGCATTGTGCTATACTATACTCAAGAGAAAAACGACGCAGGCGACGCCTGTTATATAGTAAGGAGGAAACAGCATGGCTGTAACCGCACAGCAGATCGCGGAGCTGGCAGGCGTATCCCGCGGTACGGTAGACCGTGCGCTGCACAATCGAGGGCGCGTAAACCCTGAAGTAGCGGCTAAAATTCACAAAATCGCAGCGGAATTGGGGTATAAACCCAATCTGATCGGACAGGCGCTGGTCAAATCCCGCAGGGAGTTCAAGCTGGGTGCGATCCTGCAGTCCACTGAGACACCCACGATGCAGATCGTGCGTGCAGGCGTGCAGCGTGCCGCAGAGGAGCTTGCCGCCTCGGGCGTGGAACTGATCATGCGCGAAAACCGCGGTCTGGATACCGAAATGGTGCTCGAACACATCGAAGAACTGGTTTCACAGGGCGTTCAGGGACTGGCGATCGCGCCGAACAACTCGCCGGAGATCCGCCAGTGCATCGACGAATTGTACGAACAGGGCATCCCGGTCATCACGCTCAACTCGGACGCACCGGGCAGCAAGCGTCTTGCGTTCATCGGCATGGATAACTACCGCGCTGGACAGACTGCCGCAGGACTGCTCCGGCTCATGCTGCCCGAGGGCGGCAAGGTGCTCCCGCTGGCAGGACATCTGAACAATACCGCACATAATAACCGTCTAAACGGCTTTATGGATACCATTAACGGCGAAACCGGAAACGAAATCGAGCTATTGGCGTTCCAGCCGTGCTTCGACCGCGATGACTACGCCCACGAGATCACGCAGCACGCATTGCGTGCAAATCCTGACTTGACCGGCATTTATGTCGCGTCCAACGGACAGGTCGGTGCGTGCCAGGCCGTCGAGGAAGAGGGCCGCAAGGGCAAGGTCAAGGTCGTTGCGTTCGACCTCAACCCGATGAACATGGAGCTGCTCCAGTCGGATAGCCTGAGTTTTGTGCTCGATCAGGAAGCGTTCGAGCAGGGCTATCGGCCGCCGTTCCTGCTGTTTGATTACCTGCAGAACAAAAAAGCACCGGAAAAAGAGCTGCTTTATACGGATATCGCAATCCGAACCAAGTTTAACAGCGATAAACCCGTCGGAATGGATTAAAAAAGAACCGCACTTGAAAGTGCGGTTCTTTTTTATCAGAGTGGAGAGTTGTGAGTGTAGAGTGGAGATGCAATTTAGCTTTTATCCGGCATTAAACTGGTGCAGACAACCTTTATATTAGAGTTTTGAAGTGTTTTGGTGAATCTTTCTGCCGTTTTTAGAGATATAGTCTCTGCCTGATTGAGCACCACGATATCCGCCAGATGTTCGGCGATAATGCTTTGCGCGGCAAGCTCCGGTGTGACGATATCGTTCATGCGTGCACCGGTGCGTGCGCAGAACAATTCCGGCCGGTGGACGACCTGCTCGACCGGTTTTCCAAAGCCGGATGCACCCACGACGCACACAGTCCGGCGTGCGTTTTCGGGTATCACCGGCTCGTGAGAGGCGTGTGCCTTGAGCGGCAGCCGCTTGGAGCCGTCGGCCTCCACAAGCACGTAGTCGGCCGCGTCCGCCAGCGCGTAAAAGGGGAGCGAAGGCACGGTCAGCTTGCCCTCAGCGGTAGGCGTGCCCATGCAGATGACGCGGTGAAGCGCAAGTGTGCGGCGTACCTGCTCGATATCGTCCGTCACCACAAGGGGTATGCCCACAAACGGTAAAATGTGCGTGGAAGTTGTCAAAATCACCGTTCCGGGCAGTTCATCGGCCAGTACGCGCAATAAAGTTGTCTTTCCGCCGCTGCCGACTATTGCGGTGATGCCCGGAAGAATGCTTAATTGGTCGGAGAGAGACATGGTGCACCTTCCTTCTAATAGAGTGGAGATTGGAGAGTGAAGAGTGGAGAGAAGGTATCGCGCAAAGCGCGATTTTAATACGTCCGGCGTGCCGGACACCGCATCTTCACTCTCAACTCTTCACTTTACACTCTTTATATAAAAGTATATCACACTTCATCTTCACAAAAAAGGTTGACTTGTGTCACCGATTCAAGTATAATCATCGGTGGCAATCGTTATAGTTTGCAAAATACAACGACAAAAACGGAGGGGAACGCCATGTTAGTCGTGATCCGCGGCGCAGGAGACATCGCCACGGGCATTGCCCTGCGGCTTTACCATGCGGGCGTTCGTCTGGTGCTGACCGATCTGCCGCAGCCGACGTCCATTCGGCGCACGGTATGCTTCTCGGAAGCGATTCGACTGGGCGAAACGACCGTCGAGGGCGTGCATGCACGCCGAGCCGAAACCGCAGCCGAAGCGGCAGCGCTGACCAAACAGGGCATCATCGCGGTGATGGCCGATTCGGCGGCAAGCTGTGTGCAGGAACTGCATCCAAACGCGCTGGTAGACGCGATTCTGGCGAAAAAGAACCTTGGAACGCGCATCACGGACGCACCGATCGTCATTGCGGTCGGTCCGGGATTCACAGCCGGTGTGGACTGTCACGCGGCGGTCGAGACCATGCGCGGACACACGCTTGGACGTGTGCTGTACACGGGTTCACCCTTGCCGAATACCGGTGTGCCGGGCGTGATCGGCGGTCACGCGGCAGAGCGTGTGCTGCGTGCACCGGCGGACGGCTTGTTCGAGCCGTGCCGCGAAATCGGCGATCTGGTCGAGGCCGGAGACACCATTGCGTACGTTGCAGGTCAACCCATGAAAACCACCATCAGCGGCTGTCTGCGCGGACTGCTGCAGGCGGGCGTACCCGTACACGAGGGCATGAAATCCGGTGACGTCGATCCGCGAGGCAAGCGTGAAAACTGCGATACCGCATCGGATAAGGCACTTGCGGTCGGCGGCGGTGTCCTGGAAGCACTGCTTCACTTTTCCAACGTATTTCATTAAATAAAGTCCAATGGTATGAAGTCAAGTAGGTGATGCGAGAAAATTTTCGCAAATTGCAAGTGCAAGTTGGACACCTGCACGGTAGAAATTAGTTAATCAGAG
>CAVLCS010000120.1:0-7427 GCA_963661675.1 Bulleidia sp.
GCCGTGCTATCCCAAAGGGAAAGAGGATGATTCACAAGAAGGAGAAAACCGTAGGTTGTCTCCTTCTTGTGCCCCTGCCGGGTAGGCAAGATTCTCTTGCTTCGTAAGCAATCATGTTAAAGAAGAAGGTACAAAATGTCCCATCCTTTCGTCGAAACAAAAGAAATGACCGTCGGCTACCGCTGTGTGCCGCTCATCCGCGACATCGCCCTGAGCGTTCACCGCGGTGAGATTTTAACGCTTATCGGCCCGAACGGCTCGGGAAAATCGACCATTCTCAAGAGCCTCATCCGCCAGCTGGCGCTCCTCGGCGGCACGGTGTATCTGGACGGCAAATCGCTGCAGACCCTGCCCGAGCGCGACCTCGCGCGCACGATGTCCGTGCTGCTCACCGAGCATGTGCGGCCGGAGCTGATGACCTGCTGGGACGTGGCGGCCGCAGGCCGCTATCCGTACACCGGACGGCTTGGTCTGCTCAGCGACGAGGATCGGGCCAAGGTGGATGAAGCGCTTGCGCTTGTCGGCGCAAATGAACTCGCTGACCGCGATTTTTCCTGCATCAGCGACGGACAGCGGCAGCGTGTGCTGCTGGCGCGTGCCATCTGTCAGGAGCCGGAGGTCATCGTGCTCGACGAGCCGACGTCCTTCCTCGATATCCGCTACAAGCTGGAATTACTCACCGTGCTCAAGCAACTGGTGCGCGAAAAGCAGGTGGCAGTCATTCTCTCGCTGCACGAGATCGACCTGGCGCAGAAACTGTCCGACCGGCTCATCTGCGTCCACAATGGCAAGATCGAGCGCTGCGGCACACCGGAGCAGGTGTTCACCGGCGACTACATCCGCACGCTGTACGACCTCGAGCGCGGCACCTACAACGAGCAGTTCGGCAGTCTGGAACTTGAGCGCGTCAGCGGAGAACCGCGTCTGTTCGTCATCGGCGGCGGCGGAAGCGGCACCGCACTGTACCGTCGGCTGCAGCGGCGCGGCATTCCGTTCGCGGCAGGCATCCTGCCGGAGAACGACGTAGAATTGCCGACCGCACGAGCGCTCGCGGTCGAGACCGTCACCGAGCGGGCGTATCAGCCGATCGGCGAAGCCGCTTTTGCAGCCTCGCAGGCGCTTGTACGGCAGTGCGGAAACGCGGTCTGCTGCCTGGATATGTTCGGTCCGGTGAACGAAAAAAACCGCGTCCTGCGCGACTGGGCCGAGCGGGAAGGTCTGCTGCGGTGCAAGACGGATTTGGAAGATATTACATGATAATTGCGTAAAATGTTGCTCAAACCGCAATGTTGTGGTAAAATAGCCAATAATGCCAATGGTGACAGGGAAGGTTCCACCGTGTCACCGGCGAGGGACAACCACTGTGTCACAGGAAAGCGATAACATGGCAAGAAAGCAACAAAAACGACATAACAGCGGCAGCTATCGGCGGAAGCCCGCCCATGCACACCGCAGTACGCGCCATATGCAGACGGCAAGCAGGCAGAAAACGGTCAGACGCCGTCTGCCCGAGGCCGAGGTACGCCGCAGACAGCGGGCACGCCGGCGGCAGTTTGCGCTGTTCGGACTGGCGATCCTGCTCCTTGTGCTGATTTTCGCCTTTCGGCATCTGCTCAGCACGCCGCAGCAGAGCGGCACGGACGGCGATACGGGCACTTCCGGCACCAGTGCGTCCGATGAGGTAAAGCAGGTAGCCAAGGCGGTGAACGTGTACCAGTCGGTCATGTACTACCAGCCGGTGGTGCAGAAGTACACCGAGCAGAACGGCATTCCGGAGTACACGGATGTGCTGCTGGCCATCATGCAGGTGGAGAGCGGCGGCAAGCTGACTGATATCATGCAGTCCTCGGGCAGTGCCGGTCTGCCGGACGATTCGCTTGAGGAGGAAAGCTCCATCCGGCAGGGCTGCACCTATTTTGCGCACCTGCTGAGCAAGGGCAAGTCGCTTGGCTGCGATCTGGACTGCATTATCCAGGCGTACAACTATGGCAGCGGCTTCCTGGATTTTGCGGCCAAGTTCAACGGCGTGTACAGCACTGAGCTTGCCGAGAAATTCGCGGAGGAGCAGTCTGGCGGCAACACCATCCAGTACGACAACCCGATGGCGGTCGCGGAGAACGGCGGCTGGCGTTACGCCTACGGCAACATGTTCTACGCGCGTCTGGTCAAGCAGTATTTGATCGAATGAGGGCATTTTGCGCTCTGTTTGGGCAAAAACACTTGACAAATCTGCGTGGAAGGAATATACTTATCCCACAGATTAGAAATCACTATTGAAACCGTAGGAAAAGGAGGAAATCACCATGGGTGCATCTCGAATGGAAATGTGCATGATGTGTGGTTCTGCTCGTTTTTCTGCGAAGCAGCCGTAAGGCTGAAACGCATAGGCGGGCCGCTTTTCATGCGGCTGATAGAGAAAACGAGCGGAAAGCAAGCCTTTGCTTTCCGCTTTTCTTTTGAGAGAATGAAGGAGGAATGAACGTGGCACAGGATGCAATCGTTCAAATCAAGGGCCTGAACAAGACCTTCCGCGGCAGAGCCGGAACGGTAGTCGCGCTGAACGGTATCGACCTCGATATCTACCGCGGCGAGATTTTCGGCATTATCGGTCTTTCGGGCGCAGGCAAGTCCACACTGGTGCGCTGTATCAACTTTCTGGAAAAACCCACCGAGGGCACGGTAACGGTAGATGGACAGGAACTCGGCAAGCTGAGCAAAAAGCAGTTGCTGGAGGCTCGCCGGTCGATGGGCATGATTTTTCAGCAGTTCAACCTGCTGCAGCAGAGAACGGCGCTGCAGAATATCTGTTTTCCGCTCGAGATTGCGGGAACGAGCAAGGCAGACGCGGAAAAGCGGGCAAGAGAACTGCTCGAAATTGTCGGTCTGAGCGACAGAGCAGATAATTACCCGAGCCAGCTGTCCGGCGGTCAGCAGCAGCGTGTCGCGATCGCGCGTGCGCTGGCTACCAACCCGAAGATCCTGCTGTGCGACGAGGCGACAAGCGCACTCGACCCGACCACGACACGGTCTATCCTCGCACTGCTCAAGGAAATTAACAAGAATCTCGGCATTACCATCATCGTTATCACGCATGAGATGGCGGTCATCGAGGAAATCTGCCAGAGAGTCGCCATCATCGACTCCAGCCGCATCGCCGAGGTAGGCACGGTGGACGAGGTGTTTACTCGGCCGCAGTCCGCGATGGCGAAGCAGCTTATCTATCCGGACGGCAAGCGCAATTCTCTTGCAACCGGCAAGCGCTACTGCCGCATCGTGTTCGACGGCAATTCCTCGTTCGAGCCGGTCGTCTCCAACATGGTGCTCGAGTGCAAGGCGCCGGTCAACATCATGTTCGCGGACACCAAGAATATCGACGGCAAGGCTTACGGTCAGATGATTTTGCAGCTGCCCGAGGACGAACGTGCGGCAAAACGTGCATTGGCGTACCTCGAAACTCAGAACGTACACGCAGAGGAGGTAGCCGATTATGCTTCCGTTTAATGTTTGGGCACAGAGCCTTTGGGAAACCCTGTATATGGTCATCTTTTCGACCATTATCTCGTACGCGATCGGTCTGCCGCTCGGCTTGACGCTGGTCGTCACCGATAAGAGCGGTATCCGTCCGATGCCGATCGTCAACACGGTTCTGGGTGTGATCGTCAATATCCTGCGATCCATTCCGTTCCTGATTCTCGCGGTTATGATCACGCCGATCACGCGAGCCATTGTCGGCAAGGCCATCGGCACCACGGCGATGATCGTTCCACTGACCTTTGCGGCCGCACCGTATGTCGCCCGCATGGTCGAGTCCTCCATCAAGGAAGTGCCGTTCGGCGTGATCGAAGCGGCTCAGTCCATGGGCGCCAGCCCGTGGCAGATTGTGTGGAAGGTGCTCGTGCCGGAGGCTAAGCCGTCCCTGATGGTGGGCGGTGCGATTTCGGTCGTTACCATCCTCGGCTACTCCGCGATGGCAGGCTTTATCGGCGGTGGCGGTCTGGGCACCGTAGCCGTAAACTATGGCTATAACCGCTATAATTTCCCGATCATGCTGGTGGCTGTTATCATCATCGTTATCGTGGTGCAGATTTTCCAGGAGGTCGGCATGAGACTGGCCCATCATCTGGATAAGAGAAACCGCTGATTTCTCACCCATATTACTTTGTTTATCATTAAAAAATGATATAATCATCAAAAAGGAGCGAATTCCAATGAAGAAGACAATCGCAGCAATCCTGGCAGGCGCCCTGTGCCTGACCGCACTGACCGCTTGCGGCAGCAAGACCGACAGCTCTGCAGCTGACAGCAGCAACGCAGCAGCAGGCGATGACAAGACCATCACCGTCGGCGCTACCCCGACTCCGCACGCTGAGATCCTCAACGCGGCTAAGGACGCACTGGCAGAAGAGGGCTACACCCTGAACGTCATCGAGTTCACCGACTACGTGCAGCCGAACACCGCACTGGTTGACGGCGATCTGGATGCAAACTACTTCCAGCACACCCCGTACCTGAACAACTTCAACAAGGAGAACGGCACCGATCTGGTTGACGCGTTCGACATGCACTACGAGCCGTTCGGCATTTACGCCGGCAAGACCGCTTCCCTCGAGGAGCTGGCAGACGGCGCTTCCGTAGCTATCCCGAACGACGGCTCCAACGAGACCCGTGCACTGCTGCTTCTGCAGGACGCTGGTCTGATCACCCTGAAGGACGGCATTGACCCGACTTCCGATGCAACCAAGCTGGACATCGTTGAGAACCCGAAGAACCTCGACATCCAGGAGATCGCAGCTGAGCAGCTGCCGCGCTCTCTGGCCGACGTTGACCTCGCAGTTATCAACGGCAACTATGCACTGCAGGCTGACCTGAACGCTGCTGAGGACTCCCTCATCACTGAGAACCCGGACTACGCTAAGGTTTATGTAAACGTAGTTGCATGCCGCTCCGGCGAGGAGGACAGCGATAAGATTCAGGCGCTCAAGAAGGCTCTCCAGAGCGATGACGTGAAGAAGTACGTTGACGAGACCTATAAGGGTGCAGTTGTAACCGTATTCTAAACAACCCGATAAAACAAAAACCCGAGGCATAAGCCTCGGGTTTTCTTTTGCTCTTTTACTGTACATTCAGCGTAAACGCCGGATTTTCGGCGGCCGCGTCCGCCAGTACGCGGAGCACCAGTTCGCCGTAGTTGCCCAGATGGGCGACCAACAGTTCGGGATGCCGCAGCGTGAGCCGTGCCGCCGGATAGGCGGTCAGCAGGTCGTACAGCGCGTCCAGATTGCGGCCATAGTCGGCAGGAAAGCCGCACACCTTGGCGAGCACATCGTGCAGCTGCTCACGTGTGTACAGCGTTTCTGCGTCTAAAAGCAGTTCTTTCATTCTCATTTCCCCCGAAATTTGAATTATTGCAAAATCTATTCTGTGATTTCCTCAAAACTCTCGTAGTGGTCGGCGGTGTAGTAGATGCGGCCATCGTCCGCGTAGACCAACCGTTCTGCGCCGCGCTTGTCGGCACCGCGGGTGTTGAGGTCGCACTCGTGATAGCTGCCGTCCGGCAGGGTGCCCTCGTAGTTGCCGAACCGGTCGCCGCCGATCGAGCAGCCGGGCGCATACGGCTCCAGGGAGCCGCCCTGCCAGCCGAGTGCCTGCGCCTGTTTTTTCGTGATGTAGTTGGACGGTAAATGCCCGAATTCGGTCAGATAGGCGGCCACCTCGTCCTTGCTGTCGTACTGCCCGTCCTCGGTGACGGAAACAGCAGCGCTGTCCGAGGTAACAATGGCGGTCGGACCGTCTTCACCGCCGATAATGCCGATTTGACCGGCGCAGCCGGTCAGCGTGCCGAACGCCAGCAGCAGGGACAGCCATAAAGCGGTTAATTTTTTCATATTCTGTTACTCCTTCGCCGTGGGATAGAACAGCACGAACAGATCGTGGTACAGATTCTGTCCGTCACCGCTCTTGATGGCCCGCAGCTTGCCATTGACGAACACATAGCCGTCCGTGTTCACGCCGATCGAGTTGCCGTTCTGGAAGGTCACGGTCAGCCGGTTGGCGGTCAGCTTGTTCTGGCTGGGCTTGATAAAGTGCGGATAGGCGGTGTAGGTCTGCTCGCTGAGCACCTCTATGATGGCGGATTTCTGGGCATCGTCGGTCTGGGGTACCTCTACATCGTTCTCGGTGAGGGTGATGGTCGCCTGCGGGCCGGTTTCCGCGATTTCGGAGAAGTCCTGGCTGTAAACGTGGGTATAGATCAAACGTCCGGTGGCGAAGAGCAGCAGCAGCAGCAGCGTGCCGCAGATGGCCAACACGAGCGAAATGGTTTTTCGCATGGGAAATTAACTCCTTATAATAATTGAAAATGGAAAATGAAGGATGGAGAAGAAATGCAGTGGTTGAATTGGTGCTGCTTCCATCCGAAAGGTATTATGTATTTATATATTATCGGGGGATAATGTTGTTATATAACGTAGGATGTCGTTTCTTTCCAAATTATGCAATGTATCCCGAATGGGCGCACTCATGTGTGCGCCCATTCAAGGGATTGGCATTGGGTTGACAGGGCGGACACACTGGTCCGCCCCTACGATAAGCTGTGCAAAGAAATTTAATCGGTGCACATGCGTAAATCAAATTTATCTAACTAAAGCATATCTCAAAAAAACAGCACTGTCAACGCAATAAAAATTACAAAATGTAAACAATTTGTATCTGTCAGCGCACGTTACGGAAATTTGTACAGTTAGGCTTGACAACATTATTCTACTATTGTAGAATATAAGCAATAAAAGGTGTTTTACATTTGTAGAATAAAAGGAGGTTAGACTATGCGAAACGACAAGCGACTGCCCGATGCGGAGCTGGAGGTCATGCAGACCATCTGGTCTCTGGGCACACAGGTTACGGCGGCCGAGGTGCAGCAGCACGCAGAATCCGACTGGAAAATGACAAGCGTGCTCACGTTCCTGTCCCGTCTGTGCGACAAGGGATTTCTTTCCTGCACGAAGGAGGGACGGCAAAACCTGTACACGCCGCTCGTCAGCGAGGACGACTACCGCCAGCGCGAGAGCGTCGGCTTTCTGCGCCGGCTGTGCGGCGGCTCGGTGAAGAATCTGGTCGCAAGCCTGTCGGATGCGGGCGCACTGACCGATCAGGACATCGACGAGCTGCGTGCGTTTCTCGACAAGCAGGCGGACGGACAGGCGCACTAAGTCCAATGGTATGAAGTCAAGTAGGTGATGCGAGAAAATTTTGAAGAAAAGCAGTGCAAATACACCATATGGATCATAAAAAGGCAACACCTACCCAAGCCCTGCCTCTGCAAATTAAAAAACAGGGCTGCTGACGTCAGCAAGGTTAAGCTGTTTTCTTAACTCTCTGGCGGAATATACAGGCGGTTGTCCTTCAGCAGTCGAAAGACCAACCGGACC
>CAVLCS010000121.1:0-7424 GCA_963661675.1 Bulleidia sp.
CACGGTACAGGAAGGTTACGCTCTGGGCACGCGTGCAGGTGTTGCTGGGACCGAATGTCGTGTCGCTCGTGCCCGTAGTGATGCCGTTTTCGACCGCCCACAGCACGGCCTTCTCGTAGTAGCTGCCGGAAGGCACATCCGTAAACGGATGGTTCGTGCTCTTCGGCTCGGGAGAACCCGCTGCACGCCACAGGAAGGTGACGATCTGCGCTCTGGTGCAGGGCTGATTCGGAGCAAACAGGTTATCGCCGATGCCGCCGGTAATGTTCTTGTCAGCCGCCCACTTGACCGCTTCATAGTAGTATGCGTCCGCCGGAATGTCCGAGAAGATCGAATCGGCGGTTTGTGCGATGAACTCGGCTTTGATTTCGACCTTGCCCGCAGGCATGGTGAAGGTGTACTGACCATTGCCCTTGTCGGTCAGCTTGACTTCTCCGCCGTTCTGGTCGATGACCTTGATGTCACCCGGTTCGTAGCCCTGGTCGGGTTTCACTGTGATCGTCACCGTGTCGCCTTTGGACGCGGTTTTGGGAGTGATGGTGATGGTGCCGTTCGTTACATCATCTACGGACACCGGATAGCTGGGTGCGGTCGAGCTGCCGCTGCTGGAAGAACCGTTCGCCTTCCAGTTGACCGTCACCGTTACATTGTGAGCGGGCATCTCGAAGAAAATGCCCCTCAAGTCGCTTTCCTGATCCTTTGCAACCCACTGTAAATCGTTTTCGCTGATTCCTTCTAACGTCAGGCTCTGCAAGGTGTAGCCGTCTCGTTTTCCAATTTGAAGATCAACCTGCCCGCCGGCCGTGTATCGTGCAACGTAATCCTTACCCGGGGTAATTCCCATTGTTCCGCCGTAAAGGCCATGCGCTGTAACGGTGTATTGGGCGGGGATTTCCAGTGTAAAGGTTTTTGTGAAACCGTTTCCGCAGTCATAGTCATAAGTAACCTCATCGGCATCGTTGTTTATCGTCAGGATATTGCCGTTCACCGTGCCGCCCTGCCAGTTGCCAGTCTTTGCCATGTCAAAGCCCGCAGGCAGATCTGCCAGATAAAATGTGTCGTTTACCGGGGTAATCGTATATGCGTTGTTATCTGCGTCCAGTTCGGTCAGTTTGGTATTCTGGCTGAGGTCCAGACTGGTAAGCCGGTTGCCTGCGCAATCCAAGTATTCCAGCGCCGTAAAATATTTAATACCGGTAAGCTCCGTAATCTTCTGCTCATAGAGATCCATATCCCGCACCAGCGCAATTTCCCATGTGCTGAGTTTGCCGTCCTGATTGCGATCAATGTTTTCTTCCGAGGAAAGAAGAATCTCCCGGAAGTTTTTGTCTGGGAAGTTGGTCTCGTCGATTGCAATATCTGTGCCGCGTCCGGCAATCGCCAACGTGAAAACAGCGGTTCTGTCCTCCAGTTCCGTGCCGGTATAACCGATGTCATAGGTATAGGTTACAACAGCGGCATCATCATCTACAGTGAGAATGTTTCCGCTGACTGTGCCGCCCTCCCAGTTGGAAGTCTTATTCACATCAAAATCGGGCAGCGTGCTGAGATCAAAGGTGCTGCCGGTCAGCGTAATCTCGCGGACATTGCCTCCTGCAGTCAGATCATACAGCTTCGGGTTTTTACTGAGGTCAAGCGCGGTCAGCGCATTGTCACTGCAAGTCAACCTTCCTAATTTCGTGAAATACTCGATACCCTTCAAACTGGTAATGTTTCTGCCTTTGCAGTTGATTTCCTTTACCTGCGCAATTTCGTCTGTGCTGAGTGTATTGTCCTTATCGGTGTCATAGCTTTCCACTACCGCACGGAAATTTGCATCCGGGAAGTTCTCCTCATCGATTCTCACGCTTGCTGCACGTGCTTCAAAGACAGCTTTAACTGTCACATTTGTGCTCGGCATCGTGAACTTGCTGTCTTCTACTGTCACATTTCCCTCGACGATCTGCCACTCTTTGAATTGATAGCCTTCATCCGGTACAGGCGTTAAGGTAACGACAGCGTCTGCAGAAATCACATAAATGCTCTGATTGCGGCCGTGCATCGCACTGGTATCGCTGCATGCAATCTTCCAGGTACCCTGACCCTCTGTCTGCATCGTCAGATAAGGACGAGAGGCATCAGTTTCTGTCTTGGCGCGAATGCGGAAACTCAGTTCACCATCGTCATTGTTATGCAGTGCTGCCCGGTCTAATGTGATTTTATCACCCGCTTGATACTGTGTATTTATATCATCGCCAATGTACCAGTACAAAAATCGCTGCGGCTTTGTCGCATCCGTAAGCAGACCGGTTTCCACTGCTGCAGGCAGCGTAAACTGCTGGTCTGCTTTTCCATAACCCACATAGCAGGTACCGTTTTCATACAGTCCGGTAACCGTTTCATAAACTGCTACGCGGGCATTTTCATCCATAGCAAAATGCGCCACAACCGCATAAATGTCTTTATTGGGCATGACAAACCGCAGATCATCGGCCGTATCAATGCTGTACTTCTCTGCCGATTCGTAGTCCTCGAATTTTGTATCACCCATTACCAGCGTCCAGCCCGTAAGCGTGTATCCCTCTGCCGGAGCCGCGGAGACCGTAACCACATCACCTGCACGCAATTCAGACAAGCCCGGACTTCTCATTCGAATTTGCTCGATGGTCTTGCTCTCACCGTTGGCTGTAAAGGTCAGCTGACCGTGCGTACTGAGATCGTCAAATTCCTTATCACCCAGCTTGCCGTCCGCCCAGCTGTAATAAAATTGCTGAGCTGTACGCCCTGCTTCCGTGCGGTCGCGGATGATAACCGGGTTTGCAGCGTCCTTCTGTGTCAGCAGGAAGTAATTCGAACCGCTTGCACCGCTCACACCAGAGATAAAGGTTTCATTGGCTCCGTCCACCACGGAATCATCCGCAATAATAAATCCATGTGCAAGCGCAATGGCCGTTCCCGGCGTCTTGTTGTTCGTAGTAACACCAATCTCGATTCGGCTCCCTGCTTCTATCGACAAGTCTTTATTACCCTCTATGCCGTAAACATACTCACTCGTGGACTCAGCATTCAGAATAATTGTGGTATTCCCTTTCACCGCAAGACCGTTTGTTGCCTCCCAGACACGAGGGTGTTCGGCATTTGTTGCTGTCAGGCGAATCGTACCTCCGCCGGTGACAGTTGCATTTCTGGTAGACAGCACACCGCCATAAGCCGTATTGCCATCAGCATCGTAGAATATTACATTTTCTCCCTCAATATCCAATGTTGCACCGCTGAATGGCAACGACAAAGCAGAACGCATGATACCACTGCCGCTACTCATTTCACATTTATGCTTACTATAAAATCGAAACCCATTGAGCTGAAGTGTCTCAAAGGATTTGTCACCGTCCTGATCCAGTCCGGTCCAGCAATCCTGCTGCGCTGTATAGGCAGCACGGCTTTGGTCTGGATATTCTTTATACAGTTTTCCGTCATTATTGTTATACACCAGACGGTACTCTGCAGGCTGATTCGGATCAGTTCCGTCCGGCTCTGCTGCGGCAGGCGCATCCGTTTCATCCTGCTCCGCCACAGTGACCGGAATCGTGTCATCTTCGCCCGCCGCCAATGCCGTCACCGGCAGCATCTCCAAACACATCATCACCGCCAGAAACGCGCACAAACCTCGCCGTCGTATCATTTGCTTTTTACTCATACCATTCTCCTCCTTCTTGTGTCAATGTTCCTGCTCGGCCATGGAAAACAGCTCGTTATGGCTCATCTCCACATCGCCGAAGCGGACGAAAATGCCGTTTGTCACGGCGCTGTTCCACACCTGCGGGTCGGAAAGCGACCGGAATCGAAACTTATCCAGATACGGCTTCATATCCAGCAGCAAGCGGCTGCCGGAGATAAAATCGACCTGCAGAACGTGGTCGGTCAGCGGCTTGACTGCCTGAATGTATTTCCGGTCCACATGCGTGCCTCCTTTCCGGCACAAAATAAAAGGTCCACCGTACCTATATCATACGGTGGACCTTCCCAAAGAACCATTCACAAGTTGTTAGTTTTTATCCGCAAGCCGATCAAGCAGCAGTTTGCGCTTGGCACGCGGCTCCCCTTCTATCTGCAGTTTGGTGTAGATTTGGTTGATATACTGTCGGATACTGCCCTCGGACAGGTACAGCTTTTCCGCGATCTCGCGGTTGCTCAGCCGCTGGGCCATCAACTGAACAATTTCGCATTCCCGCTCGGTCAGCGCCGACAGGGCCGCCGGACGGTCAAATCCGGCTTTGCGCTGCTCGGCGGCTTCTCCCAGTTGAATGATCCGCGTGACCAGTCCGGTTTGCAGGCGTTCCTGCAGCAGCGGTTTGAGATACCGGTAATTTTCCGCAAACGTAATGACAAAGCCGTCCGGTTCTGCGTCGGTCAGCGCCCGCTCGAGCAGCGCTGCCGCCTCCGGATGCTTGCCCAGCATTTCACACGCGGCTGCCGTCTGGATGCGGATGTGCATCGCGACCAGTGCGTAGTGCATGCCCTCGCACACGGCAAGCAGCTTTTCACTCCGGCCGATGACACGGGCGTAGTCGCCCTGGGCCAGGCTGACCTGATTTTCGATCATCTCGATCATCGGCTTGCCCGGTGCCAGCGTGTGCACGGTGGAAAGCCGGTGCGACCGGAAAACCTCCGGAATGTGCTCGATTTTGCCAAGCAGCGCGTAATAGTACGCCGCAATCGCATTCCAAATGTTCAGCCACGCCGCATTGTGCTGCCGCAGCAGCGCCGCACGGCGTTCCTCCAGCGTGCAGTGATACTTCATTTCCGCAAACAGCGACAGCCGCCACGCCAGGAAATCACAGCACAGCGCCATATTGGCCTGTCCGTTGTCCTGAATCTGGGCGCACGCGCTTTCGAGGGCAATGTGCGCATCCGTGAAGCGTCCCTGCTGGAAGGCCGCTTCCGCCCGCATGATGGTCTCGGCACCCTGACCGTGGTTGCCCGTGATTTTGTAGTAGTGCGGCATGCACTCGTCCATCTCAGCGAGTTCGCTCTGCAGCTCACCCGGTGCACGGTAGAACATCATCAGCACGGACGGCGAACCGAACGTCCAGCCGCCGCCGGACTGGATGCTGATCGCCTGCCGCGACATCTGTGCACTGGCACTGCGGTGCAGGCGGCTCATGGCGCTGATGTCGTTGTAGCAGAGAAAACTCATGATAAGGTCGCATTCACCCAGTAAATCGCCCTTTTCTCGATCAGAAAGTGCTGTATTCTCGGCAATCGCGGTCAGCAGCAGTTCCTTCAGTTCCAGCATTTTCGGGATATTGCGCCAGTTGAACATGCTCCGCATGAGTACCAGAAGCGCCAGCGGATGGCGTTTGAGCGTGGCACTCGGACACTCATCCAGTGCTGTCAGCACCGTATTCGGGTGCAGCGAGGACAGCAGGATGCCCGCATCCTTCTGCAGCGTGCGCAGAAGTGCGTCATAGTCGCCGTTCTGCCGGTACTCGGTCATCGCATGGAGGTACTGCCGGTGCTCCTCGTACCAGGTACCGAGCCGCTCGCGGTAGACGGTCTGCCGCTCCTTCGGCATGGACAGGAAGGTGTGCAGCGCGCATTCCTTCATCATGTGGTGGAAACGATAGGTCACGCCATCCGGCAGGCGCTTAACGAACGCGTTTTGACCGGTCAGCGCGGCAAGCAAAGCCTCGGCGTGGTCATCTGCCATGACAAACTGCGCCATTTCGATCGTAAATTCGTCGGCAAGGCCCATCACGGCCAGAAATTTCCGCTGTTTTGCGGGCAGCGGATCGATCATCGCTTCGGTAAAGATGGACGAAATGTCGGAATTCGGGTCGGGCAGTACGCCGTGCTCGGAAAACATCCGCAGATTCAGATACACCGCCGAAAACCAGCCTTCGCTGTAATACAGCAGCTTTTCGATCTGCTCATCGGAAAGCACGGTTCCGCACCGGTTGGTGTAGACCGCGAGTTCGGTGTGGTTGAGCCGCAGCTGCGCCGTACCGATCTGGTACACCTTGCCGCCCAGTCGGACCAATTCTGCCGCCGGCAGAAACGAGTCGCGGCTTGCAAGGATAAGATGCACATTCGGTGGCAGACGTCCGGCCAGCGCACAGAGAAAGACGGACGCGCGTTTGTCGGTCAGCAGGTGGAAATCGTCAATGAATATGTAGCAGGATCTCTCGCCTGCCAGTGCGTGACACAGGTCGTCGATCAGCAGTCCGCCGCCTGCTTCATCGGTCGGACAGGCATATTCCTGCAGAAAGGCAAAGCCTGCCCGCGCAAAGGCGTCCTGCACGCTCTTCCAGAAAATCGCCAGATTGCCCGAGTACACGCTGATGCGCACGATGTACGGCGCTTCGGACTTCATCCGCTCCGCGAGATACCACTCCACCGCTGTCGTTTTGCCGTAGCCCATGGGCGCTACCACGGTCGTCATGGCACAGCGGGAGATCGGCCGCAGGCTCTCCTGCAGACGCTCGGATATGTAGATCGTGTTCAGATTCCATTTCGGTTTTGGCATGGCGTACCTCCGGATTCTCCGATAACCTCTCTTGGACTGTACTGCTGCGTTTTCTAAATTATACCGGATTTTCGGGTGGGTGTAAACTGCGGAGCCGTTAAAACGCTGTGTAAAACAAATTTCAAGGCATCTATTGGAACTACGCTGTAAATCATATATAATATTCGTGACATTCTGAAACAAGGAGGACTTTCAATGAAAACCTGTACCATGATTGCCGGTGCAGACGGAACAGGACGCACCAGTCTGCTTGGCGTCCTAAAGGCTCAGCGAACCGATCTCGGCCGTATTATTGACGATGATTCCGCCCAAGATGTTCCAGACTGCCTGCAAAAAGGTGTTGATTTTACGCTGAAAACCACACTTTCCGGTCCGCTTGCTGCGCAGACTGCACGGCAGGCGCTCGACTGCGGCTATACCATACGCATGTATTATGTCGGACTGGATTCGGCAGAGGAAGCACTTACTCGTATCGCTTCCCGCGTACACAAAGGCGGCCATGCTGTACCGGAAGATAAAGTACGCCGCTGCTTCACCGAACGCGCTAAAGCACTGTCAGCGGTCATTTACTACTGCCATGAAGCTCCATTTTTCGATAATGAGAATGGATTTTCTGCCGTTGGATATTATCAGAACGGCAGGATTGTATGCTACCAACATGCACCTCATTGGATGAAGGAGCTTACTGAGGCGGTCAGTCTGCTGTAAAAAATACACGAATGCTGCTGATAATGCGTCAGCGGTTTTCATCTGTTAAGTCTGCAAATAACCAACTTGGTCATTTGCAGATTTTTTTGCAGATATAAAAGTGGTTGATTGCATAATGAAGTTGGACACCTAAAAAATCCATAGTGATTTTCCCAACATGGTAGAATGAAGTTTGCACACAACATCTGCCAAGGGAGGGCAATCACTATGG
>CAVLCS010000122.1:0-7409 GCA_963661675.1 Bulleidia sp.
CCATAGTGATTGCCCTCCCTTGGTAGATGTTGTGTGCAAACTTCATTCTACCATGTTGGGAAAATCACTATGGATTTTTTAGGTGTCCAACTTCATTATGCAATCAACCGAAATAAAAATATTTTTCAAAATGTGCTTTTAGGGTGTTACACTGGCCTATTTTTTCGGGAGTATAGTAGAGGGGAAAATATTTTCGTTGTTCCTTGACAATAGAATACTCAGGCATCAGGTACATATTCGGCGCGGAGAGCTGCAGCGCAAAGCTGCGAACTGTGGGTGGCTCCTATCATGGCAATGACCCGCGCAGAAGATAATGATACTCCCGACCAGTCACAGTCTGAGCGTGAAAAGCGTCGCAGGCAATGAGGTCGGACAACGGATAGGTGAAACTCCTGTGGTGTCGGTACGCCGCCGACCGCCTGGTGCTTCCCGCAGTCGAGGGCGAGGACAAATAGACTGACAGTAAACTATCGAAGATAGAATCATTTCCAATGAGAGCAGATACAGGGGCACAAAGATAATTCGATGGGTATAAACGGTAGGAAAGACGAGGAAACTATGGATAATCAAGGAGGTGTCCCGCAATGGAAATGAATATCCATAACGATACACAGATCGTAGAAATCTGGCTGACAAATGCAGAAAAGAGCGATCCTGCGCTGCAAGATGAGCTGAAAGGGATCTACGCGGAATATAAAGCAAAAAAATACATGGTTGCTGTGTTTCAGTCGGGACAGGGCAATCTTTATGAGAATACCCGCGATTTACTGTTATTTAATCGCCGTCGCAGTGCCGAGCGGGCAGTAGAAGCAAGGGAAAAGTTAGGTAAAGCAGTCTTGAAGCGTTGAGCCGAGTGTTCAGCTGCTCTCTGATTTTCCCTATTGCAATACAGAGAAATAGGGCGTACAATATTATCTATAATGAATGAGATAATAAAAGATATAATGGATATGAAAGAGAGGTAACACGAATGAATAATGATATCGCAAATCGTGGAGAAATATTGTTATACAGCGATGAAAACGGCAGAGAATTTCTAAATGTTATATTCAAGGATGAAAACTTCTGGCTGACACAGAAAGCTATGGCTGAATTGTTTGATTGCACGACAGATAATATCTCGCTGCACCTAAAAAACATCTTTACGGATGGTGAACTGGACAAGGATTCAGTTACCGAGAAATTCTCGGTAACTGCCGCAGACGGCAAAAACTATCAGACACAGCATTACAACCTCGATGCCATTATCGCAGTCGGCTACCGTGTCAATTCCAAGAAAGCGACCCGATTCCGCCAGTGGGCCACCAAAACACTCAAGGAGTACATTCAGAAAGGCTTTGTACTTAATGATGAGATGATGAAAAACGGCCGTCCTTTCGGTAAGGACTACTTCGATGAGTTACTGGAACGTATCCGTGAGATTCGAGCCAGTGAGCGCCGTGCATATCAGAAAATCGCGGACGTATTCGAGCAGTGCAGTTACGACTACGACAAAAACAGCGCGACCACAAAAGCGTTTTACGCGTTTGTGCAGAACAAGCTGCATTATGCGGTCACTGGAAAAACAGCCGCCGAGCTGTTATCCGAGCGGGCGACACTCGACAGTCCTACGATGGGTTTGACTACTTGGAAAGGTGCGCCGGACGGGAAAATCCTCAAAAGCGATACATTGGTGGCGAAAAATTACTTGAATCAGAAAGAACTGTCGCGTCTGAACCGGCTCGTTACCATGTTTATCGACTATGCAGAGCTGATGGCTGAGGACGAACAGCTGATGTCCATGCAGGACTGGCTGGACGAAACCGACCGTTTCCTGACGAATAACCGCCGCAAAGTGCTGGATAACAAGGGACATATTTCGCGTGACGCAGCAGTGAAAAAGGTCAGCGGCATTTATGAGGAGTTCCGTAAGAAGCAGGATAAAGCGTATATCTCTGAGTTTGACCGTCAGACCGAGCGATACCTCAAGGGGGAATAACCATGACCGAAACCTTCGACATAGCGGGCTACACCCGTATTTCCGTCGATGATGAACTCGACCGCGACAACGTATCCATTGAGAACCAGAAAGCCATCATCGCGGACTTTGTAAAGACGCAGTTTCCCGGCAGCAGCCTGACCTTTTTCGAGGACCGCGACCGTTCGGGCTACACGTTCGAGCAGCGCGAGGGCTATCAGGACATGCGCTGCGGCTTGATGAGCCACAAATACGACATCCTCATCATCAAGGACTTTTCCCGATTTTCCCGTCGCAACAGCCGAGGACTGGTGGAACTGGAAGATCTGCGCGACGCAGGTGTCCGTATTATCTCTATTGGCGACGGCATCGACTTCCCGAACGACGATGACTGGCTGAAAATCCAGTTCCAGTTTCTCGTCAACGAAATGCCGGTCACGGACACTTCGCGCAAGGTGCGCAACGTCATCAAGCGGCGGCAGGCAGACGGCAAATGGCTGTGTGCCGCGCCGTATGGCTACATCATCAACAATCAGCAGCAGTTTGAGGTCGTGCCGACTGAGGCGGATATTGTACGCCGGATTTACGATCTCTATAACAACGAAGGCTGGGGTTACAAGAAGATCGCCAACTATCTGACCGAACAGGGCGTACCCACACCGCGTATGTCCGAGCAGATGCGCAAGCAGGCCGAGGGCAAGACGACCAAGTGGGAAGTCAAGGCCGCATGGGCGCTCGTGACCGTGCAGGGAATCCTCGACAATGATTTCTATATCGGCACCCTGCGGCAGGGTAAATTCACACGAGCGAAGATCAACGGCAAGGACGTTCGGCGGGACGAGGACGAGCAGATCGTCATTGAGAACCACCATCAGCCGATCATCGACTACCGCACGTTTGCGACGACTCGTGCGCTGCGGGAAAAGCGTACGCGCTCCAACTACCGCGGCATCAAGAAGTACGATAACGTCTATTCGGGATTCCTCGAGTGCGGCGACTGCGGTGCACCGATGTTCTCGATGAGCCGTTCGGACATTGCTCCGGCGTACACCTGCGGCACCTACCACCGCCGTGGACGAGCGGGCTGCACGAGTCACCACATTCGCGTGGACAAGCTGGATGAACTCCTGCGGCTGTACATTCGTCGTGTGATGGACGGCTCTGCGGAGATGATCGATAAACTGAACGCCGAGCTGGCCCGCGAGGACAATCAAATCGTGGAAACCGAGCAGTCAGCGGACAATCTGGCCGAGGTGCTGGACGACCTCACGGCAGAACTGAAAGCTACCAAGCGTCAGCGTATCCGCGACATTATGAAACACCCGGAGAACGAGGAAACGCTGGGTGATCTGTACGATGAGATGGAGGCTGAGCTGCAAACTAAGATAAACGGTCTGAATCACCAGATCGAACTGCTGTCCAACAAGCGAAACACGATCATCGAGGTTAACCGCACGGCAAAGACCGCGCTTGAGGTGTTCGATGACCTGCTCCACAAGCCCAAGATGGAGCGCAACGATCTGGAACTGATGATAAACAAGATCACGGTTTACGAGGATCATCTGGAAGTGCACCTGCAAAGCGACATTGACGCGCTGCTGCAGAGCACGAGAGAGGAGAACGTCGTAAATTTTAATTTAGGCATCGAAAACAGCGAAAAATGCCGTATTGTCCAGCGTTCACGCAACCAAAAGGACAAGGTTTTCGATGTCAATGTTATCAGTGACGGTGACCCCTTAGAAATCTACACCGACCGCGACGGCGAAGTAATTTTCAAAAAATACTCACCGATGGGCGAAATGGGCGCGGTATCCGCCGAGCTGGCGGAGGCTTTGGCGCGTACCGCGGGCATGAGCTGTGCCATCTGTGACAGAGATGCGGTGATCGCGGCGGCAGGCGGTGCGAAAAAGGATATTCTGGAGCGGAGTATCTCCGCCGAGCTGGAGCAGCTGATGGAACGCCGTGAGTGCTACGAGCGCGGCGCAGACGAGCAGTCGGAAATCCTTATCTCCACGCAGGACGGCTGTGCGGTGGTTACGGCGGCGCCGATCATCACGGACGGCGACGTCAGCGGTTGTGTGGCGTTCGTCAGCGAAAAAGAGGACGAAAAGGCGGATGAGGTGCTGCTCAAGCTGTGCCAGTCGGCGGCGCAGTTCCTGTCCAAACGCATTGCAGTGTGAAAGGAGCGTCCCATATGCACAAGCACAAAGAGCGTGAGCCAAAGGCTTTCCCGCAGTACGATGACGCGGCGCATATCGACTCGGCCGCGGTGGCCGAGCTGCCGCCTTGGGAGCAGACCCGAGAGCCGAAAGGCGATCCCAAGGCCACAGCGTACACGGAAAAATACTGCGAGGAGCAGCACAAATGACAAACGGCGGAACGATGAAAATCGTTCCGCCGTTTTATGTGTAGTTAAATCATATATTCAATCGTATTTTCCGCCGTCAGGCGCGTCTGGTCATTGAACAGCAGAATAGCCTCGCGGCTGTCAATCTCGCCAAGTGCGTACACCTCGTGAGTCTCACGCTCGAAGCAGGCACGCGGCACAAGCCGGTTGTACGCGCACGGGTGGTCGTACACCATCTGCACACCGTCTGTATCGAGCGGCTGCTCGAGGTAGTACGGGTCGAACACGTGCACCATGTCGTCCTCGTCAATGCCGGTCAGCGTCACATAGTGCTCGCCGTCGAAGTGCAGACGCACAACGGCAGCGCCGCCGCAGCGGAGCGCATCGCGAAGGCGGCTGTTCTGCCCAAAATTCACCGCCGGACCGGACAGATACTGCGTGGAAATATGCAGACGGCCGATCTTGCCGAATCCGTTCAGCCAGTTGCTGAGGAACATCATGGCCGCACAGGAGGTGCCGCTCTTGCCGCTTACGCCATCTGAGCCGTAGCAGTCCAGACAGTACAGCATGATGTTGCGGACGGCCTCAGGCGGGATATCCTCACGCTCAAACAGGAACGCAAGCGCGTTGAGCATGGAGGTCGGGCCGCAGTCATATTCAGAAAGCTGATAGCGCAGCGGATTTTTCATGGGGGAACCTTCTTTCGTGTGGCGTATTCCTACCGGAGTACTATATAAAATAGTACGGTGAATGACGGTCAATGTCAATACAAATTTGCGGAAAGCGCGTATTCATGGTATGATAAGTATGCTTCCCGCCAAAGATAGGGTGGGAAGGAGTGGATCGGCATTGCTAAAACTGGTTCATGCGAGTAAAATATATGATAAGAACGGTGTTTGTGCGCTGAACGCGGTCGATCTGACCGTGCAGGACGGCGACTACCTTTCGGTGACAGGAGCATCCGGCTCAGGCAAGAGCACGCTCATGCACATTTTAGGTCTGCTGGACAGCCTGACCGATGGGGAATACCTGCTCGACGGAGCAGCAGCCGCGCATTTGCCGTCCAAAGAGCGGGCACGTCTGCGCAGCGAGAAGATTGGCTTTGTGTTTCAGCAGTTCCGGCTGCTGGCGGGCATGACGGCGCTGGAAAATGTCGCCTTGCCGCTGGCGCTGCAGGGTGTGCCGCGTGAGGAACGAACCGAACGCGCATGGGCGGTTCTGGAGCGGGTCGGACTGTCCGAGCGGGCGAATCACCGTCCGCATCAGCTTTCCGGCGGACAGCAGCAGCGGGTGGCGATCGCACGGGCAGTCGTGACGAGCCCGAGTGTGATTCTGGCGGACGAGCCGACCGCGGGTCTCGACCCTGCCGCGGCGGACAGCGTGCTGGAGCTGTTTGACCGGCTGCACCGGTCGGGGCACACACTGGTGCTCATCACGCACGATGAGCGGGCGGCGCAGCGTGCCGCAAGGCGGCTGTATCTTGAAAATGGGTACCTTTTCGGGTAAAATTATCCGGCACCGGATAGCCGGGGCACACGAACTGCGCAAGCGTGTTCGCCCCTAACGGGCGGCAGCCTTTTTCTGCACCGGGTGACCGGGGAACACGAGTTGCGTCAGCAATACGCCCCTAACGGGCGGAGAGTTTTTCGCTGAAATTCAGCGGGGAGTTGCGCTCTGCGGAGCGCGGGAACGTGCGCTGACGCCGCGCGGGCGCACAAGAGGGTAGACAACCTACGGGGTGATCTCACCGAAAATAGGTGTCTACCTTTTGTCATAACACTTACCTCTATTTTATAACAATTAAGTGGAGAAAAGTCAAATGAATTTCTAATTTTTATCTGTTCTGAATCCCAAATGTAGCAAAACCGAACCAAGGTTACAAAGTTATCGAAATGTACGGGAATGTTCATCTGGTGCCAACTGGTGTCAAAAACATTGGTACATTTTCTGGTGCAAACACCCTGCGGAAGATGGTTCAGTCAGCAACAACGAAGTCAATCACAAACGAATAAACCAAGACGGAAAACCGTCCTTTGAAGTTACATTCAGAGGGCGGTTTTTGTTTACTCCGAAGTTAGGCGATTCAGCCTGTTACAGCACCCGACCGGCAAGCTGCGGCGTGCAGCGCGTAAGCCGCAAGTGAAGCCGGTCGCGGTGCTGTTGGGACGCGGTGCAGCCGCGTCCCTTGCCTTGACCCCCCTGTATCTAACAGGGGGGTGGAACTACGACAAGAAACTACAAAAACCTAAGACCCCATGCCGGAAACCTCGTAATCAGCGATTCGGCAGTTTCCGAAACTTCCGGTTTGGGGTATTTGACATAGAAAGGAGCCTGTCTTATGAACAGCGTTATCAGTGAATATATTAAAACCTCACGTCTGGAACTCGGTCTGACGCAAGACGAACTCGCCCAGCGTGCAGGTATCAGTGTGCGCTACCTGCGCGATATTGAGAATAACAACGGTATTCCGTCAGATTGGATGTACGAGAATTTGAAGCAGACACTCTCCAATCACGAACAGAATCGCATGAAATGGGGCGCACAGCTTCGCAAAACACGCCGCGCTTACGGTGTCGAACAGGAATGGTTCGCGCTTCAACTCGGCATGACAACAAAGCAGCTTCGTGCGCTGGAAACCGGCAAGACCGAGTTACCCTATCAAAAGCGTATCGAAATCATGTCTGCAATCGAGCGATTCAATCCCGAGAATGAACCGTTGTCCATCATGTTTGACTATATGCGAATCCGTTTCAAGACAACGGACGCACGATATGTGCTTGAAAAAATCCTGCGGCTCAACATGAAATATGTAATTTCCGAGGACGGCGGTGTGTACGGCTATTCGTACCGCTTCATGCACGGCAACATTCTCGTTCTGTCCTCGCCCGATGAAGAAAAGGGCGTGCTGCTGGAACTGCGCGGACGCGGCTGCCGTGAGTTTGAGTGTTACCTGCGCGGACAGAAACGGTCGTGGTATGAATTTATGCGCGACTGTGCCGCCGAGGGCTGTGTATTCAAGCGCATTGACCTTGCGATCAATGACCATGCAGGACTGCTTCATGTGCCGACGCTATACCGCAAGCGCGTTTCTGGCGAGTGCGTCAC
>CAVLCS010000123.1:0-7314 GCA_963661675.1 Bulleidia sp.
CCATAGTGATTGCCCTCCCTTGGCAGATGTTGTGTGCAAACTTCATTCTACCATGTTTGGAAAATCACTATGGATTTTTTAGGTGTCCAACTTCATTATGCAATCAACCAATTTGAAAAAACTAAGAAGTTACAGCAGTGTATGGAAAGTCGAACAGGTAATATACTCGTTCGGTGATGCAAAACTGCCGACGCCTGTCACCGTGACCCAGTTGCTCTGGCTGGCGATGAGCGGCGTGCTGGTGTTTGCGTTCCGCAAAGTGCCGCCGTTGGCGCTTATTCATAACCCGCTGATTTTGTGCTGTATTCCGTTCGGAGTGACGTGGTTTATGAGCAAAAAGACGTTCGACGGAAAGAAACCGTACAGTTTTCTGCGCTCAGTGATTGCTTATGCGCTGCGGCCGAAAGTCACCTTTGCCGGAAAACCTGTCCGGCTGAAAAAGTACCGTGAGAACGCGGAAATTACCGTAGTGAGGAGTGAAATTATCCGTGCCGTATCCGATTAAATATATCGAAAATAACCTTGTTTGGAATACCGAGGGGAGTGTTTTGCCTATTACGAACTTATCCCATTTAACTACTCGTTTCTGTCGCTGGAACAGAAAGACGCGGTGCATGACGCTTTTCGGCAACTTATCGCGCAGAACCGTGACGGCAAGATTCATGCTTTGCAGATCAGCACAGAGAGCAGTATCCGAGCCGCACAGGAACGCTCCAAGAAAAGCGTGACCGGACGGCTGAAAGAGATTGCCTGTGCCGAGATTGACGAACAGACGGAAAATCTGGTTGCCGCTCTCGGTGATACACAGGTCGATTATCGCTTTTTCATTGGCTTTAAGCTGGTCGTTACGGACAAGGAACTGTCTATCAAGGAAGTGGGAAAAGCCGCAAAGAATCTGCTGCATGACGCGGCAAACGCCATCAGCAGTTCTTTCATGGGTGACTTTGTTTCCATGCCAAACGATGAAATCCGACGCTATTCCCGTATGGAAAAGCTGATGGAAAATAAGTTGTCGCGCCGTTTCAAGGTGCGGCGGCTGGATAAAAACGACTTTGGCTATCTGCTGGAGCATATCTACGGCAGAACCGGCACAGCCTATGAGGATTTCGAGTTTACGCTGCCGCTCAAAAAGCGTAAGCGCGATACGCTGGTCAAAAAGCATGATATTATCAAGCCTGCCCGTTGTCTGATTGAAGAAAAACAGCGGTATTTGCACATGAAGTCCGAAGATTCGGAAAGCTATGTCGCGTATTTCACCATTTCCGATGTGGTCGGTGAACTGGATTTCCCGTCCAGTGAGATTTTCTACTATCAGGAGCAACAGTTTGACTTTGCGATTGATACCTCAATGAATGTGGAGATTATCACGAACAAGGCCGCATTGCATACGGTTCGCAATAAGAAAAAAGAACTGAAAGACCTCGATAACCATGCGTGGGAAAATAACTCGGAAACCACCAATCAGGTTGCGGAAGCGCTGGACAGTGTAAACGAACTGGAAAGTGTCCTTGACCAGAGCAAGGAATCTATGTACAAGCTGTCCTATGTAGTTCGCGTTACTGCACCCGATGTGGAAGAACTCAAACGCCGCTGTAACCAAGTGCGCGATTTCTACGATGACGCAAGCATTAAGCTGGTGCGGCCTATCGGTGATATGATGGGACTGCACAACGAGTTTATCCCGTCCAGTAAACGGTATATGAACGATTATGTGCAGTATGTCACCAGTGATTTTCTCGCCGGACTGGGTTTCGGTGCAACGCAAATGCTCGGTGAGCGCGACGGTATCTACCTCGGCTACAATGTCGATACCGACCAGAATGTCTATGTTCAGCCTGCAAGAGCGGCACAGGGCGTTAAGGGTTCTGTTACCAATGCGCTGTCCGGCGCGTTTCTCGGTTCTCTGGGCGGCGGTAAATCGTTGTCGTTTAACCTGCTTACTTACTACGCCGTTCTGAACGGCGCACAGGCTCTTATCCTTGACCCGAAATCAGAGCGCGGCCTTTGGAAAGAAAAGCTGCCGGAGATCGCGTCCGAGATCAACATTGTAAATCTGACTTCGGACGAGGAAAACAAGGGTATGCTTGACCCGTATATCATCATGCGGAAAACCAAGGACGCAGAAAGCCTTGCGCTCGATGTGCTTACTTTCCTTACGGGCATTTCCTCTCGTGACGGCAAAATGTTTCCTGTCCTGCGCCGTGCGGTGCGTGCTGTTACCAACAGCGAAACGCGCGGCCTGCTCCGCGTCATTGACGCGCTGCGGGACGATGGCTCGGAAACCGCGCTTGCGATTGCCGATCACATTGAATCTTTCACGGACTATGACTTCGCTCACCTGCTGTTCTCTAACGGCAAGGTAAAGCAGACCATCAGCCTTGAAAAGCAGCTTAATATCATTCAAGTTGCCGATCTGGTTCTGCCGGATAAGGACACCGCACCTGCGGACTATACGACTATCGAAATGCTGTCGATCTCTATGCTGATCGTCATTTCCACCTTTGCGCTGGACTTCATTCATTCAGACCGCAGTATTTTCAAAATGGTTGGTTTGGACGAAGCATGGGCGTTTCTCAATGTGGCACAGGGTAAAACGCTGGCAAATAAACTTGTCCGCGCCGGTCGCTCGATGAACGCCGCCGTTTATTTCGTCACGCAGAACGCCGGTGATGTAGCAGACGAGAATATCAAGAACAATATTGGTATGAAGTTCGCGTTCCGCTCTACGGATATTAACGAGATTAGGAAAACGCTCGAATTTTTCGGGCTGGATTCCGAGGACGAGAACAATCAGAAACGACTTCGCAGTTTGGAAAACGGTCAGTGCCTTTTCCAAGACCTGTACGGTCGTGTCGGCGTTATCAAGTTCCATGTCATGTTCGATTACCTGTTCAATGCGTTCGATACCCGTCCGCCGGTTACAGGAAACGAGGTGTGACGCATGACACAGTGCTGCAACACAAAAGTAAAGAAAATTGCCATTACAGCCTTTATTGCGGTTGTGATGGCTTTTCTTTTCCTCAATTTGTTCACCGTGCAGGCACACGCCGCCGGTCTGTTGGACGAAACCATTGATACGGCGCATGAGTTCAGCAGGTATCCCATTGATAACTACCAGCTTGACTTTTATGTTGATTCTTCATGGGATTGGTTGCCGTGGAACTGGTTGGACGGTATCGGCAAAACGGCGCAGTATGCGATTTACCTGTTTACGAATTTCCTGTGGACGTTGAATTTGTACATTTCAAATGCAGTGGGTTACTTGATTCAGCAGGCGTATGACCTCGACTTTATCAGCAGCGTCGCAAGCGAAATTGGAAAAAACATTCAGGTGATTGCGGGCGTGTCTGCCAGCGGATTTGACAGCACGGGGCTATTTCCGGGCATGATGGCGATTGTCACGCTGCTTGTCGGTGTGTACTGCACCTATGTCGGACTGGTCAAACGCGAAACCACAAAGGCGTTTCATGCGGCGCTGAATTTTGTGGTCGTGTTCGTTGTGTCAGTCGGGCTGATTGCCTATGCACCGTCCGCAATTACCGGTGTCAACGAGTTTTCGAGCGATATTAGCAACGGTATTGTCGATGTGAGCGCGAAAATCCTTGCGCCGGACGCGGCAGGTGAGAACACGGGTGTTTCCGCGATTCGGGACTGTCTGTTCGGTATCCAAGTGAAGCAGCCATGGCTCATTATGCAGTTTGGCGATTCAGATGCGGAAACCATCGGAGAAGAACGGGTAAACAGCCTGCTCGGCACTTCGCCGGACGAAAACCGCGGCAAAGATAGGGAAGAAGTGGTGAAAACAGAGTTAGAGGACTACGCCAACGGCAATCTAACTGTAACCGAGGTAACAAGCCGGTTCGGCCTGTCGGTATTCTTTTTGATTTTCAACCTGATTGTGTCGGCGTTTGCGATTATGCTCACTGGCAGTATGCTCCTGTCGCAGATTTTGTTTATCATCAGCGCAATGTTCCTGCCGGTGAGCCTGCTAATCAGCATGATTCCGGCGTTTTCTGGAACGAGCCGACGAGCGGTGATTTCACTATTCAACACAATTATGCTGAGAGTGGGAACAACGCTGCTGACCACGTTTGTTCTGGTGCTGTCCTCGCTGGCCTATACGATTGCTAACGGAAAACCGTTCGTGGTAGTCGTGCTGCTGCAGGTGATCGTGTTCGCGGGTGTGTACATAGAGCGCGACAAGCTGCTCGGTATGATTGGATTGCGTGACGAGGACACCGGCCGTGTCGGTCGGGCCATGACGAACCGGCCGCGCCGGACAATCTCTCGTGCGGTGAGAAAAGCATTGCCATTTGCAGCAGGTGTCGGAGTGGGAAAACGCTCTGCGCAACGCCGTGTCGTACAGAGTAGTCAGAGAAATAGTTCGACTTCTGCAAACCGTGAAAATTCAAGCCACGAAACCGTTCAGCCGGAGAAGAAGAATCTCGGCCAGCGGGTAGGCGAAGCAGTAGGCAAGATTGCGGATACGCCATCTCGCATGTGGGATAAAGCGGCGGAAACCGTACAAAAGGTTAAAGACGCACCGACCAATGTGGAATATGCGGTTCACAGCAATATTGAATCTGCACGTCAATCTGTGGTGGAAACCATGCAGAAACGCCGTGAAACTCGCGCTGCACAAATGGAATCCCGCAGAACGACTACGGCAAGCCGCCGTGAACAATTATCTCAGCGGAAAATGGAACGCAGTGAGGGGGATTCGGAGACACTTAAAACGGAAAGCACTCGCGTTGAACCCAAGGAGCGTCCAACTGTCGCCAAACAGCAGAAAGTCGAACCGGAAAAGCAGACAAGCACACCGGCTGCATCGAAAACAGAAAGACCGGAACGTCCGACAATAACGAAACTGCCCAGACCCGAACAACATGAACAGGAAAAGCCATCTGTATTACAGAAACGGCCTCGGCCGGAACGGATTGAACCGACACCTAAACAACGGGAAGATCGCCCAACGGTCAAGGACAAGCCGCAGACTGTGGCTGCAGACCGCAAGCCGGACCGTCCGGCAGAACGCCCAACTGTACCAGATAAGCCGAAAGCACAACATACACCGAAAACAATGCCGAAAGGACTGGACGAAGAAACCTTTGGTGTAGAGTTCAAACAGCGGAAAAATAGAAAAATCACGCGCAAACAGCGGCATTCAGAGAGCCGAGGTGAGCGCAAGTGATGAAAAAAGCGGCAATGGCAGGTGCTATGGGCTTTGCACTGTTGATTGCTCTGCTGCTGTCGATGTTCTTGATTATCACTTCTGATGATGATGGCGGCGGCAGTGGTTCGGATTTGTACATCGGTGTGAACCTCTCGCCGGAAGTGCTCGCTCATCAGCCGATGGTTGAGAAGTACGCTCGGCAAAACGGTATCAGCGATTATGTCTATGTCCTGCTTGCCATTATCCAAGTGGAAAGCGAGGGCAAGCTGGAAGATGTTATGCAGTCCTCGGAATCTGCCGGACTGCCGGTAAACACGCTCGGCACAGAGGACAGTATCAAGCAGGGGTGTAAGTATTTTGCGGAACTGGTCGCAAAGGCGGATAAGCTCGGCTGTGATATGGACGCCATCATTCAAGCGTACAATTACGGCAGTGGTTTTCTGGATTTCGTTGCGAAAAACGGTAAGCGATACACTTTTGAACTGGCACAGGAGTTTTCTCGTCAGCACTCCGGCGGTGTGAAAGTTACCTACAAAAACGAGATTTCCACGCCAATCAACGGTGGCTGGCGATACAACTACGGCAATATGTTTTACGTTAAGTTAGTAAAGCAATATCTGACGCAGAACGGCGGTGACGCGCTCGGAACAGATGCGCAGAACCGCATTGTCGAGGTGGCGCGAAATTCAGCAAAGTACGGCATTTCTGCCGCTGGCGGCTATTGCGAAGCGTGGGCGGAGGAAGTATACCGAAAAGCAGGCGTATCTATCGACCAGCATTGCTGTGCAGGTAAAAATCGTGCGCTGTACACAGTGGGGAAGTCCAGCAAGAATATTCCGCTGGGCGCAATGGTTTACAATGACCCGGCGGTGTACCAGTCCCGAACGAACGATACCTGCGGACGAAATGCCGGTCATGTCGGCATTTACATTGGCAACGGCCAGATTATTTCCAACATTGGCGGCACTACCATTGATACCGTAGAGGGCTGGACGGCCTACTATGGCTTTGGTGGCTGGGGATGGGGCGGCGCTGTCGTCCCGCAGAAATAACAAAAGGGAGAACAAATTATGTTTAAGAAAAAGACAGAAAAACAGCAGAAACTAAAGAAACTGCGTGTTTACACGGCCAATAGCCGCAAGCCTGCTGTGATTGCAATGTGGCTGCTGTTCGTCTGCGGATTTGCATTTGCAGTGTATAAGAATTTTACTGCAATCGATACACATACCGTTCACGAAAAAGAGATTGTTGAGCGCCGTGTGGAGGATACCAGTGGCGTAGAAGCGTTTGTGCGGAACTTTGTAAAAACCTACTATTCGTGGAGTAATAACAAGGATTCCGTTGCACAGCGTACCGATACGTTGACTGGCTATCTGACTGAGGACTTGCAGCGTTTGACGGCCGATACCGTGAGAAGCGACGTTGCGGTTTCTTCTTCTGTACAGGACGTTCAGATTTGGTCTGTGGAGCAGAACGGCAGTGAAAACGATTTTGCAGTCGTGTTCACGGTAGCGCAGACAATCTCGGACGGCAAGAAAAAGGACACCGTATCCAGCGTTTACAAAACGATGATCCACAAGGACGATAACGGCGATATGGTTATCACACAGGCACCGACTATTACCGGAAAGCCTGCAAAATCCGCATACACGCCCAAAGCTGCAGAACCCGATGGAACGGTTTCTGCGGCTGAGAGCGAGGACATTACGGATTTTCTGACCACCTTTTTCACGCTGTATCCGACGGCAACGGAAAAAGAGCTGTCTTACTACGTCAGTGGCGGTCCCATGCCGCCAGTAAAGTGCGCGGACTATACGTTCAGTCAGCTTAAAAGCACGGTGCTGAATAAGGGCGACGATACCGTTACGGCAACTGTGGCAGTGGAATATCTGGACAGCGTTACGAAAATGACACAGGTTTCGCAGTTTGAGCTTGCGCTGAAACTGGTGGATGGGAATTGGAAAATTGTTGGATAATGTATGTATCTGCATAGGTGTAAAGCAGGAAAGTAAATGTGCTGAACAGCATTGTGCGCAAAAGGGAAAGTTGGGTGTAACACCCAACTTTTCTTTTTTCAAAAAAATTTGGGTCAATCACAAAAGTTGTGGGATGAAGGATTTCTGATGTAGGGTTTCCGGCTG
>CAVLCS010000124.1:0-7290 GCA_963661675.1 Bulleidia sp.
CTCTGATTAACTAATTTCTACCGTGCAGGTGTCCAACTTGCACTTGCAATTTGCGGTATCAGAAAAAAGGAAAAAGGTCAAGAATTGTTTCTTGCAAAGAGAAATTGTTGGAAAAGCAAACAGCACCTGCGGGGAACAGGTGCCGAAAAATGATACTATATAAATAGGTATGCTCAGAGATCACTGGCGGCGCTTAAAATCCAGATAGCCCTGCAGGATAAGCGTAGCTGCGACCGCATCGACGTTCTGGCGGTGCTTTTTCTCCTTTTTGCCGCTGCGGTGCAGGATTTCGTGTGCCGCGACCGTCGTGCGGCGTTCGTCCCACAGCACAACGTGCAGTCCGGTGCGCTCCTCGAGCTCTTTTGCGAGCTTTTCGCACTTTTCCGCACGCGGACCGACCGTGCCGTCCATATTCTTCGGGTGGCCGAGGACAATTTCTTCAATTTTGTTTTCCTGAATGAAAGTCACCAGCTTGTCCACCAGCTTGGCGTAATTCCACTCGTGGATCACGCTCGGCGAGCCGGCCAGAAAGCCGGAAGGATCGGAGATCGAAAGGCCGGTGCGGGCGTCTCCGTAATCAATGCCCAAAATACGCATAGTCATACTCCTGTTTCTTGGGCAGTTTTTCGGATTGGTGTTTTCTGCCCGTGTGATTACCCTGAGTATACCATAAAAATCGAAAATAATCAGCACTTTTTCAGAAAAAATGCTTGACCGCAAATCCCTCTCATGCTATACTAAAAACACCTATGCAGGTTCTTTTTTGCGCCTATTTTTTCGTGTGTCTGAAAAGTAGAACGCCGGAACGCTGACAGAGGGAGGCAATTAGCTTCAGGCCGTGTCACAGGGACACGGAAACGAAGCGAGATATTAAAAGGAGGTGCCGTTATCTATGCGCGTAAAGATCACGCTGGCCTGCACCGAGTGCAAGCAGAGAAACTATGACACAATGAAGAACAAGAAGAATGATCCGGATCGTCTGGAAATGAACAAGTACTGCCGTTTCTGCCGGAAGCACACGCTTCACCGCGAAACGAAGTAAGGGAAAGGAAGTAGCTTAATGGCTGAAGAAACCAAAGCGAAAAAGCCCGGTCTCTTTGCTCGTATCGGTAAGTGGTTCCGCGAATTGAAGAGCGAATGCCGCAAGATCGTCTGGCCCACCCGTGAGCAGACGATGAACAACACGCTGGTCGTTATCGCCTGCGTTATCATCATCGGCATTTTCATCTGGGTGCTTGACATCGTATTCGGTCTTGGTGTCCAGACGCTGCTTAAACATTTCGCCGCCTAATTTAAAAGGAGGCAACAATGTCAGACGCTGCAAAATGGTACGTTGTTCATACGTACTCCGGCTACGAAAACAAGGTAGCCTCTTCGATCGAAAAAGCGGTCGAAAACCGCAAGCTGCATGACCTGATCCAAGCCGTCAACATCCCGACTGAGAAGGTCGTTGAGGTAAAGGACGGCAAAAGCCGTGAGGTAGAGCGCAAGCTGTACCCGGGCTACGTGCTCGTTAAGATGATCATGACCGATGAAACCTGGTATCTGGTCCGCAATACGCGCGGCTGCACCGGTTTTCTGGGTCAGGACAAGTCGGGCGGCTCCAAGCCGATCCCGCTGACTGAGGAAGAGATCATCGCAATGGGCGTGGAAAAGCGCGAGATCGAGGTAAACTACGCCGCAGGCGACAGTGTTCGCGTTATCGACGGCGCACTGGCAGGCTTTATCGGCGTTGTATCGTCGGTCGAGCCGGATAAGAACAAGGTTAACGTAACCGTTTCCATGTTCGGCCGCGAAACCCCTGTCGAGCTTGAGCTCGATCAGGTTGAAACTCTCGACGAGTGACAATGAGCGGAAGATAGATTTCCGCATTTACGGCAAGTGGGAGAGTTCCGTGCCAATTAGGAACTCGCCAGCCACCACATTTTTTGAAGGAGGAACCTTTCAACATGGCACAGAAAGTAGTAGGTTATATCAAGCTCCAGATTCCCGCAGGCAAGGCAACCCCGGCTCCCCCGGTAGGTCCGGCTCTCGGCCAGCACGGTGTAAACATCATGTCTTTCACCAAGGAATTCAACGAGCGCACCAAGAACGATGCCGGCATGATCATTCCGGTTATCATTACGGTTTATGCTGACCGTTCGTTCAGCTTCGTTACCAAGACGCCTCCGGCGCCGGTTCTGATCAAGAAGGCTTGCGGCATCGAGTCCGGTTCTGCTGTACCGAACAAGACCAAGGTCGCTCAGCTGTCCAAGGCTGACTGCCAGAAGATCGCAGAGACCAAGATGCCCGACCTGAACGCTGCTTCCCTGGAAGCTGCTATGAGCATGATCGCGGGCACTGCCCGTTCGATGGGTATTACCGTCGAGGAGTAATCTCCGGTTTTTATTGTTGTACGAAGCTGCGGCTATCTGCCGCATACAGTGGGAGGGTTATTCAAGTTCCCGCTTAACCACTTAAGGAGGATTTATTGTGCATAAAGGTAAAAAGTATGTAGACAGCGCAAAGACGATCGACCGTACTAAGCAGTACGAGCCGGCTGAAGCGCTTTCCACCGTTGTTTCCACCGCGAAGGCTAAGTTCGATGAGACCATCGAGCTGCACGTAAAGCTGGGCGTTGACTCCCGTCATGCTGACCAGCAGGTTCGCGGCGCTATCGTTCTGCCCCACGGCACCGGCAAGCAGGTTCGCGTTGCTGTATTCGCTAAGGGCGCAAAGGCTGACGAGGCTCTGGCTGCAGGCGCAGACATCGTTGGTGCAGAGGACCTGATGGAGCGCATCCAGAAGGAGAACTTCTTTGAGTTCGACGTAGTTATCGCTACCCCGGACATGATGGGCGTTGTAGGCCGTCTGGGCCGCGTGCTTGGTCCTAAGGGCCTGATGCCGAACCCGAAGGCTGGTACCGTATCTATGGACGTTACCAAGGCTGTTCAGGAGTCCAAGGCTGGTAAGATCGAGTACCGTCTCGATAAGACCAACATCATTCACTGCCCGATCGGCAAGGCTTCCTTCGGCGCTGAGAAGCTGCAGGACAACTTCGACGCTCTGATGGGTGCAATCATCAAGGCTAAGCCGGCTGCTGCAAAGGGTCAGTACGTTCGTTCCTGCGTTGTTGCTTCTACCATGGGCCCTGGCATCAAGGTAAGCACCGCAAAGATGATCGGCTAATTCAATAGCATTTTACTCGGCGGGAAACCGCTGGGTGTCAGAAAGACAGACCGATGATTTCGATTGTTGGTCTGTCTTTTTGTAAAATCATGCAGATTTTCAGTGAAATCGCTTGCGAAGCGAACGGAATCTTGCCTACCCGGCAGGGGCACAAGAGGGTAGACACCTACGGTTTCCACCCTCTTGTGAAACACCCCTTTCCCTTGTGGGATAACAGTGTCGCGCAATTCATTGCTCTGGTGGTTATGGACAGCACCTGCGAGTTACATTTATCAACGGACTTTACCGTATCTAACGGAAATCACATTGCAAACGTCTGCGGATACCATTTACATCATATCCGTAGGGCGGGGTGCCCTCACCCCGCCCTACGGTAAAATGTAAAGTTATATCTGCGGATTGAATTCGTAGATGATGCAAACGGCGAATTTACGCCCAGCAACAACGTACCGCTCCGCGGATCGTGTGCACCGGATAACGTGTGCTGAAAATACGGAAAAACTCTCGATTTTGGTAAGAAAGGCAGGTTAATTATGCCCGGTTTAGTCTTAGAGGGCGGAACCTTCCGCCCGGTATTCTCCTGCGGCGTGATGGACGCGCTGCTCGACAACGACACTATGTTCGACTACGTCATCGGCGTGTCCGCCGGCATCACGTACGCGGCGTCGTATCTCTCGCGGCAGCGCGAGCGCAACCTTGACGTGCTGCGGCAGTACCGCGGCGACAAGCGCTATCTGGGTGCGCGCAACCTGCTGCACGACCATTCGATCTTCGGCACGGACTTTGTGTTCGACACCATCCCGAACCAGCTTGTGCCGTTCGATTGGAACGAATTTCACAAATATCAAGGCAAATATTTGGTAGGTGTCACCAATGCGAACACCGGCAAGGCGGAGTACCTCGATGGATTGCGCATGGACCGTCCGTGCACCATGCTGCGGGCAACCTGCGCGATCCCGATCTACTTTCCGCCGGTGCAGATTAACGGCGAGACCTACTACGACGGCGGTCTTGCGGACCCGATCCCGATTCTAAAGAGCCTGCACGACGGCAACGAGCGCAACCTCATCGTGCTCACGCAGCCGGAAAGCTACCGCAAAACACTCGGACGCGGCACGCAGTTCACCGCAAAGTGGCTGAAACGAAAATATCCGGCGATGCCCAAGGTGCTGCTCGAGCGTGCCAAGCACTACAACGAGACGGTCTGCTTCTGCCACCGCCTTGCGGAGAACAAGCCGCAGGACACCGTGCTCCTTCAGCCGGAAAAATCGCTGAACAGCTTTGAAAAAGACGTGAAAAAGCTGGAATGGGGCTACGAAATGGGGTATAATATGACGTGTGCCCGGATGGAAGAGATCAAGAATCTGTTCCGGTAAGGGCCTGGTCTTACAAGAGAAATAATTTTTTCAGGGGGAATGAAAAAACGATGCAAAACAACAGAATCATTCAGGTAGAGGAAAAGGTGCCGCCGCGCCTGCTCGTGCCGCTGTCTATTCAGCACATGTTCGCGATGTTCGGCGCGTCCGTGCTCGTGCCGTTCCTGTTCGGCATGAATCCGGCGATCGTACTGTTTATGAACGGTATCGGTACGCTGCTGTTTATCCTCATCACCAAGGGCAAGGCACCGGCGTACCTCGGTTCCTCGTTCGCGTTCATCGCACCGGCTACGCTCGTTATGCAGAACTGGGGCTATCAGTACGCGCTCGGCGGCTTTGTTGTCGTTGGTGCGTGCGGCTGTGTGCTCGCGTTCATCATCTATAAGTGCGGTACGGACTGGATCAACGTCGTTCTGCCGCCTGCAGCCATGGGGCCGGTCGTTGCGCTGATCGGTCTGGAGCTGGCAGGCTCTGCGGCTTCTACCGGCTGTATCGTCGGCGACAGTGTGACTACGGGAACGGTCATCACCTTCCTTGTAACGCTGGCGGTTGCTGTATTCGGCAGCGTGCTGTTCCGCGGTTTCTTCTCGACCATCCCGATCCTGATCGCCATCATCTGCGGCTACATCGCAGGTGTCTGCACCGGCGTTATCGAGACCCAGACCATCGTGGATGCACTGCATACCAGCATTATCTCCATCCCGAATTTCCAGTCCCCGAAGTTTGATATCAACGCGATTCTCATCATTCTTCCGGTGCTTCTGGTTATCGCGAATGAGCATATCGGCCATCAGCTCGTAACGAGCAAGGTTATCGGCCGCGATCTGCTCAAGGACCCCGGTCTGCACCGTTCGCTGTTCGCGGATAACTTCTCGACCATGATCTCCGGTCTGATCGGCTCGGTGCCGACCACCACCTACGGCGAGAACATCGGCGTTATGGCGATCACCAAGGTGTACTCCGTGCGCGTTATCGGCGGTGCGGCTGTGCTGAGTATTATCTGCTCGTTTGTCGGCCCGCTGGCGGCTCTGATTCAGACCATCCCGGGTCCGGTCATCGGCGGTATCTCCTTCCTGCTGTACGGCATGATCGGTACCTCCGGTCTGCGTATTCTGGTTGACAACCACGTTGACTACAGCAAGAACCGCAACATGATCCTGACTTCGGTCATCTTCGTTACCGGCCTGTCCGGCGTGACGCTGGCCATCGGCAATGTGTCACTGTCCGGTATGACCCTGGCGGCGATCGTCGGTATGATCATGAGCCTTGTGTTCTATGCGTTCGATAAGTTCCATCTGTCGAATGATGCGTAAGTGAATGGAAAAAGCGTCTGCGGGAGCAGACGCTTTTTTGTTATGAAACAGGCGAAGAATCGGCTTGTGCAACTGCTTCCAAACGGAATAGTGCTTGATTCAACATATCCGATTGTACCGGACCGATTGCTTGCAAAGGAAATGCAAGTGATGGAAGCGCAGAGAAACGCTTTCCGATTTTAATATATGTATCACTATTTGTAGATCCCATATCGTATTTCGTTATAGTATCGAAGACATTTCCAAACAGCTTAGAGGTTTGAAGAATTTTCCACATATCACATACGGCAGTATTATTCGAAAAATCCAATTCTATATAAGGGTGATTGAGATTTTTACTTTGAATAACGATTGCTAATTTTTCATAAACGGTATGTTCGGTGGTATGCTGTTTGGCGGTGCTGGCGCCGATGATGGCACCGGGTACACCACCGATTACTGCACCGGCGATGCTCCGAGTAATGCCGCCTTTCTTTTCGACGTGCGTATAGGTGTGTTTTGAGGTAATAAGCTGTGCTTTGAAAATATCAGAGTAGGGGAGAGTAAAATGCTCAAATGCTTCTCTTGGATTGGCATTTGCGCATTGAAGGGCATGCAATTCGGATAAATCTTTTGTTTTATAATAGAGTAATTGCTGATTGGCACTGTCTAAAATAATACCTTGTGAACCAGAAAAATTGATACGGCATCGATCAATAACGGCGTTGGAAGGATGTGTAATTTCTATACTCCAGTCATTTTTGCTGCCTTGTGTCTGCAAATGCTGGTTTAAGGCGGTATAAGCTGATTCTAACCATTTCGGTAAGTCGCGATTAAACAGATGTACAACATCCTGTCGTGCCGAGTCATGAATCCACTTATTGGACAGTACGGAGCGAATGGCTGTATAGATTCCCCAGCATATGAGAGCTATGATTAGGCATACCAGGAGCGTCAGTAAGATTACCATATAGAGTCCTCCTTTATTTACCTTTAGTATAGCTGTAAAAAACACCGGTGTCAATTATAAATATCACAATGATATCGTAATATCATCGTGATTGGCATACCCTATAACAAGGTGATAGCATGCTGATTATAGGGGAACGAATTAAAATGCTGCGGGAGAGTCACAACATCTCACAGGCAGCGCTGGCCAAGCGGCTGGGCATTACACGCTCGAGCGTAAATGCGTGGGAATTGGGCTTAAATGTGCCGAGTACGCAGTATATTATCGAATTATCCGAGATATTTAAGGTATCGACGGACTATCTGCTGTGTGTCGCAAAAACACAGACGCTGGACTTGACCGGACTGGACGAGGAGGATATCGCCGTCCTGTACGCACTGGCGACCCATCTGCGCAGGAAGAACAGAGAAATGAAATTATAAAAATAATGGGTCAATCACAAAAGTTGTGGGATGAAGGATTTCTGATGTAGGGTTTCCGGCTG
>CAVLCS010000125.1:0-7258 GCA_963661675.1 Bulleidia sp.
TCTGCGGCACACGATGGTTTCTGCTTAATGCTGCTCGGTTCCCCGCCTGACATGGTTCACAGTCCTCCGTTGCGCAGTACCGGTCCCTCATCGCCCTGTGAGTGGCTGCCTCGCCGCATGTGTGCTCCTTGTTACCCGCATAGTCCCCGCTGAAGCGGATTGCGGGTTCAAGGCACCGCTAACGCCCCGACTTGTGCGGCCTTGTGCGGCGCTGAACGATTTTCAGTTTTCAGTTTGTGCCGAACGATTCGGCTTTATGCTTCGGGATCTTCCGAGTCGCCGCCGGAATCTCCGCCGTCTCCGCCGGAGTCGCCGCCGTCACCCGGATCATATCCGCCGTCACCGCCGTCTCCGGAATCGCCGTTGTCATACGAGCCGCCGTCTCCGGAATCATAGTTGCCATCGCCGTTGTCCGAAGAGGTATCCGAATTCGAGTCCGAATCGCTGTAATCTTCCTCATCGTCGTAGTAGTAGTAGTTATCTACGCCCATGCTCTCGAAATCATACTTGTTTTCGATATTCTGATGATTACATGTCTCGGTCGGAACCTTGTCCTTCCAGAATCGGCCGGTTGCAGCACGTCCCGCAGCGCGGCACGCACCGGAAGCCAGCAGACCGGTATCCATACAGTAGGTGACTTCCTCGAAGTCCTGCGGATGCGAGTCAAATACCAGACCGGAATCGCCTGCATGCACCTTCTGCATAACCGCAAGCCAGATGTTTGCAGCATTGCGGCCGTACAGACCGTCCAGACGGTAGTTATGCTCATAGCCTACCCAAACCGCACCCGAGTACTCCGGCGTGATGCCGCAGAACCAGATATCGGTGTTGGAGGTGGTGGTACCGGTCTTGCCGCCGGTCTCTACACCGTCCAGCTGAATGCCGTAGGCGGTACCGTGTGCGGTAACGTTCTGCAGACATTCGAGCATATAATACGCCGTGCGGACATTGGTGAAGCCCTTGTCCGTATTCGGGGTGTTCTCCATTATGGTGTTGCCTTCGTTGTCCATCACCTTGGTGTAGGTGCGCGTACCGCCGTAGACACCGTCGTTGATGAAGGTAGCAAAACCGCCTGCCATCTCACGAACGGTAACGCCATCCGTCAGCGCACCGAGCGCCAGCGGTGCAAGAGCGATATCCGACTGCACGGTGCCGTCCTCGTTGGTGCGGCTGTCTACCAGCTTGATGCCGAGCTGCTGCGTCATGAACTCGTAGGACTTCTGCGGCGTCAGCTGCTTGAGAAGCTGGGCCGAAATGGTATTGAGCGAGCGCGTCATACCTTCCTTGACCGTCATTGCACGGCCAGTCGGGTACTGACCGTCGTTCATCGGCCACGGATTGCCTTCGTCATCCTGCATGAGGGCCCGGTCGTAAACCGTGGTATCCGGCGTAACAATGCCGGCGTCCATAGCAGGACCGTAGGTCGCCAGCGGCTTGATCGAGGAACCCGGCTGACGGCGTGCGTCAGACGCGTAAGAGAAACCTCGGCTGCTGGTTTTTTCACCACGTCCGCCGGCAATACCAACGATATCGCCCTGCTTGTCCGTGATGACCATGGCGCTCTGCGGGATCTCGCCGTACTTTTCGGTGTTCGGGAAATTATCCGCGTTAGCCCAGACCTCGTCCAGTGCATCCTGCACCTTGGTGTCAATAGTAGCGTAAATGTTCAGACCGCCGGAGTACACCATGTTCTCCGCGACCAGACGGGAATAACCCTTTTCGGTCATCAGGTCGTTGATAACGTCCTTGATGACTTCATCGGTGAAGTAGCTGTAAGTGGACTTGATATCCTGCTGATACTCCTCGTAGGGACGGTAGTTGAGCTGCTCTGCTACGGCGGCTTCATACTCGTCCTGCGAGATCATCTTCTGATCGAGCATCTGCGCAAGGATGGTCTCCTGACGCTCCTTTACCTTGTCGGGATGGTTGTAAACATCGTAGATCGACGGATTGTTGGTCAGTCCGGCCAGTACGGCGGATTCTGCCAGATCCAGCTCGGAAACGTCCTTGTCAAAGTACTGCCGGGCCGCGGTCTGTACGCCGTAGCTGTTGTAGCCAAGGTAGATCGTGTTCAGGTACATGACCAGGATACGGTCCTTGTCATCGATCTCTTTTTCGAGTGCAAACGCACGGAAAATCTCATTTACCTTGCGTTTTACCGAATAATCGTTATCAGCCGTGATGTTTTTGATCAGCTGCTGCGTGATCGTCGAGCCGCCGTACTGCGTGCCGCCAAGCACCCAGCCCTTTACAGCGCCGATCGTGCGGACCCAGTCCACACCGTGGTGCTTATAGAAGCGCTCATCCTCGATCGCTACGACAGCGTTCTTCAGGCTGTCCGGGATCTTGTCGCTGTCCACCCATTCACGGTTTTCCTTGCCCTTGATGGTCTCGTACAGCTTGTATTCGCCGGTATCGGAATCCTTTGCATAAATGAACGAATTAAGGTTCAGACCCAGTCCCTTGCTGATCTCCACCGCAGTCTCCTGCGCGGACGGATTGATATAAACGTGCACATACAGCGCAAATGCGATGCCGCAGAAGCAGCCGCACAGTACACCGATCAGTACCAGCGTGATCAGTATGCGGGACAGAAGATGCCCGATTCCCGTTCCTTTTTGATTGCCAGTTGCCAATTTGTTTTCCTCCTTGCCCCACGGTATAAGCCGCAAGGTCCTGTCGGGTAAGACGTAAAGCACGCCCTATTTGTTCCCGCACACGGCTTGATTTTTCCCCAACTGCCGTGTATTGCTGGCAGTACCGTAAAATTCATCGGTACTACCGTCTGATAAGGCTAAATGAATTGTACAATAGCTGCCTGTGCTGTTTTCTCCTGACAGTCTGCTGCCAGGGTAACAGACACTCTGATAGCATTATAACACAGGACTTTGCAAATTCCAAACATTTTTTACAGTCCTTTTGGAATAAGCCGTATTTTTGTGGGAATACTCAAGATAACTTCCAGAGTGGAAAGGAGTTTTGACCATGATGCAGGGTTTTTATCTGCTGGCGATGCAGCAGGCGCAGCGGCGCATGAAAGTTACCGTGCTGGCGTGTATTGCGGCGCTTATCAGCATCGTGCTCGCCGGACGTGCGCTGCTGTCCGCACCTGCTGTTCCGGCAAGTGCCTCCATTACCTATACCGTGCAGAGCGAAAACGACCGGCTGGTCATCCGCCAGAGCGACGGCTCGGTCCTGCACACGGGCATCGACACGCGCACGCTGCCTTCTGCCGAGCAGAAAACGCTCGAGGACGGCGTTACGCTCGACAACGCGGACGATCTTGCGCGGCTGCTGGAAAATTACAGCTCGTAAGACAGGTTCTTCCCGGTCCGCTATACAGTGTATGCCAGCGGCGGAAAAAGTTTTCGTATGAGTTTTGCGCGGATAAGGCTTTACTTTTTCTGCTTTTTGTATTATGCTGTAAGTAACGATAAACACCGACAGGTAGGATCGGAAAGGAGAACCAAATATGCTTGACGGAACGAGAAAATTCAGTCTGGTAGACGAGTCCAACAAGGAGATGAAGCGCACGCTTACCACTGTGTATGACGCGCTCAAGGAGAAAGGCTACAACCCGATCAACCAGATCGTCGGCTATCTTCTCTCTGAGGACCCGACTTACATAACCAACCACAATAATGCCCGCAGCCTGATCTGCAAGATCGACCGCGACGAACTGATGCAGGAGCTGGTTCAGTTCTATCTGGATAACTGATTCTGCATACCATAATTATAAGGACAATCCGGCGAAAGACGGTTGACCTAGAGCATTGTTATTTTCCGAAAAATAACCGCAACCTTGGCCGGGGCGGTTATTTTTTATTCTGCAAAACATTTCCGTGCTCTGCGGCTTGACTTTTACCGCAGATTTGCTATACTTATAAATAGAAAAGGGCAATCCGGCGAAAGACGGTTGACCAGAGCGTTTAATTATTTAGAAAATAACCGCACACTTTGGCGAGGGGCGGTTATTTTTTTATGGTTTTCACAAACTCGAGCAGAATAAGTAGCATAATGATCTGCCAAATCTGATCCATAATACCACCTCCTTCTCAGGAGTATGGCCAACCGTCTCTCAATCTTTTGCCGGATTACCCGTATTTCTATTGTAACCTATAATTTTCACCTTGTAAAGCCAAAGAGGTATATATGAACGGTTTTCTCCCTATTTCCAAACAAGATATGACCGATCGCGGGTGGTATTACTGCGATTTCCTCATCGTCACCGGCGATGCGTATGTCGATCATCCGTCATTCGGCACGGCGATCATTTCGCGTGTGCTGGAGGATGCCGGCTACAAGGTCGCTATCCTCAGCCAGCCGGACTTCCGCGATGAGCACGATTTCCTCGAGATGGGCCGTCCGCGATACGCGGTGCTCATCAACGGCGGCAACATCGACTCGATGGTCGCGCACTACACATCGGCGAAAAAACGCCGTTCGGATGACGCCTACACACCGGGCGGTGTGGGCGGCAAGCGCCCGGACCGTGCGGTAACCGTCTACTCCATGCTCGCGCGGCGTGCGTTTCCGGATACGCCGGTGTATCTCGGCGGCATTGAAGCCAGTCTGCGCCGGTTTGCGCACTACGATTACTGGGCCGACCGTGTCATGCCGTCCATTCTGGAATCCACCGGTGCAGACGGCGTCATGTTCGGCATGAGCGAGCACTCGGTCGTCGAGCTGGCGAACAACCTCAAGCATGGCAAGAAGGGTGCGGACGCGTGCAAAGGTGTCCGCGGCACGGCTTATATGACGCATGACACCGCCGATCTGGAGTATGATGCGGTCGAATGTCCCTCGTATGAGGATGTTTGCGCCAGCAAGCCGGATTACGCCCGTTCGGTCAAGATCCAGTACGACGAGCAGGATGCGGTACGCGGCAAGGCCATTCTTCAGCGGCACGGCAAACGCATTCTCGTGCAGAATCCGCCCGCAAAGCCGCTGACCACCGAGGAGATGGACCACGTTTACGCGCTGCCATACATGCGCACCTATCATCCGTCCTATGAGGCGCTCGGCGGCGTACCTGCCATTCAGGAGGTGCAGTTCTCCATCATCCACAACCGCGGCTGCTTTGGCGCGTGCAACTTCTGCGCACTCGCATTCCATCAGGGACGCTACATCCAGGTCCGCAGCCACGAAAGCGTCATCGAGGAAGCGAAAAAAATTACCCAGATGCCCGGATTCAAGGGCTACATCCACGATGTCGGCGGCCCGACGGCCAACTTCCGTTTCCCGGCCTGCAAAAAGCAGGAAAAATACGGCTGCTGCAAAGACAAGCGCTGCCTGTTCCCGACCACCTGCCAGAACATCGAGGCCGACCACACCGACTATCTGGAACTTCTGCGTGAGCTGCGCCGCATTGAGGGTGTCAAGAAGGTGTTCGTGCGTTCCGGTCTGCGCTACGACTACATGATGGCCGAGAAGAACGACGCGTTCTTCCGTGAACTGGTCGAGCACCACATTTCAGGTCAGCTGAAAGTCGCGCCCGAGCACATGAGCGACAACGCCCTGTACTACATGGGCAAGCCGTCGTTTAAGGTATACGAGCAGTTCCGCGAGCGGTATGCCCGCATCAACCAGAAACTAGGCCGCAAGCAGTATCTTGTGCCCTATCTGATGAGTTCGCACCCGGGTGCAACGCTCGATGATGCGATTATGCTGGCGCAGTACCTCAACCGTGTCGGCTACATGCCCGAGCAGGTGCAGGATTTTTATCCGACACCGGGCACGCTGTCCACCGCGATGTACTACACCGAGATTGACCCGCGTACCATGAAGCCGGTTTTCGTGGCCAAAACGCCCGAGGACAAGGCCATGCAGCGTGCGCTGCTGCAGTGGCGCCGGCCGGACAAGCGTCCGATCGTCATGGCGGCACTCAAAAAGGCGCATCGTGAGGATCTCATCGGTTTCGGCAAGGAATGCCTGATTCGTCCAGGCCGTGCAAACGAATCGTTCACACCGGGCAGCAAGCAGCACAGCGTCAGCCGTCACGGCGTGTCCAACGGCGGCAGACAGCAGAACAACGACCGCCGTCATTCTGCGCCCAATAACGGCAGGCACAGTGCACCGAACGGCAAACGTCCGGCTTCGCGTCCGGCACAGGGCAAACCAAATCAGGGTAAAAAATCCGGCTGGACAAAACCAAAGAAGAAAAAATAATTTTACACGGAACTTTTCGCACCGTCTTTCGTCTATACTATCAGAGATACTTTGAGAGTAACAAAAGGCGGTGTTTTTTATGACAAAACGTACTTTAGCAATGCTCCTTGCGCTTTTGGCGCTGCTGCTGACCGGCTGCGGCCAATCCGAGCCGAAAACCACAGAATCCGAAGTCGGCACCCAGAGCACGAACGATACAGCCACCCTGCCCGATACCACCGAGCAGAAACCGGTCGCGGACGCACCCATGATGGTGATGGTGGATGGCACTTTGTACCAGTCCGCCGGTGAGGCCAGCACAGTTGACGGACGCTGCGGCAACATGGACGGCGAGATCACCTCGCAGACAGCAAACGGCACGGACGCGCCCACCGAAAACGACCAGTCCAACTTCGGCACCGGCTACGGCTACCAGGCCATAGGCGACCATATCGAGGTGCTGATCGACGATCAGTGGATCGTGTTCAAGCCCATCACCGACTCGGATGTATAAAAACTTTCGTCCGATGCCTTATTTTATTTGACAACAACCCTGTCGTGCTTTATAATAAATAGCGAACAAAGGAGTTCGTCCCGCGAAGGCGGGTCGGACTCCTGTTTTTATTTTTAGGATAAGGAGGGCTATTTGCCCCATGGACGAAATTGATCTGAAGCTCTTGCGGCTGCTGCAGAAGAATGCCCGCACCCCCATCAAGGCCCTTGCAGGTGAGGTTCGCCTTTCCTCCCCTGCTGTTTCCGCGCGTATCGAGCGACTGGAAAAACAGGGCGTTATCCGCGCTTACACGCTCGATCTGGACCCGCTGCAGCTTGGCCATCACATTCTTGCGTACATCCATCTGGATATGCAGCCCACCCAGAAAGAGGAATTTTATCCGTTCATTGCCGCGTGCTCGAACGTGCTCGAGTGCAACTGCGTGACCGGCAACTACTCCATGCTGATCAAGGTGTCGTTCGCCTCGACGCAGGAGCTGGACGGCTTTATCGGCCGCCTGCAGAAATTTGGCAAAACCGAAACGCAGATCGTGTTTTCCTCGCCGGTGCCGCCGAGAGCCATTGTGGTATAAGAAAAAGCCTGCGGATGCAGGCTTTT
>CAVLCS010000126.1:0-7173 GCA_963661675.1 Bulleidia sp.
GTCAGGCCATTACTCTCTTATTCTAACAGCTTCGGCTTTGAGATGGAAAAAGACGCGGCTGGCGGTCGCGCCTTAAACCTTAATTATTATTGTAGGAGGTTCAATTAGGGTTTTTCACAGCGGTTTTGGATCTGCTGGGACTGGATTTGCGGTTTATTCTGGGCGGTATTGTGCTCATCGGTGCATCGCTGTACTGGCTGCACCGGAGACAGGCGCTGACGCTCAAAACCGGCGTGATTCTCGTGGTATTCTACTACTATCTGACGGTTATGCTGAGCCACATTGTCGGCATTCCCACGATAAAGGAATGGCTGCGGCTGTCCGGTCTGGGTGAATCCATCTGGAATCCGAACATCAATCTGATACCGCTTGCGGACGGGTTCAGTCTGGAATTTCTGCTGAATGTATTCTGCTTTATTCCGCTGGGATTTTTCTGTCCCATGATAAGCAGGGCCTGCGAGCGGGTGCAGAATGTACTGCTGACCGGCTTTGGCTTTTCGCTTTTGATCGAAGTGAGCCAGCTGTTCACGCTGTACCGCGCGACCGATATCAGCGACCTGATTTCCAACACACTCGGAACATTCATCGGCTATTTGTGCTTCAAATGCATCAACAGACTTACAAATTACAGATTTACCAACCCAAATCATATCACTATCGGCTTGCCGATACTGTATTTGCTATTTGCGTTTATCATCACATTCATACAAATCTAAAGGAAACAATGAGGAGGACCTAACATGGGAAGAGCATTGATCATCGGCTGCGGCGGTGTAGCCGGCGTAGTTATCCACAAGTGCTGCCAGAACAGCGACGTTTTTGAGGAGATTATGATCGCGTCCCGCACCAAGAGCAAGTGCGACGCCATCAAGGAAAAGCTGGACGGCACGACTGCGACCAAGATCCGCACCGCCAAGGTGGACGCGGACAACGTGGACGAGTTGTGCGCGCTCATCGACGAGTACAAGCCGGACATCGTGATGAACATTGCCCTGCCGTATCAGGACCTGACCATCATGGACGCGTGCCTCAAGTGCGGTGTCAACTACATGGATACCGCCAACTACGAGCCGGAGGACACCGACGATCCGGAGTGGCGTGCCATCTACGAGAAGCGCTGCAAGGAAGAGGGCTTTACCGCATACTTTGACTACTCCTGGCAGTGGGCGTACAAGAAGAAGTTCGAGGACGCCGGTCTGACTGCACTGCTCGGCTCCGGCTTTGATCCGGGCGTTACGCAGGCGTACTGCGCTTACGCACAGAAGCACCTGTTTGACCAGATCGACACCATCGACATTCTCGACTGTAACGGCGGCGACCACGGCTATCCGTTTGCGACCAACTTCAACCCGGAGATCAATCTGCGTGAGGTTTCCGCACCCGGTTCGTACTGGGAGAACGGTCACTGGGTAGAGATTCCGGCGATGAGCATCAAGCGCGAGTACGATTTCGATCAGGTCGGCCACAAGGACATGTACCTGCTCCACCACGAGGAAATTGAATCTCTGGCTAAGACCATTCCGGGCGTACAGCGCATCCGTTTCTTCATGACCTTCGGCCAGTCCTACCTGACCCATATGAAGTGTCTGGAGAACGTCGGCATGCTGTCCACCACGCCGATCGAGTTTGAGGGTCACCAGATCGTGCCGATCCAGTTCCTAAAGGCTCTGCTGCCCGATCCGGCAACGCTCGGTCCGCGCACCAAGGGCAAGACCAACATCGGCTGCATTTTCACCGGCAAGAAGGACGGCAAGGAAAAGACTGCCTACATTTACAACGTCTGCGACCACGAGGAGTGCTACCGCGAGGTCGGCTCGCAGGCCATCAGCTACACCACCGGTGTTCCGGCGATGATCGGCGCGGCTATGCTGCTGACCGGCAAGTGGAACAAGCCGGGCGTGTATACGGTCGAGGAGTTCGATCCGGATCCGTACATGGAAGCGCTGAACAAGTGGGGTCTGCCGTGGCAGATCAACGACAAGCCGGTACTGGTGGACTGATATGAAATTTACTGAGCTTCCTACGCCCTGTTTCCTGCTCGATGAAAACCGTCTGGTGCAGAATCTGGCCGTCCTGCGGGACGTTGCCAGACGCACCGGCGCAAAGATCCTGCTGGCGCAGAAGGCGTTCTCGATGTTTTCCGTGTACCCGCTGATCCGTGAGTATCTGGCGGGCACGACGGCCTCCGGCCTGTACGAGGCACGGCTCGGCCACGAGGAATTCGGCGGTGAGACCCATGTCTACGCGCCTGCCTACGCGGAAGGCGAGTTCCGTGAGATTCTGGAGTACGCAGACCACATCGTGTTCAACTCATTCACGCAGTGGAAGGCCTACGGCAGCCTTGCCCGTGCGGCAGGGAAGAGCTGCGGCCTGCGGCTCAATCCGGAGTGCTCCACGCAGCCGACCGACCATGCGATGTACGACCCGTGCGGACCGGATTCGCGTCTCGGCATTACGCTCGAGAATTTTCAGCCGGAACTGCTCGACGGCATTGAAGGCTTTCACTTCCACACGCTCTGTGAGCAGAATTCGGACGATTTAGTCCGTACGGTTGCCGCTTTTGAGCAGAATTTCGGCCAGTATATGGACGGACTCAAGTGGCTCAACCTTGGCGGCGGCCACCACATCACCCGTGCGGATTACGATGTGGAAACGCTGGTGCACTGCATTGATTATCTGCAGAAAAAGTACAAGGTGCAGGTTTATCTGGAGCCGGGCGAGGCCGTTGTCCTGAACGCGGGCTATCTGGTGTCCACCGTGCTCGAGGTGATGCACAACCACAAGGATATCGCCATCCTGGATACCTCGGCGGCATGCCACATGCCGGACGTGCTTGAGGTGCCGTACCGTCCGCCGGTGTACCGCGGCGGAGAGCCGGGCAAGAAGGCGTTTACCTATCTGCTGACCGGCCGTTCCTGCCTCGCGGGCGACGTCATCGGCGAGTATTCGTTCGATGTAGCGCTCGGAGCAGGCGAGCAGGTCGTGTTCGAGGACATGGCGCTCTACACCATGGTCAAGACCAATACGTTCAACGGTATGCCGCTGCCGATTATCGCCATCCGGCGGTCGGACGGCACCGATGAGGTCGTGCGCATGTTTGGGTATGAGGAGTTTAAGCGGAGACTTTCCTGATGGAGCAACGGAAACTGCTGCGGCTGCCTAAATACGATTATAGTCAGCAAGGCGTTTATTTCGTTACCTTCTGCACCTATCAGAAGGAATGCACTTTGTCTACCGTAGGGTGCGCCGACTTCGGCGCACCATTTCTGCGGCTATCGGCCATCGGTAAAATTGTTGAACATTATATCCAAACGATTCCTGTGGCATATCCATATGTGTCGATTGATTCCTATGTTATCATGCCAAACCATGTTCATATGTTGATTTCGGTTTTGCGTGATGACGGCGCGCCGAGGTCGTCGCGCCCTACGGAATTGTTGTCACGCATAATTGCAGCATTGAAACGATTTTCCAATCGAGATGCCGGCCGAAATCTGTGGCAGCGGTCGTTTTACGATCATATTGTGCGCGATGAAAACGATTATGTGATACGACATAATTATATTGCTGACAATCCACGCAGATGGGCAGAGGATGAATATTATAGCAATCGATAACGCACAGCATATTGCCTAACCGTAGGGTGCGCCGACCTCGGCGCACCGCATCTAACGAATATCATCGGATTATATGTCCGTGGCACATGTTATCGTTGACGTATTCCGTTGTTGTGAAATTTGCGTTATGGTTTACACGGTGCGCCGAGTCGGCGCACCCTACGGGATAGCGTGAGACTGTATTTAGCTGTTAGAATATTCGTTGGAATGTATCACATATGGGCAAGTTGCCGTCAATAGCGGTATATATCTTGACAAACCCCATTTTAACAGCTATACTTATATAGTTAATACACAAATGCCATGAAAAAGAGGAGTATTTTTCCTTTGCGCGTTTAGAGAGGGTGCGGTTGGTGCAAGCACCTCGGCGGGGAAGAAGAAGGTCGCTTTGGAGCAGAACAGCCGAAATTTTCGTTAAGCTGTTCCGTCTAACCCGCGTTATGGGGCAACGAGTGCGCGTCTTTACGCGAATTCAGGTGGTACCACGGAGCATACTTCGTCCTGTAAAAAGGATCATAGTATGCTCCTTTTTAATTAGTAATTAGGAATTAGAAATTAGTAATTAAGGGTGCTCCTGCACCAGTTAGGAATATTTGCACTGGCGCGATAGCGCTTATAATTACTAATTCCTAATTACTCATTACTAATTATTCAGCAGAATAAATTTGATAAGGAGATAAACCATGAGCGAACTGCCTAAGACCTACGACCCGAAATCGGTCGAGGACAAGCTGTACAAGTTCTGGGTCGATTCCGGCTTCTTCCACGCCGAAGTCAATCCGGACAAGAAACCTTACACCATCGTTATTCCGCCTCCGAATGTCACCGGCCAGCTGCACATGGGCCACGCATTCGACGAGACCCTGCAGGATATTCTGATCCGCACCAAGCGTATGCAGGGCTACGAGGCTCTGTGGATGCCGGGTACCGACCACGCTGGTATCGCGACTCAGATCAAGGTTGAGGAGAATCTCCGCAAGGAGGAGGGCCTGACCCGTTACGACCTCGGCCGTGAGGAATTCCTCAAGCGCGTTTGGGCGTGGAAGGACAAGTTCGGCAACCGCATTATCAGCCAGCTGAAGAAGCTCGGCACCTCCTGCGACTGGGACCGTGAGCGCTTCACCATGGACGAGGGCTGCTCCAAGGCGGTCCGCGAGGTATTTGTAAACCTGTACAATAAGGGCCTGATCTACAAGGGTCACCGCATCATCAACTGGTGCCCGCACTGCGCGACCGCGCTGTCTGACGCTGAGGTTGAGTACGAAACCCAGCCGGGCAAGCTGTGGCACATCCGCTATCCGCTCGCTGACGGCTCGGGCGATCTGGTGGTTGCGACCACCCGTCCGGAGACCTTCATGGGCGATACCGGCGTGGCTGTCAACCCGAACGACGAGCGCTACAAGCACCTGATCGGCAAGACCTGCATTCTCCCGATCATGAACCGTGAGATCCCGATCTTCGGCGACGAGTACGTTGACATGGAGTTCGGTACCGGCTGCGTCAAGGTTACGCCGTGCCACGACCCGAACGACTTCGAGATGGGTCAGCGCCACGACCTCGAGCAGATCCTCGTATTCAACGAGGACGCGACCGTCAATGCAAACGGCGGCAAGTACTGTGGGCTCGACCGCTACGAGTGCCGCAAGGCGGTTGTCAAGGACCTCGAGGAAGGCGGCTACCTCGTCAAGATCGAGGACCACGAGCACAATGTCGGCACCTGCTACCGCTGCGGCACGACCGTTGAGCCGATGACCTCGGCACAGTGGTTTGTCAAGATGGCGCCGCTGGCTAAGCCGGCTATGGATGTAGTAAACGAGGGCAAGACCAAGTTCGTGCCCGATCGTTTCTCCAAGACCTACCTGCGCTGGATGGAAAACGTGCACGACTGGTGTATCTCCCGTCAGCTGTGGTGGGGTCACCGCATCCCGGCGTTCTACTGCGACGACTGCGGTGAGATGACCGTCTCCAAGACCGACGTCTGCACCTGCCCGAAGTGCGGTAGCAAGAACGTCCGTCAGGAAGAGGACGTTCTTGATACCTGGTTCTCGTCTGCACTGTGGCCGTTCTCGACCCTCGGCTGGCCGGATAAGACCAAGGAACTGGATTACTTCTACCCGACCTCTACGCTGGTTACCGGCTACGACATTATCTTCTTCTGGGTTGCCCGCATGATCTTCTCCGGTGTGGAGCACATGGGCGAAACCCCGTTCAAGACGGTTTATATTCACGGTCTGGTGCGCGACGCACAGGGCCGCAAGATGTCCAAGTCGCTCGGCAACGGCATCGACCCGCTGGAGGTTATCGACCAGTACGGCGCAGACGCACTGCGCTTCACCCTGGCCACCGGCAACAGCCCCGGAAACGACATGCGTTTCTCGGACGAGCGTGTACAGGCATCTCGTAACTTCTGCAACAAGATCTGGAATGCGTCTCGCTTTATCCAGATGAACCTCACCATCGACAAGGACAAGGCAGTCGAGCTGCCGAGCGACCTTGCCATCGAGGACAAGTGGATCGTTTCCAAGTTCAACACGCTGGTTGCCGACGTTACCCGCAACATCGACCAGTACGAACTGGGTCTGGCGGCTGCCAAGCTCAACGACTTCATCTGGGAGAACTTCTGCGACTGGTATATCGAGATCGCAAAGACCCGTCTGCAGACCGGCGACGAGAACGTACAGAAGGTTCTGTGCTATGTGCTGAGCGGTGCTATGCAGCTGCTGCACCCGTTCATGCCGTTCATCACCGAGACCATCTGGCAGGCGCTGCCGCATGAAGGTCCGTCCGTCATGGTATCCGCATGGCCGGAGTACAAGGACGAGCTGAACTTTGCAGCTGAGGAAGCACAGATGGAGAGCCTGATGGATGCTGTCCGCGCCATCCGCAACCGCCGTGCCGAGATGAATGTACCGCCTTCCAAGAAGGCAAAGGTGCTCATCCTGACCGAGAAGAAGGATACCTTCTCCGCAGGCGCAGGCTTCTTCCCGAAACTGGCGTATGCAAGCGAAATTGAACTTATTGACGCTGTTCCGGCGGACGCTGCCAAGATGGCATCGGTTGTCACCGGCGACGCACAGCTGTATATGCCGATGGGCGACCTCATCGACTTCGAGGCTGAGCGTGCCCGCCTCGGCAAGGAGAAGAAGAAGGTCGAGGACGATATCGACTTCGTTATGAAGAAGCTGAATAACCCGAAATTCGTGGATAAGGCTCCCGAAAAGGTTGTTGCAGCCGAGCGCGAAAAGGCTGAAAAGCTGCGCGAGCATCTCGCAAAGCTGGAAGAGTCGATTGCAGCTTTGGGGTAATCGATGAACCGCGGAAAGATATTCGGCTGAAGGGGTATGACTATTCGGAGAATGGTGCATATTTTCTAACATTCTGTGTGAAAAATCGTCAGGAATTGCTATGGACTGTAGGGGCGCGCATTGCGCGTCCTGACCAGCCAGTACCATTATCACCGTATGGACGAATTGTCGCAGATGCAATAGAACAAATACCAAACGCAAATTGCAAGTGCAAGTTGGACACCTGCACGGTAGAAATTAGTTAATCAGAG
>CAVLCS010000127.1:0-7165 GCA_963661675.1 Bulleidia sp.
ATTCGCGTCCCATCCTTCCTCATAAGAACTTGTTTCATGACAGTATATGCCGCAGAAATAGAATGTGTGTGCGACAGCGATATTAAATTGTACTTATCGCAAGAAATTTACTTTACATCGCGGGATACTCGGTGTAAAATACAGCTATATGTGCAGCGACGCGGAGAGAAGGAACAACATGAAAGTGCTGATATTTGCAGATTCCCACGGCTACAACATGGCGATGGCCTTTGCGGTAGACCGGGAAGAGCCGGATGCGGTCATTCACTTAGGCGACCACGCCGAAGATGCCCGTGAGATCGAGCGCGTGTTCCCGGCCATGCCAATCTACCGTGTGCAGGGCAATAACGATTTTGACCCTTCCGTGCCGCTGAACGATGTGGTTACGCTGGATAATGTGCGTATTTACATCACGCACGGCCATAGAGACCGTGTCGGCATACTGTCGAGCGGTATTGTGCCGCAGCGGGCATACGAGAATCATTGTGCGCTTGCCTTTTTCGGGCACACGCACCGCATGATGCTCGAGCAGGAGAACGGCCTTTGGGTGTGCAACCCGGGCAGCATCAGTCTGCCGCGCGGCGGCCCGGCCAGCTACGCACGGCTGACCATCGAAAACGGACGGGCGACCTTGCTCGAACTGGTCGATGAGGACGGCAGTCTGCTGCGAAAAGAGAGTCTGTAAGAGAAATAGAAATTTAGGAGAACATTATGCTTTTAGCAATCGACGTAGGCAACACCAACATGGTGTTCGGTTTATATGAGGGAGACAAGCTGCGCGGCTCGTTCCGCATTTCCACCAACTCCGAGCGCACCTCGGATGAACTGGGTATGATGATCGCACAGTATTACCATTTTCACGACATCAACTGTGCGGATACGACCGCGGTCGTTATCGCGTCCGTTGTGCCGCCGGTGATGTACACGCTCATCAACGCCATCCGCAAGTATCTGTTCGTGCAGCCGGTCATTGCAGGCCGTGATGTGGATATCGGCATTGAGAACTGCTATGCCAATCCGCGTGAGGTCGGCGCAGACCGACTGGTCAACGCAGTCTCTGCGGTACGCAAGTACGGCAAGCCGCTTATCATCGTGGATATCGGCACGGCGACCACGTTTGACGCCATCGACGAGCACGGTGCGTATCAGGGCGGTGCGATTTTCCCGGGCCTGAAGGTAGCGATGGAAGCGCTGTTCCTCAAGGCGTCCAAGCTGCCGCGCGTGGATATCGAGCGCCCGGAAAACGCCATCGGCAAGACCACCGTGCAGTCCATGCAGTCCGGCGCGGTACGCGGCTATGTCGGTGCGCTGACCGGCATCATCACGGATATCCAGAAAGAACTCGGCGGCAAGGCCAGAGTTGTAGCCACCGGCGGCATGGGCCGCATGATGGCCGAGTACTGCGACCTCATCGACGACGTGGATCCGAATCTGACGCTCGAGGGTCTGCGCCTCATCTACGAGAACAACCGTGAGGCGTTTGAAAACCGCAAGCTGGATATGACGAGCACCGTCATCGAAGTAACTGAAGAAGGCGGCTGGCAGGAAAACAAGTGACTTTCTGTCGAAAACAGTAATTCTGCTGAAAAAACGCAGGAAAAGACTTAAACTTTTTCAAATCACTGCGGTGAAAAGTGCTTTGCAAAACCGATAGAATGTTGTAAAATAGAAGTGGTTTCGTGTATGCGAACACCACTTCTATTTTTGTTATTTGGGCACGGTGCAATATGCGCCGTGGAGAAGGCTGTGGAAGCCGCAACCACCCATTCTGACGAGAATGGGGCGCGAAAGCGAAAGACTTTCGCGTCGGGACATAAAGGAGCGAAGGAAACACACATGGGTATGACAATCGCGCAGAAGATTTTGAAAGCGCACTTGGTAGACGGCGAAATGGTACTAGGTCAGGAGATCGGTCTCAAGATCGACCAGACGCTGACGCAGGATGCCACCGGCACGATGGCTTATCTCCAGTTTGAGGCGATGGGCGTCGATCAGGTCAAGACCGAGCGTTCGGTCGCTTACATTGACCACAATACCCTGCAGTCCGGCTTCGAGAATGCGGACGACCACAAATATATCGGTTCTGTCGCAAAGAAGCACGGCATCTACTACTCGAAGGCAGGCAACGGCATCTGCCATCAGGTACATCTGGAGCGCTTCGGCGCACCGGGCAAGACCCTGATCGGTTCGGACAGCCATACGCCGACCGGCGGCGGTATCGGCATGCTGGCGTTCGGCGCCGGCGGTCTGGACGTTGCAGTCGCAATGGGCGGCGGCGCGTACTACATCCCGATGCCGAAGATGGTCCGCGTCAACCTGACCGGCAAGCTGTCTCCGTGGGTATCTGCGAAGGACGTTATTCTGGACGTACTGCGCCAGATGACCGTCAAGGGCGGTGTCGGCAAGATCGTCGAGTACGCAGGCGAGGGTGTTAAGACCCTGTCCGTACCGGAGCGTGCCACCATCACCAACATGGGCGCCGAGCTGGGTGCTACCACCTCGATCTTCCCGTCCGACGAGGCGACCAAGAAGTTCCTCGAAGCACAGGGCCGCGGTGACGTATGGGTACCGCTGGCATCCGACCCGGATGCAGAGTACGACGAGGAGTACACCGTAGATCTGTCCGCACTCGAGCCGCTGGCTGCTATGCCGCATATGCCGGATAACGTCAAGAAGGTATCCGAGATCGGCGAGATCAAGGTAAACCAGTGCTGCATCGGTTCGTGCACCAACTCCTCTTACTACGATATGATGAAGGTTGCCTCCATTCTCAAGGGCAAGACCGTAAGCCCGGAGGTTTCTCTGACCATCAGCCCCGGTTCCAAGCAGGTATTCAACATGCTGGCGCAGAACGGTGCTCTGGCAGACATCATCTCCGCAGGCGCTCGTATCCTCGAGTGCGCATGCGGTCCCTGCATCGGCATGGGTCAGTCTCCGGAGTCCGGCGGTGTATCGCTGCGTACCTTCAACCGCAACTTTGAGGGCCGTTCCGGCACCCAGGATGCACAGATCTTCCTCGTATCTCCGGAGGTTGCAGCTGCATCCGCGCTGACCGGCGTACTGACCGATCCGCGTACCCTCGGTGAGATGCCGCAGATCGAAATGCCTGAGCATTTCTCCATCAACGACAACATGATCGTCAAGCCGTCCGAGCATCCGGAAGAGGTCGAGGTTGTTCGCGGTCCGAACATCAAGCCGTTCCCGCTGGGCAAGGCTCTCGAGGCATCGTACACCGGCAAGGTCGTTCTCAAGACCGAGGACAACATCACCACCGACCACATCCTGCCGGCCGGCGCAAAGCTGCTGCCGTACCGCTCGAATGTGCCGTACTACTCCAATTACTGCTTCATCAACGTCGATCCCGAGTTCCCGTCCCGCTGCAAGGAGCAGGGCGGCGGCGTGATCGTCGGCGGTGCAAACTACGGCCAGGGTTCGTCCCGTGAGCATGCAGCGCTCGTTCCACTGTATCTGGGCGTAAAGGCCGTACTGTGCAAGTCCTTCGCACGCATTCACAAGGCAAATCTGGTCAACTCCGGTATCATTCCGCTGACCTTTGCCGATCCGGCGGATTACGATGCAGTAAACCTGCTGGACGAGATCTCTCTGCCGAATGTGCTCGAGGAAGTGAAGAACGGCGAGCAGGTCACCGTCGTATGCGGCGGCAAGACCTTCAAGGCCGACTGTGAGGTTTCCGAGCGTCAGCGTCATGCCCTGCTTGCAGGCGGCACGCTGCTGTACGCACGTCAGCAGAACAAGTAAGTCAAGATCTTATACCAACCGGAGAGCCAAGCGGGTTCTTCGGTTGGACTTGACAGCCATATTTTCTTTTGTTAAAATAATATCAATGGTGTAGGAGGACAAAACTATGTCTATCGACCAGTCTGTTCTGGATAAATTCGAAGCAGTTGTAGAGAGCCAGCGCAAGCGTATCATGGATATGAAGGCGCAGGACGATTTCATTGATTACTCCAAGCTGGACAAGCTGATCATCGGCGTGTGCGGCGGCGACGGCATCGGCCCGATGATCACCGGCATGGCCCAGCACGCGCTGGAAGTTCTGCTGGCAGACAAGGTAAAGGCCGGCAAGGTAGAGTTCCGCGTCATCGACGGTCTGACCATCGAGCGCCGTGCAGAGCTCGGCTGTGCCATTCCGCCGGACGTTATGGAAGAGCTGAAGAAGTGCCACGTTATCCTCAAGGGCCCGACCACGACCCCGCGTAAGGGCGATCCGTGGCCGAACGTAGAGTCCGCAAACGTTGCAATGCGTAAGGGCCTCGACCTGTTTGCGAACGTGCGCCCGGTAAAGGTGCCTGAGCTGGGTATCGACTGGACGTTCTACCGCGAGAACACCGAGGGCGGCTACGCTGTCGGCTCTCAGGGTGTGCAGATTGACGACGATCTGTTCATCGACTTCACTGTCGCTACTTCGCAGGGCTGCGAGCGTATCGCTCGTCTGGCGTTTGATTACGCACGCAAGACCGGCAAGAACCGCGTTTCCTGCGTCACCAAGGCGAATATCATCAAGACCACCGACGGCAAGTTCCTCGATACCTGCCAGAAGGTGGCTGCAGAGTACCCGGAAGTACAGTTTGACGACTGGTACATCGATATCATGACCGCAAAGCTGCTCGATGACAAGCGCCGCCGCGACTTTAAGGTCGTTGTACTGCCCAACCTGTACGGCGATATCATCACCGACGAGGCTGCTGAGATCCAGGGAGGTGTCGGCACTGCTGGTTCTGCCAATATCGGCAAGCGCTACGCGATGTTCGAGGCAATCCACGGTTCTGCGCCGCGTATGGTGCAGGAAGGCCGTGCAAAGTACGCGGATCCGTCCTCCGTATTGCGTGCAGCTGTTATGCTGCTCGAGCACATCGGCGAGATCGAGCTGGCGAAAAAGCTCGACCGTGCCCTCGATATCTGCATGGTAGAGGAGCGCAAGGTCGTTGTTACCGGCCGTGACACCGGTGCAACCGCACAGGAGTTCACCGATTACGTGCTGGACACCATCGCTAAGCTGTAATTTACACGAGAAATAGAATTTGAGAGAGGGAGAGGGTCTGTGGAACGTAAGCAAGAGGTTTCCAAAGCGGTAATTCAGCGATTGCCTCGCTATTATCGAAATATTTGTGAGCTGAAGGCTGAAGGGGAGCAGCGTATCTCCTCCAAGGCACTGGCAGAGCGCATGGGACTGACCGCTTCGCAGATTCGTCAGGACTTTAACTGCTTCGGCGGCTTTGGTCAGCAGGGCTACGGCTATAATATCGACAAGCTGCAGGAGGAACTGGGCGCGATCATGGGTCTGCGGACCGGCCGCACCGCCATCCTGCTCGGTGCCGGTAACTTGGGCCGTGCGCTGCTCAACAACTTTAACTTTTCTGCCAGCGGCTTTGAGTTGCTGTGCGCGTTTGACGCCAATCCGCAGCTGATCGGGCAGCGGTTCGGCGGCCATGAGGTGCGCGGCGCGGATACGCTCGCGGAGTTTATCGAGCGCAACAAGCCCGATGTAGCGGTGCTCACCATTCCGAGAGGAGATGCGCCGCGTATTGCACGCGGACTGGTAGAGCGCGGTATCCGCGGCCTGTGGAATTTCACCGGCGAGGATCTCCATCTGGAGGGACTTGGTATTCCGGTCGAAAACGTGCACCTGTCGGACAGCCTGATGACGCTGTGTCATCTGGTCGGCGTGGCAGACGAGGAAAGAGAACAGAACCTGTAAAACAAAACGGAGTATCCTTCGATACTCCGTTTTTATGCGTAAAAAGCCGCTTATCCACTGGATAGGCGGCTTTTGCGTTACATTTTGTCCAGATAATACGGCGTGGTCTGGTATACATAGTAGTTGACCCAGTTGGTGTAGAACAGGTTGGCATGCGCCTTCCAGGTCACCAGCACATCCTCGTTGGGATCGTCGTTGCGGAAGTAGTGACGCGGCACCTCCGGGTTCATGCCCTTGGCCAGATCGCGCTCATACTCCTTTTTGAGCGTGTCGGCGTCGTACTCGCCGTGGCCGAGCACGAAGATCTGGCGGCCGTTCATCGCCTCTACGATGTGCACGCCGGCCTCATGCGACTCTGCGAGAATGGTCAGACGCTTGTCCTTGCGGATATCGGCGGCACGGACCTCGGTGTGGCGCGAATGCGGTGCGCAGAAGATATCGTCAAAGCCGCGCAGTAGCGGCTCCTTCGGCAGCAGAACGTGGTGCTTGAAAATGCCGGACATCTTCTCGGGCAGCATGTACTTCGGAATGCCGTAGTGATAGTACAGACCTGCCTGTGCACCCCAGCAGATGTGCAGCGTGGAATGGACGTGCGTCTTGGTCCAGTCCATGATCTCGGTCAGTTCCTTCCAGTATTCGACTTCCTCGAACGGCATGGTCTCGACCGGCGCACCGGTGATGATAAAACCGTCGTATTTCTGGTCGCGGATGTCGTCGAACGTCTTGTAGAAGGTGAGAAGATGATCCTCGGGCGTGTTTTTGGAATGGTACGTCTCGGTCTGGATCAGATCGACCTCGATCTGAATCGGCGTGTTGGATAAACAGCGCAGGATCTGGGTCTCGGTGATGATTTTCAGCGGCATCAGGTTGAGCAAACCGATGCGAAGCGGACGAATGTCCTGTGTCGCGGCACGGTGTTCGGTCATAACGAAAATGTTTTCGCTCTCCAACACGGCGCGTGCCGGCAGACTGTCGGCTATCTTGATAGGCAAGCCGACACCTCCTTTTTCTCTTTAACAAATCTTTATTATTATCTTATATAGTATAGCAGATTTGCCGTGTGTTCACAAGTGTTTGCATAAAATGCTGAAAAATGAAAAATAATTGTTGACAAAACGATTGTAGATATGGTATTCTATTTAAGCTGTTTTCAAACAGCGGTCCAACACACAAAAAAGAATTTGAAAAAAAGTTCTTGACAAACGGTGAAAAGTTTGGTATCCTAAATAAGCTGTTTCGACAGCGGTCAAAACTGAATCGAGTCGATGAACGAAAATCGATTGAAAAATAAATCGAAAAAAGTTCTTGACAAACGAAAATAGTTTTGATATAATAAACAAGCTGTTAACAAACAGTAAAGAGTTCTGAAAAGTTCTCAAAACTGAGTGTTTACAGCAGATTGTACCTTGTAAATTAAACAACGATGTGCTTAAACTTTTGTTCAAA
>CAVLCS010000128.1:0-7141 GCA_963661675.1 Bulleidia sp.
TAGATGACCATGCCCGGTTTCGCGCCCGCAGGCTTCTTGACCTGTCGAACCGGCGTATAGTCTACCGGCACCAGTGAGGACGAGCGGCCTCTCGAGTGGTACGCCGCAATCATAGCAGCCTCGGTCATGGCCTCGTTGGTCGGCTCTTTGCCGTCCGTCACGAGGATGACATGCGAGCCGTGAATCTTCTGCGTGTGGAACCAGATATCGCTCTTGAACGCAGTTTTGAGCGTTAAAAGGTCGTTCTGCAGGTTGTTTTTGCCCGCAAACACGTCAAATCCGTCGCTCGTGCGATAATGGAACGGCTTGGCCTGCACCGGCTTGCCGCGCAGCTTTTTATTGCGCGTCTGCTTGGCGGAAAGCACGCCGGACTGCGTGAGTTCCTCGCGCAGCTGTGCAAGGTCGCGCTCGTTTTCGGCTTCGCCGAGGGCAGCGAGCACGCTCTCCAGATAATCCAACTCGGCAGTACCCTGCTCGATCTGCTGCGTGAGCACTTCCTCGGCGGTCTTGGCCTTGTTGTACAGCTTGAAATATTTCTGCGCGTTCTGCTGCGGCGTCAGACGCACATCCAGGGTAATTTCAACCTCCGGACAGTTTTCGGCGTAGTAATCGATCACTTTCGCCTTGTTCATGCCCTTTTCCAGCTGATACAGATTCGCGGTGATGAGTTCGCCGGTGCGCTTGTACTTTTCGCGATTCTGAGTCGCGTCTAACTCCTTGTGCTGCGCCGCCAGCTTGCGGGCAACACGGTCACGTGCGTTCGTGACGGTCTTGTGCAGGTCGCCGGTGCGGCGCTGCATACGCTCAACTTTGCCCTTCTTCTCGAAGAAAGCTGCGAGCAGTGCGCTGAAACTGTCCGCCGATGTGACGTTCATCAGGCCCTCGTACTGCGTCACCGGCAGAAAAGTGAAGTCGAACACGGCACCGTCCTCGATCTTGGTCAGCAGGAACGGCTTGGAGCAGTTGTCCTCGACATACGTCATGAAATCGTCGTACACCTTGCCAAGCTGCTGGCGATCCTCGTCCGTCATGCGGGCAATCGGCTTGGCCGCGTCGCCGGTCGCACGGAAGGACAGCTCGCGGCAAAGCAGCGGAGAAAAGCCCAGAAGCTGGCTGAGCAGGAAACGGTCAAGCGTCTGCCCTTCCTCGGCCTGCGAGACCGCGGCCGCAAGTCCGGTGCCGGAAACCGTAAACGGATCGTGCTTGTCCTGTGCGGGCGGCATACGGTAAAACAGACCCGGCAGAACCTGTCGTTTGCCGGACAGGTCGCCGTCTACACGGCGCAGCGCATCAATGATGCGGTTGTCCTCGCCGCACAGGATGACGTTGGAGTGCTTGCCCATGAGTTCGCAAATCAGGTGCTTTTTGCAGGGCACACCCATTTCGTCCGTTGTATCGAGTTCAATCGTGAGCATACGCTCGACGGCAGGCTGGCTTACTGCCGCGATTTTTGCGCCCTGCACATGCTTGCGCAGCAGCATGCAGAACATCGGCGGTACAGCCGGATTCTCTCGTGCAGCGTCGATGAAATGCACACGCGGCGAACCTGCCGCAATGGAGAGCAACAGTCGGCGCGGACCGCCTTGACCACCGCGTGTCTGCAGCACGATCTCATCTCGGTCCGGCTGATAGACCTTCTCGACGCGGCAGCCTGCCAGCACGTTATTGAGTTCATTTGTCACTGCCCGCAGGCAGATCGCATCTAATGGCATAAAAATTCTTCCTTACACAAATTGGATACAGTCCGCGTGACGCTCGGAAACCTCGGTGAGCACCTGCGGGAATGCAGCGGTGATTTTGTCGGCGAACACGGCTGCGATCGGGTTTTCGGTCGGGAAATGACCCGCATCTACCAGAGACAGACCGATCGCCTGGGCACGCTGCATCAGGTCGTAGCTGCAGTCGCCGATGACGAACGCCTGGGCGCCGCCCTTGACCGCATAGTCCATCAGCTTGCCGCAGGCACCGCCGCCGACCGCTACCCGCGTGATCGGCTTGCCGCCGTCGCAGAAGCGCACACCGCCTGCCCGCAGGCATTCCTTGACGTAGAGCGCGAACTCACGCGGCTGCATTTCACGCGGCAGATCGCCCACACGGCCGAGCATACCGTTCTCGCCGGCCTCCATGTTCACCACATTGGTGAGGAACAGCGCGGACGCAAGTGCGTCGTTGACACCGCCCTCGGCACAGTCTGCATTGGTGTGCATGCAGATAATGGAAATGTCGTGCTTGATGGCGTAGCGCAGTACGTGGCCGGTCGTATCGTCCGATGTGACGCGGCTGACCGAGGTAAAGATCGCCGGATGGTGCGCCACAACAAGCTGTGCACCGCGCTCAGCGGCCTCGGCAACGACCTGCTCGGTCACGTCCAGTGCGCAGAGCACGCTCGTGACCTCCTGCGAACGGTCGCCGCACAGCAGGCCCACATTATCCCAGCTTTCTGCCAGATCATAGGGCGCAAGGCCCTCCATAAACGTCAAAATATCCTGAACTGTCGTCATTTCAGTTCCTCCCTTGCAGATTGGATGCGCTGCACCAGCGTGCGCTGGTACGCCAGACGCTCGTTCTCCGACGCACCCTGCTCCATGCCGTCGAGCGCCTTTTTCTCACGGTGGTAAAGCTGTTCGAGGTAATCGGCCGCACCTTCCGCACGCAGCAGCGCCGGAGAGACCGCACATTCGGTCAGCGGCAGCTCCCGCTTTGGTGCACCGCCGCGTACGCTGAGGATGACGTAGCGCCGTCTGTCCTCACGGCACAGCGTTTCACGCTCGATGGCGTAGCCGTGCGCGTACAGCCACTGGCGCAGCTCGTAGATCATGGTCATCGGTTGGAGCAGCAGCAAGTGGTCGCCGTCAGCTGTCCACGATGCGGCCGTCAGTATCTCCGTGATAATCTGGCCGCCCATGCCTGCAATCGTTACCGTGTCGCACTCGTCCGGCTGCACGGCTTCGAGGCCCGGTGCAAGCCGTAGAGACAGAGTTACGTTATGCTCTTTCGCGTTGCGCTCCGCATGTGCCAGCGGACCCGAGCGGATATCCGAGCCAATGGCTTCGGCGATACGCCCATTCAGCAGCAGAGAAATCGGCAGCTTGCCGTGATCCGTGCCGATATCCGCCAGCCGTGCGTCCTGCGGCACCAGAGCCGCCATGCATGCCAGCCGCGGTGTTAAAATCATACTTTCCATGTAAAACTCCAAAAAAACAGAGCCGGCAGACAAGTGCCAGCTCTAATTTTCTTACTTACTCGACTTATTCGCCCAGAAAAGCGTTGAGCTTGGCAACCAGCTCGTCCGCATTGGTACCGTGTACCATGCAGGCCTCCTCGATGCTCTCACCCTGAGATGCCGGGCAGCCGAGGCAGTGCATGCCGATTTCCATAAAGAAACGAGCGGTCTCGATGTTCATATTCAGAACCTCACCAATGGTGGACTTCTTCGTAATAGCAGCCATGATAGTAACCTCCTGTTGCTTTTTGTTTGTTTATAGTATACCGCAAAAATCCGTACTATTCAAGTAGTAAATAGTGTTCCTCGTAAAATCGTTCGGAAATCCGCGTAAAACAGACAAACGTCCAGCAGATTTTTCTGCCGGACGTTTGGAGATTACGGGTATCAGCCCTGCTTGTATTTGTCACCCTAAAAAACCATCAAACGTCACCCTAAAAAATACCCAAACCCTGCATCATACCATACCGAAATCGTCCCTGCTAAGTGCAAAATGGAATAGGCTGCAGCGGCGCATAGGCGGCACAAGAAACGCGATGAGAGCGAGTGCAAGGTCTCTTTCCCGAGCTGCTTGTCCCCTGCTATACTGACGATTCTGACGGCAAACTCTGTAGTATAGCATAGTTCCCGACCCTTCTGCTAATGCAAAAATGGCATAAGTCCTGGCAGCGAAAAATCGAACAATTGTTTGCTTTTTCATCGGAATATGGTATAATAATTACAAAGCAAATGTTGCATTCAAAGGAAGAAGGTGTCTCATGAAAATAGAACATATAACGATCGATGATATGCTGCACTCATATCTAAAGACTAATTTCGCCGATCGCTATACACTGGTCATTTGGCCTTTAAGTTGGTGCGATTCCGAAGCTGAAATCGAGACTATTAAAAAAGACCTCTCCGAATTCGGTTATCTTCCGCCAAAGAGCTATTGCCTCAACGGATTCTGGATTATCGAGATGCCCATGCAGGCGGCATGTGAAATCATTAACCGGCATAATAAAGGTATGCTTACGATGCGTTGTTATTGCGGCGATGAATGTCTCCATGAAAATATGTGATTGTTTGAGAAAACAGAATGTCTGCAAAGCGAATAATGCTGGCCAAGAAAGATTGAGCTCTACGTTAAGACTCACATAAAATCAGACACCTCTAAAACAACGAGGGGTTCAGGGGGCGTAATTTGAGACCTATGTAAAATTAAATGCCTCCAAATGTGAAAGGGATCACGGTTTGAGAACTATGCAAAACTATACTCCTCTAAGTCTAAGCAAAGCGCATTGTTTGAGCTTTATGTAAAGTCAGATACCTCTAACCCCACTCGCTATGCCATTATATTTCCCGTCCTGTTTGAGGCCTATGCAAAATCAGATACCTTCAAAACGAAAACCGTTCTATGTCGGCGATAATTGAGGTTTGAGACCTATGTAAAATCACTTACTTCTAAAGCCTTTGGCGGTGGTTGCATTGACTTCTGTTGGTTTGAGACCTATGTTAATCCCATATAAACCTCTGTTTTTTCTCGTAGAAACGATCCGGTTTGAGTTTTATGCAAAATCAATCGTTGTTTGGTCGAGTCGGTGTTTGAGACTTATGTAAATTACTTCTATTTTGGGCGTAGAGTTGATTTGAGGTCTATGTAAAACCAGATGTCTCTAAAACGCCGAGCTGTTCGAGCAGGTTTTTACCGCGTTTGAGACTTATGTAAAATCACTCGCCTCCAAAAACGGGTGTCATGCCAGATTTGAGATCCATGTAAAATTACTCTTTATGTTCGGCAATCCACATTTGTTTGAGCCCATGTTAATGACCCACCTCCTTTTGCATTGCCAAACCACTGTCGTTTGAGGCCTATGTTGAATTATCAGCTTTTTTCTTAGGCAATATTTGAGTCCTAATTTGAGGCCTATGTAAAATTATCTACCTCTCAGTTTCCATAAGGAGTGATTCCAACGAAGAAGACCTACCAATTCAATGCCGAATACCAAACGGACGACTTAGACTTTGCCGTCGGCGTTTCCCTATTCGACCAGCACGACAACATGGTGTTTTCGGCATGGAATCTAAACGAGTGTCCCGAAGATGCAGTAATTGGCCGAGATTTGTTCGATGAGAAGGACTTTATTAAGGCCGTTAAGCTGGGAATGGAGTTAGCAAAGCAGGGATATGACGATGTTAAGTATGTCGATCCTACTGGGTTGTATGGGCCCAGCCGTTAACGTTTGGATCTATGTAAATTTTGAGCCTTATGTGGAATTACCCACCTCCAACCGGACATGAAATATCCGTTCCATCAGGGTTTGAGACCTATGGCAAATTACTTACTTCTAAAACTCGGCGGGCGTAGACTGGAAAGCAAATTATGATTGAGACCTGTGTTAAATTGCCTGCCGCTAAAACAGCAATCTCAGCAACTCCGCTTGAGACCTATGGAAAATAAGACACCTCCAAACAAGCGCCGTCCCGTTCTCAATCGCTTCACTGCTTGAGACCTATGTGAAACAAAATATCTCTAAACCTGCAGCAGAACATCAATCCAACGCTTGAGACCTATGTAAAACAGGATATCTCTAATTGCTCTCTTTCGGCATCACTGGATTTAAGTCATATTTTTTGATGCTATATTCCATTTGAGCCCTATGTCAAACCTCTTTTAGCGGCTATTCTGTTCCGCTACGCGTGTTTGAGTTACTTAAAACTTGTAAAATCACCTATCTCCAAACTATATTTCTGAATTTTAATTACACTTTTTGAGGTTTATTGTCCAATAACCTACCTCTTTTGAGTCTTGCTGTCTTGAGATTCCTGCAAGAACTTTTAGGGAGCGCTTTATCCAACTTTTGATTTCTATGTAAAACTACCTCTTTCAGTCATGATTATGACCTCCTTTTGATTCCTGTGTAAAACAACTTACCTCTTTTATAACGTCCGTATGGCCGTTGATCCAGCATTTGAGCTATTTAAACATTATCTCTTAATCCATAACGAGGAGCACAACTATGGCAAAACCTTTTCCTATCAAAGTGGGACAAACCGTTTGTGTTTGTGTCGAAAATATTCATCAATCGAGTATATTAGACGCAAAACCGATAACCGGCACCATTTGTCAGATTGGGCGTAAGTATTTGTACGTGCAATGTGATGATTATGCTCGTCCCATTCCATTCTTAAAGGAATCGTTCCAATGCGCCTCAAAGATGCATAAGGAATATTATTATTTGTTCCCCTCCGAGAAAGAATTCGCCGAAAAAGTTTTGTATCGCAAATATGCAGATGCGATTGTTGTGGCATTTGAGGGCATTTATAGAAAGAATATTTCCTTATCAGCACTCCGCAGGGTTTACTCGATTTTGGAATCCGAAAATGTTAAGGGATTGAAGATTGTCGAAGATTCGGAGCGCTGAATCTTCTATGCTTGCAGCCTATGCAAATCACTTTTATACAACTATTTTCTGCTTATATAGGAGGCGATTTATTTGTTTATCGGCATTATTGCTGGCCTGTGTCTCTTCGCAACGGTTGTTTGCGTGAGTGCTGTTATCGCGGCCGGACAGGCTGATTACAGCAAATCCTCTCGGCAGGATTAAGACTTTTCCGCCATTATCCCTCGGACTGGCTATATCTTTGAGTCCTGTGTAAAAAAACTCTTATATTTCCTAATAGAGAATCTTCTATCTCTCGCCGTCAAAGCTGTTTGAGTGCCTATTTACCTCTGTTATCACCGTTCAGACCGGTCGTTTGAGATTTATTTTGAAACTTATGCAAACTATCACCTCTAAGCAATCTATTGCGTTGTTATTCCACTTTTTGAGTTTTATACCTCCTACAATAATAATTAAGGTTTAAGGCGCGGCCGCCAGCCGCGTCTTTTTCCATCTCAAAGCCGAAGCTGTTAGAATAAGAGAGTAATGGCCTGAC
>CAVLCS010000129.1:0-7123 GCA_963661675.1 Bulleidia sp.
GCATGACCGGTGCCGTCCGGGCAGAAGGTTACATCGCCGGCCTTGACCGGATAGTTCTTCTCACCGTCGTTATACGAGCCTTCGCCGCTCAGGATGTAGTAGGTCTCGGTCTCGCCGTGGTGCTCGTGGTAGCCGAGCGTGCAGTTCGGCTCGATGGTTACCTTAGCGTACAGGCCGCACTTGCCGTCCAGTTCCTTCTCGCCGAGCAGGTGCTCGATGATAACGTGGCCCTTGCCGCCGGCCATTTCCTCTACCTTATCTACCTGATGTTCGCTTGCAGTCGTGATCATAATTCTTTCCGCCTTTCTTGTCTTCCCGCTCACGCGGTTTCTTGTCAATTCCTATTATAGCGGTTGTATTCCAAATTACAAGACAAGATTTCCAATCCGGCAAAGAATTTACAATGCGGTCACGCCGTACACCGGAAAGCTGATGCGCACCTTGAACTGATCGCCGTCCACCGAGACATCGAACGAGCCGCCGCAGGCCTCGGTATAGCTTTTGGCGATGGCGAGACCCAGACCGCTGCCCTCGGTCGAGCGTGCCGCGTCACCGCGGACAAACCGTTCGGTGATTTCGTCGGCGGCAAAGTCCATCTCGTAGTTGGCGGTGTTTTTGAGTTCGATGACCGCCTGTCCGTTCTCCTCGGCGACCGAGAGGAACACGCGCGTGCCCTTGAGCGCGTATTTCACGCAGTTGCCGATGAGATTTTCCATCACGCGGGACAGCTTGCGTCCGTCCGCCCAAATGGGCAGCTCCCGCTCGGGAATGGTCGCTTTGACGGTCAATCCGCTCTCCTGCACGGCCTTATCCTGCTCTGCGAGTGCCTGCCGGACGAGCGTACACGCATCCAGCCGTTCGCTGATGATCTGCTCCGCACCGGACTGCACCTTGGAGATATCGAACAGGTCGCTCGTCAGATTTTTGAGCCGCAGACCCTTTTGATGGATAATGCGGGCGTAATCGTTGGCTTCCTCCGGTGTGAGGTCCATTTTGCCGAGCAGATCGGAGTAATTAAGGATACTCGTGAGCGGTGTTTTCAAATCGTGGCTGACGTTGGTGATCAGCTCGCTTTTCATGCGTTCCGCTCGCACCTCGTTCTGCAGTGCCGCCTGCATGCCGTCGCCAAGCGAGTTAATGTCCTCGGCCATCTCGGCGAACACACCTTCGGGCATGTCGGTCAGCTTGAAGCTGAGGTCGCCTGCCCGCAGTCGATGCAGCGCGTCCACGATACGGTCAAAGCCGATGATATTCTGCATGGCGACGTACGAACCTGCCATGAACCAGAAGATGCCGACCACAAACGCCATCAGCGAGGTCGGGTCGCTGTCGCCAAGCGTTGCACCGAACACCGCTGCGATCATCGACGCAACCACGGTGTAAATCAGCAGCACCACAATGAGCGTGCGGGATTTGAGATTGTGCCGCAGCTGGGTCATCAGCGTGTGCCACACCTTGCTGATGCCGTGAAAGATGAAGCCGAGACTGTTGATCAGCCACCCGCATAGCTTGATGAACGTGCGCCAGCACCAGCGGATGAAGCGAATCGACCAGCACTGCTTGACAAAGCTGCGGTTCTTGATGACGCGCACGAGCGACAGCGTGAGTTCCAGTCCGAACGCAAACGCCGCGACACAGAACAGGATGGACGGTATAACCAGAATCGACATATTCCAGCTGTTCAGCACTTCGCTCATCAGCGTCAGATTGATGCCGCCTGCCGTGCCGATCACCGCCCAGAACAGCAGCGCATTCGCCTCGACCGCCATCCTGTCGATAGTAACGAGGTGCACGTCCTCGTCCTCCGGCTTGCGGCCGGTGACGAACAGCAGGTACACGAACAGCAGCAGTGCAATGCCGATCAGCACGAGCGACCGATTGATAACGCCGGTGATCTGTGCTTTCTGTGCCTCCCACTGGGCCTTGATGGGCGCAGCCTGTGCATCGGTGAAGCGCACCAGCAGCAGCGTGTTAGACGGGTACGGATTGAACTTCCAGCCTGCCTCTGCCGTCGGGTCCTCGATGTAGTAACCGGAACTGTCCGTCTCCTCATCATAAGTCGCAAGCGGATAGCCGAAAGAAAGCGTTACATTGGATTGCACATCGCCGTTCGGGCGGGCAATCATGTAAAACGCGGAATACCGTGTCGAATCCGGCGTCAGTGTGTCATTGCCAACCGTTTTATCGCCCATTTGGCCGAAATAGTTGCCCGCAAAGTCTCTATGCTGCTTGCTGAATTCCGCTGCATCCATGCCGTTCTCGAGTGCACTTGCCATCTCATCGCACATTCGGCTCAGCTGCTGGCTCATGTAGTACGAGTCGGAAAAATCGCTCTCGAACCGATAGACCATCTGGTCGCTGCCGTTCATCGCAAAATCGGCTATCGTGTTCTCGACGAGGAACAATGCACCTGCGAAGCACCCCACAATGCACACAAACGCGATGAGTTTCGCTGCCGTACTGCGTAAGATCCCCTTGATGTTCATACTCACTCGCTCCTTTCGATTTTGTAGCCAACACCCCAGACTACCTTGAGGTAGCGCGGCTCCTTCGGGTTGATCTCTATCTTTTCGCGGATGTGCCGCACATGCACGGCGATGGCGTTGTCGCTGACGATATCGTCATTCCACACCTGCCGGTAAATCTCCTCGGTGGAGAACACCTTGCCCGGATGGCGGCACAGCAGTTCGAGTATCTTGTACTCGAGCGGTGTAAGACGCACGGCTTCGCCGTCCACCGTGACGCTTTTGCTCTCGGTGTCGAGCACCAGTCCGCGGATGGCGATCTGCGTTTTGGTGACCTGCATCGCGCCAAGCTGTGTGTAGCGCCGCAGCTGACTTTTCACGCGCGCGACCAGCTCGGACGGGTTAAACGGTTTCGTTATATAATCATCCGCACCGGCGGTCAGACCGAGGATCTTGTCTGCGTCCTCGCTCTTGGCCGACAGCAGGATGATCGGCAGATTTTTGCTCTCTCTTACCTTTAACAGGGTTTTGATGCCGTCCAGTTCGGGCATCATGATATCAAGGATGATAAGGTGCACGGTCTCGGTCATCACAATGTCAAGCGCTTCCAGACCGTTGTACGCCTTGCGCACCCGATATCCGTCCGCCTGCAGGAATATCGCAATGCTGTCCACGATTTCGCGGTCGTCGTCCACCACCAGAACGGTCAGCTTTTCCATTTTCCCTTCCCCCTTTCGTTACTTCTATCTTACCACAGGTTTCTGTTGTTTTCCGCAGGGAATTTCTTTAGATTTTATTAAGATGAAAAAAGTCCCTCGGGTGAGGGACTTTTTTGTGTTCTCTTTACGGCGTATTGCGTGCCGTGTAAACCATCTGTGCGGCGTACTGGCGCGGCAGCGGATCATCCGGGCCAACTGCAACACCGTTCAGCAGACCGATGTTTTCCGCCTTTTCTAATACGGTTTCTTTCCATTCCCGTCCGGCGAGCACCTGCGGGCTGTAACGCAGCTCAAGCAGCAGCATTTTTGCCGCTTCGACCGTCGTAACCGGCTCATTCGGACAATATTTTGTGGTCGTCCGACCACGCACAAAATTATGCGCTTCACAATACTCAATATACACCTTGGCCCAGCTGTCGTTGATATCCGTGAACGCGCTGTCGAACTTATTGGCATAAAAACTTGCGTCATCATGACCATTGCGCAGAACGTAGATCATTTTTGCCATCTCTGCACGGGTAACGATCTTGTTCGGCTTGAACGAACCGTCCTCGTAGCCCTTGATGATATTCAGCTGCTGCATTCTGGTGAGCACATAATCGTCTACCTTAATGTCGCTCTGGTCTGTGAATGCAGCGCCCGCAAAGGACGTTGCCGCACAGGCTGCCGCCATAGTCAGCGCAATCAGTCGCTTTCTGAGTTTCATATGAAATTATCCCCCACTTATCACTTTGCGTTAATTGCATTGTAAATCATCTGTGCTGCATACTGACGCGGCAGCGGTGCCTGTGCACCAACATTGATACCGTCCAGCAGCGGCAGATCTTCCGAAGCACGGTGCATGGTATTCGTCACCCAGTGCGGACCTACCAGATTATTCTCCTGCGGGTCAAAACCACAGTACACCAGCAGCATTTTTGCTGCTTCAACGGTCGTCACAGGCGCATTCGGTGCGAAAACCGTGCTCGACTTGCCGGAAACAATGCCGTAAGCCTGGCAATACTTGACATAGCCGTTCGACCAGGTACCGGCTGTATCCGTAAACGTGTCGGTCATTTCCTTGGCGTAATAGGACGCGTCATCCGAACCGGTACGCAGTACGAACATCATCTTAGCCATCTGGGCACGGGTTACCGCCTTATCCGGCTGGAACGAACCGTCCTCGAAACCTTTGATGACGTTCTTCTCGGTCAGGGCGTCGATCACCTTGCTGTCCACCTTGATGCTGCTCTGGTCGGTGAATGCAGCGCCCGCAAAGGACGTTGCCGCGCAGGCTGCCGCCATGGTAAGCGCGATCAGTCGCTTTTTCATATTAAATTCCTCCTTTTATTGCATGGATACCTTGGTGTATCCATATCTGGAATATAACACAGCCTGCAACATTTGTCAACATCTACCTTAATTTGTGCAAATCTGTGTGAATTTGTGTGATTCTGTGCAAAGCAAAAGTCCCTCGGGTGAGGGACTTTCTTGTGGTTGCATATACTGTGTAAAATAAGTGTAGGTATGTGTGGGTAAGTGTAGGTGCATCATACAATTACTGTGTATACCTACACTTCCCTACGCTTCCCCACACTTTTTATTTACGGTTATGGCCTAACCGTAGGGGCGGTCATTGGCCGCCCACAACACGTTTGATTTGGCGTTGCGCGGGAGGCCACTGGCCTCCCCTACGGGATAACATGTGCAGACCGGATCATACACCGGCATACCTGCATATGATTCAATCCTTATCCTTCTTACACAGCCGTGCGATAACCGCGGTCAGCTTTTCCAGCTCGAGCGGCTTAGCGAGATGCGCATCCATACCCGCCTTAAAGCAGCGTTTTGCGTCCTCGTCGAAGGCGTTCGCCGTCATGGCGATGATCGGGATGGTTTTCGCATCCGGACGCTCCATCTGGCGTATCGCCTGGGTCGCTTCCAGACCGTCCATCACCGGCATCATAATGTCCATCAGCACTGCGTCGAACGTGCCCGCCGGACTTTCGGCAAACCGGTTGACCGCCTGTCTGCCGTCGGTCACGACCGTAATTTCCGCACCTTCGTCGGTCAGCAGCATACGCGCGATCTCGGCGTTGAGATCGTTATCCTCGGCCAGCAGCAGCCGCAGACCGTGAATATCGCTTTCGCCCTCGACAGACGGCTGCGCCGCCGTTTTCTCCGGCTTCGGTGCAACGTCAAACGGAATCGTGATGGCAAACGTCGAACCGACACCCTCTTTACTCTCGATGCGGATAGTGCCGCCCATTTTCTCAACAAGGCTCTTGACGATCGTCATGCCCAGACCGGTGCCCTGATACACGCTGCGTGCGTCATTTTTCTCCTGCACGAACGGGTCAAAAATGTGCTCAAGGAATTTCTTGCTCATGCCGACGCCGGTATCCGAAATGGTCCAGCAGTACACAACGCGCTTGTCGTTCCGGCGCAGACACTCGACCGAGGTCTTGATGCTGCCGCCCACCTTATTATATTTGATGCAGTTGCCGTAAATATTGAGGAAGATCTGGCGCAGATGCAGGGCACTGCCGTACACATACGGCTCCGGCAGCGTCTGCGAGCCGTACTGCAGCGTGATACCGGCCGCAGCCGTGCGTTCGCCGATGATCGCACCGACATCCTGCGAGACCTTGACCAAATCGAGCGGCTCATGCGCCAGTTCGACCGTGCCGTCCTCCAGCTTGCTCACCTGCAGCACGTCGTTGATCAGCGACAGCAGGTGGTTCGCAGAGACCATCATCTTCTCGTAGTTGGCCTGCACAAGCGCCTTGTCATCAAAATGCGTCTGGTTGATCTTGAGCAGACCGATAATGCCGTTGAGCGGTGTCCGGATATCATGGCTCATGTTGAACAGGAAGGTGGATTTAGCCCGATTGGCCATCTCGGCCGACTCCATCGCCTTGCGCAGCTCTTCCTGCTGCTGTGCCTCCTTGTCGTGCTGTCGGCGCAGATTCCAGAACAGCAGCTCCATCAGCACCAGTGCGACCAGGACCGCCGTCAGCGCCGTCACGAAGGTCTGGCGGTTGCTCTGCTCGAGGAAGGTGCAGGCTTCCTCCATGTCCATCTCCATACAGAGCGCACCAACGATCTCGTCCGAGCCGTCGGTCGTTATGATCGGATAATTCGCGGTAAAAATGTGTCCCCAGGTGGTGTCCACGATTTCGTTCGAGTAGGTGGTCTCGCCGGACATGGCGGACTCCATATAAGGTACGACTTCGGGTTCGATGTAGTCGCCCGGTCGGCGGAAGTCCTCCGCGTCCGGGTCCAGTCCGTCGATCAGGTAGATCAGCCTGCCGTCCTTGCCGCGTGTCGCGGTGTATAAATACCGGGTGGAGTTGAGCGTGCGCAGCTCATTCAGTTCTCTCTGCAGTTCCTGATACCGCTCGGACTGCATGTCCTCGGGTGAATCGATGGTCGCAAAGTCGTTTTCGGTAAATTTAACCGATACCAGCTTGCAGATCGCGTCCGCACACTGGATGTTGCGTGCTACGGCTGCTTCTTCCGTGTTTTTGCGGTAGCTGCTCTGCAGAATGACGGTGTACACCGAAATCAGCAGCACGATCAGCAAAAACGAGATCACGATCGTGCGTCCGCTCTTTCGCCGTTTGTTCATATACTCATCCCCTGAAAAACTTCCGTTTTCCCCCGCAAAACAGAAAACGCAGAAACCCATGCAATTCTAAAAACGGCATAAGCCCCTGCGAAAGATACATCTATTACCTTTTTATTATATCTTAACTTGACAGGTTTTACAAGCGTGAGTTTTTCTCGGTATAAAACAAAAAGACTGATGTTTTCACATCAGTCTTTTGGAGGTACCACCCAGAATCGAACTGGGGATCAGGGAGTTGCAGTCCCACGCCTTACCGCTTGGCTATGGTACCATGTGGAGCGGCTGACGAGGCTCGAACTCGCTACCTCCACCTTGGCAAGGTGGCGCTC
>CAVLCS010000130.1:0-7073 GCA_963661675.1 Bulleidia sp.
CTCTGATTAACTAATTTCTACCGTGCAGGTGTCCAACTTGCACTTGCAATTTGCGTTTGCGGATACATTAGATGAAGTTACTGCACTTCTGCACAAATAAAATCTTACTTAACGCGTTCTCGTAGGGGCGGACCGATGTGTCCGCCCTTTTTAGAAATTATCGTTTAGGTTGACAGGGCGCACACATTGGTGCGCCCCTACGGAGACTGTGCCGAAGTTGTTAATTTGCGCAGATTTTGCAATTTTCAATTTAGAAACGGTATGTTTACGGTTTCTTCAAACTTTCTACATACTTTAGACATGGGATTCCGGTATCATATAATCACAGCAAGGGAACAGCAAGTTGAGAGAACGAAAGTTCCTCTCAGACCCTTTTTGAAATAGATACTTCATAGGAAATCTTTTTCTCTGACTGTGTAAGCAGTCAATCCCTCAAAAATCTGTTTGACCCTGTGGGACGGAATACCGCGCAGGCTCCCGGACAGTCCAAAAACAAGAGGTGCGAGCCACCCATTCTGATACGACGCGCTTTCAGCAGGAACTGGAAGCGCGCATTTTTGCGTTCGGGCAAAATTTATGGTATACTGAACGTACTGAAAGGGGAGATTACTCATGCATACCTATCAAACCGTGGTATTCCGTGCGGCTGAAGGCGGCGGCAATCCCTGTCCGGTGACGCTGGACGCGGATGCGCTGACCACTGAGCAGATGCAGGCGATGACCAAGGAGTTCGGCTTTGAATCCGTCTTTCTCATGCAGCCCGACCGCGAGGACTGCGACATTAAGGCACGCTACTTCGTTCCGCTGCACGAGATGGAAATGTGCGTCCATGCGACTATCGGCAGTGCGACCGTACTGGTGGAAAAGGGTCGTTTTGCGGAATCGCCGATTTACTACCAAACCGCATTCGGCAAAATCCAGGTGGACTGGGAACGGGACGAGAACGGTCTGCATGTCAGCGCCCATCAGTTCCTGCCGCGGTTTGCAAAGCACAATCCGACCGCGGAAGAGGTCTGCGCGGCACTGCGCATCACGCCGGAGCAGCTTGCGCCGCACCCGATCTGTTCGGCGGCCACCTCCCGCATGAAACTGATCGTGCCGCTGAAGGACCGACTGACGCTCGACGGTCTCAAACCGGATTTTGAGGCACTCTGGGCGTTGTGCGATAAGTACGACACCACCGGCTTCTATCCGTATGCGGAGGAGCAGGGCACGGACGGTGAGACGGTATACTGCGCACGGCAGTTCCCCAAACGGGCCGGCTACTCGGAGGACCCGGCAACCGGCGTAGCCGCTTCCGCGCTCGGCGCATACCTTGCGGAAAACCGGCTTGCGCCGCTGCATGACGGCTGGAACCGCTTCACGGTCCTGCAGGGCTTTGCCATGCACCGCCCGAGCAAGATCTGCTCCGAGGTGCAGATGGAAAACGGCAAGATCACTGCAACACGTGTCAGCGGCAGTGCGGAAATCGTTTAAGAAAAAACGGCAGACAGGTTCATGCGGGCCTGTCTGTTTTCGTCTCTGGTCAAAACTGCGAACAACTGTTCGTGTGACGGTTGACAGACTCGGCAAAATGTATTATACTGTTTTAGTTATGAAAATCAGGCAAAACTTCGGGAATTGGGAGTTAAAGTATATATGAGCAAAGCAAAGCCGTCTTACGGCAATGAAAGTATCTCCTCGCTGAAGGGCGCGGACCGTGTGCGCAAGCGCCCGGGCGTCATCTTCGGCTCGGACGGATTGGAAGGCTGCGAGCACGCGGTCTTTGAGATCCTGTCCAACTCGATCGACGAGGCCAGAGAGGGTCACGGCACCGAGATCGTCACCACGCGTTACGCGGACGGCTCGATCGAAGTCGCTGACCACGGCCGCGGCATCCCGATCGAATGGAACGAAAACGAGCAGCGCTACAACTGGGAGCTTGTCTTCTGCGAGTTGTATGCGGGCGGCAAATACAAGAACGACACCGGCGAGAACTATGAGTTTTCGCTCGGCCTGAACGGCCTTGGCACCTGTGCAACGCAGTATTCCTCGGAATACATGGACGTCATCGTCATCCGTGACGGCTTCGAGTACGGCCTGCACTTTGAAAAGGGCGAAAACAAGACCGGCACCAAGGAAGGTTTCACCAAAAAGTCGACGAACGCACGCAAGACCGGCACGACCATCCGCTGGAAGCCCGATCTTGAGGTATTCACGGATATCAACATCCCTGTGGATTATTATTTGGACACGCTCAAGCGGCAGGCAGTCGTCAACAGCCATATCAAGTTTGTGCTGAAAAATCAGGTGGGCGGCAAGTACGAGACCACCGAATTCCTCTATCAGAACGGCATTGTGGACTATGTGACCGAACTGGCAGGCGAAAATCCGCTGACCTCGGTGCAGTTCCTCGAGGGCGAACGCCGCGGACGCGACCGTGCCGACAAGGCGGAGTACAAAGTGAAACTGTCGTGCGCGTTCTGCTTCTCCTCGGCGGTGTCGCAGATCGAGTACTACCACAACTCCTCGTGGCTCGAGCATGGCGGTGCACCGGACAAGGCCGTCCGTTCGGCGTTTGTGTCCGCTATCGACGCATACCTCAAGCAGAACAACAAGTACAACAAAAACGAGAGCAAGGTCACTTATCAGGATATTTTCGACAGCCTTGTGCTCGTCACCAACTGCTTCTCCACCCAGACGTCGTACGAGAACCAGACCAAGAAGGCCATCACCAACAAGTTCATCCAGGAGGCCATGACCGAGTTCCTCAAGGAAGGACTGGAAATCTACTTCATCGAGAACAAGGCCGAGGCGGATAAGATCGCCGAGCAGATCCTCATCAACAAGCGCAGCCGCGAACAGGCGGAAAAGGCGCGTCTGAATATCAAAAAGAAGCTGTCCGGCAACATTGACCTTGCAAACCGTGTGCAGAAGTTTGTGGACTGTCGCACCAAGGATGCTTCCCGCCGGGAACTGTATATCGTCGAGGGCGATTCCGCACTCGGTTCGGTAAAGCAGGGACGCGACAGTGAATTCCAGGCCATCATGCCGGTCCGCGGCAAAATTTTGAACTGCCTGAAAGCGGATTACGACAAGATTTTCAAGAACGACATCATCACCGACCTGCTCAAAGTCCTCGGCTGCGGTGTCGAGGTGCGCGGCAAGGCGGCAAAGGATCTGTCTGCGTTTGACCTCGAAAGCCTGCGCTGGCATCGTATCATCATCTGCACCGATGCCGATGTCGATGGTTTCCAGATCCGCACGCTCATTCTGACCATGCTGTATCGTCTGGTGCCGACGCTGATCGAAAAGGGCTACGTTTATATTGCAGAGTCGCCGCTGTACGAAATTACCTACCGCGACAAGAGCTATTTTGCGTTCGATGAAAGCGAAAAAGCGGCCATCCTCAAAAAGCTGGAGGGCAAGAAGATTCTCATTCAGCGCTCCAAGGGTCTTGGCGAGAACCAGCCCGAAATGATGTGGGAAACCACCATGAACCCCGAAAACCGCCGTCTCATCCGTATTACGCCGGATGAAGCGGCCGCTACCAGCGATATGTTCGACCTGCTGCTCGGCGACAACCTCGCCGGACGCAAGGAATATATCGCAGAGAACGGTGCAGATTATCTGGAACTGGCGGATATTTCGTAAGGTATAAGGTGGGGATAGAGATATGAGGATTCGGCAAATGGACGGCCTGCGGGCGGTTGCGGCGCTGGCTGTGGTGCTGATACACGTTTCGGCCGGGCGCACGAATGCCATCGGCGTGGTGTGCAAACAGCTGGCGCTGTTTGCGGTGCCGGTGTTCGTCATGCTGTCCGGATACGGACACATGCACTCGTGGCTGCAGCATGACGGTCGATCTGCCATGCAGACCGCAGTACGGCGGCTTTCCCGCGTACTGCCGGCGTATCTGGTCTGGTCGGTCCTTTACCTTGCGGTGGACGCTGTGTGCGGCAAACCGCATGCGCATCCGATCAAAAACATACTGACAGGCGGCAGTTACGTCCACCTGTACTACATATTCATATTAGTGCAGCTTGTGCTGCTCAGCGAGCTGTTCTGCCGCGGTGTGGATAGGCATCCGGCGGTGACGCTCATCCTGTCGGCAGCGGCAACCTTCGGCATGGAAGGCCTTATCGGTCTGCTGGCCGCCGGTCAGCTGCACTGGATGCTGCCGGTCGCACCGGTCGGCCTGTTTGTGTGTTGGCCGCTGTTCTACGCCGGCGGTATCTGGCTGGCGAAAACCGGCTTCGGCGACAGGCTGCGTCTGCGCGTCTGTCTGCCGCTGTGGGCGCTTGCGGCGCTGCTCGTCCTGTGGATCGCAAACCACGCCGAAACAGCCTCCGGCAGCGGTGCACTGCGGCCGGATGAAACGCTTTACGCACTGCTGACATGGGCGGTGCTGTGGTCGCTGTTCAGCAGGCTGCCGGAGGTACCCAAGCCGCTGCAGTTTATCGCACGGCATTCCTTCGGACTGTATCTGGCGCATCCGCTGGTGCTGCGCCTGTGGAGAGAATGGACGGTGCGGCAGTCGCCGGTGATCTATCTGCACCTGTGGCAGATGTTCCTCCTGGCGCTCATCGGCGGACTGGTTATCGCGGTCCTGCTGTCTTATCTGCCGTTCGGCGTGTATCTGGGCGGCGCAAAACGTAGAAAGAACATCCTGCAAAGGAGATCATAATGGCAAAAAAGAAAAACGACGAACCTAAAGTATATAAAGAACATCCTTCGGTCGATCAGCGCATCACGGACACGCTGCGCGAGAACTACATGCCGTATGCGATGAGCGTTATCGTGTCCCGTGCGATACCGGAGATCGACGGCTTTAAGCCGTCCCACCGCAAGCTGCTGTACACCATGTACAAGATGGGTCTGCTGAACGGCAACCGCACCAAGTCTGCGAACATCGTGGGTCAGACCATGAAACTCAATCCGCATGGCGACCAGGCGATTTACGACACTATGGTGCGTCTGACGCGCGGCAACGAAGCACTTCTCATGCCGTTTGTGGACAGCAAGGGCAACTTCGGCAAGGTGTACTCCCGCGATATGGCGTACGCCGCACCGCGTTACACCGAGGCCAAGCTGGACGCATTCTGCGCCGAGCTGTTCCGCGATATCGACACCGATGCGGTGGATTTTGTGGATAACTATGACGGTGAGATGAAGGAGCCGACGCTGCTGCCGACGACCTACCCGAACATTCTCGTGTCCGCGAACACCGGCATTGCGGTCGGCATGGCGTCCAACTTCTGCGGTTTTAACCTCGCGGAAGTGTGCCGCACGACCATCGAACTCATCAAAAATCCCGAGCACGACATCATTTCCACGCTGCCCGCACCGGACTTCACGACTGGCGGCGAACTGATTTACGACGAAGCCGAGATGCGTGCGATTTACCGCACCGGACGCGGCTCGTTCAAGGTACGTGCAAAATGGGAATACAATAAGAAGGAAAACCTGATCGAGATTACGGAAATCCCGTACACCACCACCATCGAAGCCATCATCGACAAGATCGCCGAGCTGGTCAAGACCGGCAAGGTGCGTGAGATTGCCGACGTGCGTGACGAGACCGACCTTTCCGGTCTGAAGATCGCCATCGACCTCAAGCGCGGCACGGATGCCGAAAAGCTGATGGCCAAGCTGATGAAGATGACTACCCTGCAGGACAGCTTTTCCTGCAACTTCAACGTGCTCATCGCGGGTATGCCGCGTGTTTTGGGCGTTGCCGAACTGCTCGACGAGTGGACGGCCTGGCGTACCGAGTGTGTCCGCCGCCGTGTGTTCTTCGACCTCAATAAGAAGAAGGACAAGCTGCATCTGCTGCTCGGTCTGCGCAAGATCCTGCTCGATATCGACAAGGCCATCAAGATCATCCGCGAGACCGAAGAGGACGCGAATGTTATCCCGAACCTGATGGAAGGCTTTGAAATCGACAAGATTCAGGCCGAATTCATCGCGGATATCCGCCTGCGCAACATCAACAAGGAGTATATCCTCAAGCGCACGCAGGAGACCGAGGCACTCGAAAACGAGATAAAAAAACTCGAGGAAATCGTCAAATCCAAGGCGAAAATCCGCAATATCATCGTCAAGGAACTTGAGCAGATCATCAAAAAGTACCCGTCCGAGCGCCGCACGCGCATCATCACCGCGGACAACGTGCAGCAGTTCGATGAGGAGGACCACATTGAGGATTATCCGGTGCTGCTGTTCCTCACCCGCGAGGGCTACTTCAAGAAGATCACGCCGCAGTCGTGGCGTATGTCGCAGGACCACAAGCTCAAGGAAGGCGATGAGGTGTTCTGGACCGCCGAGGCGACCAACAAGAACGAAATTATCTTCTTTACCAACATGCAGCAGGCGTATAAGGCGCACCTGTACGATTTCGAGGACAGCAAGGCGTCTGTGCTCGGCGATTACCTTGCGTCCAAGCTGGAGATGGACGAGGGTGAAACGCCGGTCTACGCCGTCCTGCCGGGTGATTACAAGGGCAGCATGATCGTTGTGTTCCAGAACGGCAAGGCAGCCCGTTTCTCGATGGAATCCTTCGAGACCAAGACCAATCGGCGCCGCCTGACCGGCGCATACTCGGATAAGGCGCCGGCTGTGGCGTTCTTCCACCCGATCGAGGAGGAGAGCGAGATCACCATGTTCTCGACCGCAAACCGTGCGCTCACGTTCCGGGCAAATATGCTTGATGTCAAGGCCAGCCGCTCGACGCAGGGCGTGCAGACTATGGTGCTGCGCGGCAAGCATACCATCACAAGGGCCTGCCGCACCGAGGACGCAGCACTCAGCGATAACGCGCGCTACCGCTGCCGGAGTATTCCGTCCATCGGCGCATTGCTCACCGATGAGGATCTGCCGGATAAGCAGCTCAAATTGCTTTGATTGAAACGCAGAGGGTTTTCCTCTGCGTTTTTGTTTTCTGCAGCCGGTTGAATCATGGAGAATTGAGAATGGAGAATGGAAAATTGGCGTAGTGATTGCGCTGGTTCTCCATTTTTAATATTGTGATGAAGGTATATCGTAGGGTGCGACAAGGTGAATTGCCCGAAGGGCAAGAGAAGGTGCCCTGGGGT
>CAVLCS010000131.1:0-6941 GCA_963661675.1 Bulleidia sp.
CCGACCCCGGAGCTGTCCTTTGCGGTCCGTCACTACGGCTGCATCGCAGGCATCAACATCACGGCTTCCCACAACCCGAAGGAGTACAACGGCTACAAGGTTTACTGGGAGGACGGCGCACAGCTGCCTCCGGCCGAGGCAGACGTGGTTGCCAGTGAAATGGCAAAGACCGATATCTTCACCGGCGTAAAGAGCGCAGACTACGACGAATCCGTCAAGAACGGCCTGATCCGTATCCTCTCTAAGGAGACCGACGAGGCTTACCTCGGCGAAGTCATCAAGGTTGCAGTAAACCCGGACTGCGTAAAGCAGGTTGCTGATGAGTTCAAGCTGGTGTACACGCCGTTCCACGGCGCCGGCTACCGTCTGGTGCCCGAGATCCTGCGCCGACTGGGCTACAAGCACATTATCTGTGAGCCGGAGCAGATGAAGATCGACGGCGACTTCCCGACCGTCAAGAACCCGAATCCGGAGTACAAGGAAGGCTTTACGCTCGCTATCGAGCTGGCTAAGCAGAACGATGTTGATCTGATCATCGGCACCGATCCGGACTCCGACCGCACCGGCATCGTCCTCAAGGACAAGTCCGGCGAGTATGTTACCCTGTCGGGCAACCAGGTCGGCGTGCTGCTCACCGATTACATCATCACCGCAAAGAAGCTGACGAACACCATGCCGGCGCATCCGGCAGTGCTCAAGAGCATCGTTACTACTGAGATGGCACGCGCAACGGCTGAAAAGAACGGCGTCGAGTGCTTCGACACCTTCACCGGCTTCAAGTTCCTGGCGGAGAAGATCAAGCAGTTCGAGAAGGACGGCTCGCACGAGTACATTTTCGCGTTTGAGGAATCCTACGGCTACCTGTGCGGCGACTATGCCCGCGACAAGGACGCTGTTACCGCTTCCATGCTGATCGCCGAGATGGCGGCTTACTACCGCACCCAGGGCAAGACCCTGTACGACGCAATGGAAGAGATGTACGAGAAGTACGGCTTCTACTGCGAGCAGACGATTTCGATCGTTATGCCAGGCGTTTCCGGTCTGCAGCGCATGAAGGAACTCATGCAGGAGCTGCGCGACAAGCCGCTGACCCAGATCGGCACGCACAAGGTCGATTACACCCGCGACTACATGCCGGGCACCCGCACCTGCATGGCGGACGGCAAGTCCGAGCCGATGGAACTCAAGGGCCAGAACGTGATGTACTACGAGCTGGAGGGCGGCACCACCTTTATCATCCGTCCGTCCGGCACCGAGCCGAAGGTCAAGGTTTACATCATGGCCAAGGGCAGCAACAAGGCCGAGGCTGCCGAAAAGGTAGAGGCTCTGACCGCTGCTGCAAAGGAAATCGTAAAGTAAGCAATCCAGTAACGCTGAATGCAGCCGAATCACGGTTCGGCTGCATTTTTCCGGAATTACCTTAATCACCTTAGGGGAACAAAAATATGATCAAACGCATTATTTCTTGTATTGTAAGCACGGTGATCGTGCTCGGTGCTACCATCGCGTACGACCGCACGCCTGCGTGCCGTATCGCCGTGATGGAGCAGGTACCGACGCAGCTGGCGTCCGTTCTGCCGCGTGCGGCTTCCTACGAGCTGGAGCTGCGCATGGAAGAAGACAGCCGCAACTACACGGTCAACTGCCATGACAAGGACGGCAATACCTTCCGCTCCTACACCATGCAGACCGTGGAAGGTGAAGAGGAACCACTCAATTTCACCTACACGGACTACACCTACGACGAAAACGGCAACTGCACGGACGCCGTCACCACCGACAAGACCAACAACTCCACCTCGGAGTATCGCCGCAGCTATGACGACAAAAACCGCGTTGTAAGCACGGAAAACTATGTGGACGGCGAGCTTTCGGTCTCTTCCGAGACGGTTTACACCGAGGTTGACAACGGTCAGTCCTCTGCCGTCAACACGGTTTACGATGCGGACGGCAATGAAATGATGGTCATTCGCATGGGCATGAACACCAACGGTGACGTGCTGTCCTCCCGCACCTACGAGGGCGAGGACAATATCACTTCTTCGACCGACAACCGTTACGACAGCCAGGGACGGCTCATCCAGTCCGTCACCGTAGATGAGAGCGGTGTTGTGTTCGAGGTGCTCACCGTGTACTCGGTGGACGGCAAAACGCAGACCACCCGCTCGACCATTGAAGGCTCGACCATCTCGACCGATACCCGCACTTTCGATGACAGCGGCAAGCTGATCTACATGCACCAGACCGACAGTGACGGCTATGTAAGCGATACCACTTACACCCAATTCAACTAACCTGTCACAAACTTTCATTACAGAAAAAACCACCCATTCGGGTGGTTTTTATCGTTTGCGGACATACTATAAGCAAACCATCCCTTTATATTTGTCGGTTTTTCGCTAAAAAACTGCAAAATCCCTCTGGAGAACTTGCTTTTTCTCCGCTAAACGGCTATAATCGCTATATGCGTATCAAGGCTGTGTCAACAGGGCACGGCCATAGAGAAATAGATCGGAGGTGCGCTATGCGCATCATTATTGTAGGCTGCGGCAAAGTCGGCTCGGAGCTGGCGGGACAGCTCAGCGCGGCCGGACACGACCTGACACTGGTTGACCTGTCCGAACGCCGTCTGAGTGAGCTTTCCAACATGTACGACCTGGCCACGGTAAAAGGCAGCGGCACCAGCTACCACATTCTGCGGGAAGCCGGTGTGCAGGATACCGACCTGCTCATCGCCGTTACCACCCATGACGAAATCAATCTGCTTTCCTGCCTGATCGCTCGAAAAGCATCCGGCTGCCACGCTATCGCGCGTGTGCGTGACCCGGAATATGTATCCGACCTCGGCTTTATCCGCGATGAACTGGGTATTTCGATGGTCATCAACCCGGAGCTGTCCACCGCTCGTGTTGTTTCGCGACTCATCCGATTCCCGTCGGCCATCAGCGTCAGCACGTTTGCCCGCGGCCGTATCGAGCTGCTCGACCTCAAAATCCCGCACGAGTCCCGACTGGACGGCATGGCGGTCTGCGAGGTCAATCCGCTGCTCCGCACGGATGTGCTGCTGTGTATGGTCCGCCGTGATGGTCAGACCTACATTCCCAAGGGCGATTTCATCCTGCGGGAGAACGACAACATCACGGTCATCATTCCGCGCCGCGAGCAGAGCGAATTTTTCGAGAAGGTCGGTCTGCCGGTCAAGCACATTTCCTCTGCGATGCTGGTCGGCGGCGGCAAGATCTCGTACTTTCTGGCGAAGATCCTGCTGGATTCCGGCATTGCGGTCAAGATCATCGAGAACAACCTCGATCGGTGCGAAGCACTGTCCGAAATGCTGCCGAATGCGACCGTTATCTACGGCGACGGCACCGACCGCGACCTGCTCGACGAGGAAGGTCTGGCGACCTGTGAGGCATTTGCGGCTCTCACCGGCATGGACGAGGAGAACATCCTGCTTGCGCTGCACGCAGGCCGTCACTCCCGCGCAAAGCTGTTCACCAAGGTCAACCGTGTAAACTTCGAGGAAGTCATCGCCAGCATGCCGATCGGCAAGGTCATTCGACCCAAGCAGACCACCGCCGAACTCATCGGCCAGTACACCCGTGCGATGCAGAACTCGATGGGCTCCAACGTAGAGACCCTGCACCAGTTGGGCGGCGCAGAAGCGCTCGAATTCCGTGTAGCAGCCCACCATCTGACCGGCGTTCCTCTGCAGGACATGCCGATCCGTCCGGATGTGCTGCTGTGCTGCATCAACCGCAAGGGCAAGCGCATCATTCCGCGCGGCCACGATGTGCTGCATGAGGGCGATACAGTTATCGTGGTATCCACCTTCGAGGGCATGAACGACCTTCAGGATATCTTCCTGCCGACGACCGGAGGGCAGAACGAATGAATTTCGCGATCGTTCGCTATCTGATTGGCTGGCTGATGGGCATTGAGTCCCTGTTCCTGCTGCTGCCGGCGTTCACCGCGGTCATTTACCGTGAACCCGAGCTGCCTGCCTATATCGCCACGGCGCTCATCTGTCTGGTCGGTGCGGGCATTCTGTGCGAATACAAGCCGAAAAACACCAAGTTTTACGCCCGTGAGGGCTTTGTAGCCGTCTCTCTGTGCTGGCTTGTGCTGGCGCTGACAGGCGCACTGCCGTTCGTCCTCAGCCGCGAGATCCCGTTCGCGGTAGACGCGATCTTCGAGGCCGCCTCCGGCTTCACCACCACCGGCGCTACCATTCTCGGCAACGTCGAGGCGCTTTCGCATGCCTCCCTGCTGTGGCGCTGCCTGATGCACTGGGTCGGCGGCATGGGCATTCTGGTGTTCATGCTGATCGTGCTGCCGCTTGCAGGCGGTCAGACCATCTACCTCATGCGTGCGGAAAGCCCGGGACCGTCGGTCTCCAAAATGTCGCCGCACATGCGCGATACCGCGCTCATCCTGTACGCGATTTACTTCGGACTGACCGTTCTGCAGGTCATCCTGCTGCTGGTCGGCGGCATGCCGATGTTCGATGCCATCTGCGTTTCGCTCGGTACGGCCGGCACGGGCGGCTTCGGCAACTGGAATAACTCCATCGCGCACTACAACAGTGCGTACCTGCAGAACGTCATTTCCGTGTTTATGATCCTGTTTGGCATCAATTTCAGTGCGTATTTTCTGATTTTGACCCGTAAATTCAAGCAGGTGTTCAAAATTGAAGAGGTTCGCGTATACCTCGGCGTCATCGCCGTGTTTACCACGCTGATCGCCTTCAACGTGCGCGGCTACTTCGGTTCGCTGCGCGAGAGCTTCCATCATGCACTGTTCCAGGTCGCGTCTATCATCACGACCACCGGTTTTTCGACCGTGGACTTTAACGAGTGGCCGACCTTCAGCAAAACGCTCATCGTACTGCTGATGTTCATCGGCGCGTGTGCCGGTTCGACCGGCGGCGGCATGAAATGCTCGCGTATTCTGCTGCTGTTCAAGGGCGTCAAGAAGGAAATGATGTCGCTGATCCATCCGCGTCTGGTGCGCGTGCACAAAATGGACGGTCAGCGCGTGCAGCATGAGGTCATGCGCTCGATCAACGCCTTTCTCGTGGCGTATCTGATCGTGATCACGGTCTCCGTTCTCATCGTCAGCCTGAACTGCGAGGACATGGTGACGAATTTCACCTCGGTCGTTACCTGCATCAACAACGTCGGTCCGGGACTGAATCTGGTCGGTCCGGCATCCAACTTCGGTGCTCTGCACCCGCTGAGCAAGATCGTGCTCATCTTCGATATGCTGGCCGGCCGTCTGGAGCTGTTCCCCATGCTCCTGCTGTTTGCGCCGGAAACCTGGAGAAGAAATCGATAAATAGCCATAAAAAAACGGACAAACCGTGTGGTTTGTCCGTTTTTCTTTTGCAATTTATCACATGCCGCAGCCGGGACAGTTCGAGCAGTCGCCGCACTCGGTGCCCTCCGAGGCTTTGCGGTCCTCGTAGGCCCGCAGGCTGCCTTCGGTCATGTGGCTGAGTGCCGCCAGACGCTCGTTCACCATGTCCCACAGGCACATCGGCAGATGGTCGCGGTGTCCGCGGTGGATGGTCACGCACTCGAAGCAGTTGCCGTGATGGCGGCAGGCTTCCTTGCACGGGCAGTGGTCGCCGGATTCGCGTACCTGACGCAGGAATTCCAGTTTGATCTTGAGCGCTTCTTCCTTTTTGCCCTCACGGTCGAGGTCGTTCTGCAGGATAGCCAGCTCGTTTCCGTCTATTTTCATATGTATCGCTCCTCTGTATATTACACGATATTGCATCTCCATCATAGCAGAGTTTTGGCTGTTTCGTCAAAGCAACTCTGTGAAAAACCGTGTTTTCGTGCAAATAGACAGATTTCCGGCACTTATTTTATCTATTTTGCTATCAGGAAAATGGACAGAATAAAGCCCTCATTCACAGACGTATGAACGAGGGCTTTTACTTCCAAATCTCCATAGATCCTCTTTTCCCGACAGGATATTTCCCATCGCATTTGGATTGGTATTCGGTCGTTTTTACGGCATCTTTCGATCTTACGTTCGCGGAACCGCCCGGCTAAGGTTCGTTTACTACACAAACTACATAGTCCGTTTGGTTGCCTTTCCTACATTCGGGAACTCTATTTCCAGTGGGTGATGCGTCACTGCTCGGCGGAAGATTGTGATACAGCCTGCCTTGTCGAACCGGATTGTTTCGGACTTTGATATGATCTCATTCCGATGCGGTATGTCTATGCTGCAGATACTCATCAGTATGCCCATCGGCTGGTGCAGCATCCGGCAGGTATCGTAAGATACTTCGTTTAGGTCGCCGGCGCATCAAATATCAGGGTTCTGTCATGTATGAACCTTACTTTCCTGCTGCCTCGATCCGCTTGACTGTCTTAGTATGCCATGTACGGATAGTTAATATCATTCACGAGGATAGCTTCCCCAAAGTTACCGTTGTTGTTACCTTGCTTAGAAGCCGATCGCGCTTTTCAGGCGGTTCAAATTGTGGAATTGGAACTCGCTCATTTTTTCAGCTATCACCTTGATCGTTTCGGTTACAGCGCCGCGGCGAGTCCCGCGAACTGGTAAGATGCCTCTTCTGATACCATTGGACTCACCTCTTTCGTGGGTATCAAATGGATTTGACATCCTGCAGATCAGATGAAGGTTTGCGCCTTCGGAGGTAAAACCCCTGTTTTACTTTGCCTTTGGTGTTTGCCTTTATCTTTTCTGTGCCATTATAATATCATCAATATTGCACAACGTCAAGCGTTTTTCACGACTTTTTCAGCTGCATATTGCACAATAAAAAGTCGTTCTTTTCGGTGATTTGGCTCTTTTCTCCAGGTGTGGGATTTGGTATAATAAAAGTGTTGAGCGCTTGCCTGCCCGGCAGGGGCACAAGGATGGACACCAAGGTTTCCACCCTTGTGAATCCCGTTTCCTTT
>CAVLCS010000132.1:0-6812 GCA_963661675.1 Bulleidia sp.
CAGCCGGAAACCCTACATCAGAAATCCTTCATCCCACAACTTTTGTGATTGACCCCCAAAAATACAGGCGAGAGCTAATAAAACAAGTCGGCTAAACTGATTGGAAAACCGAACAGTTTCATCGTGCAAATAATGTCTGTGCTTTGTCAATCTCAAAGAAGGCGTATCGTACTGCATTATTTTTTGCGAGAGAGCTTCAACAGCTGGATGCCCACCATAGAACCGAACGCCAGAGCCGCAATGCCTCCGACCATTCCGAGCGACAGAGATACAACCGCAAATAACGGCTTCAGCGCTGGAATAAGCAGTACCGCGCTCAGCAGCAGCGTGCCGATTGCAAATGCGCCACAAAGAGCTTTGTTATTCCAGAACTGACGTTTCAGCAGCACCGGACTCTGTGATTTGCAGCTGAAACCATGGAACAGCCTGCTAAGGCATAGTACAGCAAATGCCATTGTCTGTCCGGCGGCAACATCTCCATAGAGCAATCCGAGGTGGAACGCCACAATTGTTGCAACGGAAATCACTATTCCCTCGATACATACGTTGGTGAGAAATATCCTCGTCAGGATACCTTCGGCTCTCGGACGCGGTTCCTCACGCATGACAGCATCTGTATGCGGCTCCAGACCAAGTGCGATTGCAGGCAGAGAATCTGTCAGCAGGTTGATAAACAGCAGATGTACCGCTGCAAAAGGCACTGGCAGTCCCATTATGGAGGCATACAGCACGGTTAGTATTCCGGCAGTATTGCCGGACAGCAGGAATTGAATGGATCGTTTGATATTTGCATACACGTTCCGACCGTTCTTGACTGCCTTGACGATGGTTGCAAAGTTATCATCTGTCAGCACCATACCCGCTGCATCTTTTGCGACCTCGGTTCCCGTAATCCCCATAGCCACGCCTATATCTGCTTGCTTTAATGCAGGAGCATCGTTCACGCCGTCACCGGTCATGGCGACCAGATCACCGCGCTGTTGCCATGCACGTACAATACGTATCTTATGCTCCGGCGATACCCGCGCATAAACGCTAATCTGAGGCACGAATTCCGCAAGCTCCGCATCGCTCATGCTGTCGAGCACGGAACCATCCACGGATCTCGTACCAGTCTGCAGAATACCAACCTCCCGCGCGATAGCCGTTGCTGTGATTTTATGGTCACCGGTAATCATGATTGGGCGGATACCGGCACAAATACACTCTGTCACCGCTGCTTTTGACTCTTCTCGCGGCGGATCCATCATAGCGATCAGTCCAAGAAAGGTGAAATCTTTTTCATTCTCCGGATGAACGTCCGTGCTGCTGACAGAACGAGAGGCAAACGCCAGCACACGCAAGCCGTCATTTGCAAACTGTTCGTTTACTTGCTCGATTTTTTCGCGCTCTTCTGCTGTTACCATGCTGCGTTCCAGGAGAACATCGACTGCGCCCTTCGTGAGCATGGTCAAGCCGTCTGAAAGTGCATGAACCGTAGACATCATTTTTCGGTCAGAATCGAATGGTATCTCTGCCAGTCGAGGACATTGTCTGCGGATATGCTCTGCATCAAAGCCGCCGCTCTGTCCCAAACGTACCAGCGCGGTTTCGGTGGGATCACCAATCTCCTGCTCTCCGTTAACCGTTGCATCGCTGCATAGTAAAGCCGCCCACAGCAGCCGCTCCTGCAAAGGATCACGGAAATCTGCATTTTCTGCAGGGATCGTGCGACTGTTGATGTATAACCTCTTTACCGTCATTCGGTTTTGAGTCAAGGTGCCGGTCTTATCCGAACAAATTACGGATATGCTGCCCAGCCCCTCCACCGCCTGCAAATGACGGATGATCGCATTTTCTTTCGCCATTTTCCGCGTACCGAAGGACAGCACGATGGTAACAATAGAGCTGAGTGCCTCTGGAATAGCTGCTACCGCCAGCGCCACCGCGAACAAAAACGCGCTCATTACATTTTCGTGCCGCCACAGCACACTGACAGTAAACAGCACAGCGCAGATCACCAGAATGATGACGGACAGCTTTTTGCCGAACTGATCCAGACTCACCTGCAGCGGCGTTTTTCGCTCCTCGGTATTTTTCAGTAGCAGCGCAATCCTGCCCATCTCAGTACTCATACCGGTAGCTGTTACCAGAAACCGACCGCGCCCATAGGTAACAAAGCTGCCAGAAAACACCATATTCTTACGATCCCCCAATGCTGCCGCCCCGCTGAGTACAGCAACATCCTTTTCCACAGGCAGGCTTTCTCCGGTGAGCGCACTTTCCGCACACTTCAGGCTGGCGCATTCCAGCAGACGACCGTCTGCGCAGACGGAATCACCCGCTTCCAGTATCACGATGTCGCCCGGTACGACATCACGCCCCGGAATCTGCACGACGTGACCGTCACGTATTACCTTAGCCATCGGGGCTGACATCTGCTTCAGACTGTTCAGCGAGGCGGCGGCTTTGACCGTCTGAACAGTTCCCAACACTGCATTCATCGTGATGACCGCCAGAATAACGGCCATACTTTCCACATCACCCAGGCAGGCAGAAATAATTGCTGCAAAAATCAAAATCAACACTAGGAAATCCCAGAACTGTCCCAGAAAGATACGCAGAACACTTTTCTGCTTTCCTGTGTGCAGTTCATTGGTCCCGTATTTTGCCAAACGGATCTTTGCTTCCGCCGCAGATAACCCATCTTCACCGCAGTTCTGTTCTCGAAGCAGTTCTGTGCAGGTTTTTTCCCATATCTGCTTTTCCTGTCTCATCATGTTCGCACGACTCCTTTCGATAAACGCAAAAAAGCGAGACTTTTTGCGTCAATGTCTTTACATTGCTACAAAAAGTCTCGCTATTTCAATCCACAGCGGAGCCGGGCGGCTCGTATTGACGCAAACGGATACACAAAACTGTGTTAGCTACTCCCTTTTGAGAATAGCTTACCTGTTTTCACTTGTATTGTCAATCCGCACAGGCGTTAAGAACCTGTTACAAAACGGTATTCTCCCACTCGGCTGTTAAAATCGCATCCAGTGTTCTTGTAAATCGGTTTCTGCCCGCATGCTCTACCATATGCCCGTTCTTCAACGGTCATTCCGCATCAGATGATACCTGTACTTTTCTTCATACATTTTCTCATCCATTTTTCGTAAGAAGGACTCCGCGTCATCTTCTGCTTCGAAGCTCGCATATCCCATGGATACACTCAGCGTAAATCGCTCCGAACCCAACGTATTGAAACGGTTAAGATTTTTATGGATCTCTTTCATTACGGTGTGCACCGCGTCTGCGGTGCCGCTTCGCACCAACACGATGAATTCATCACCGGCATAGCGGATCGCGGTACCATTATGCTGTATGGACTTGGACAGTATCTCTCCCATGCAGCAGATGGCGCGGTCGCCCGTACTGTGTCCAAAGCTGTCGTTTATGCTCTTGAAATCGTTGATATCCATCATAATGCCATATAAGGGCTCTCTGTCCGCACTCGTCTGCGCTGCAAGGATGCCATTCAGATACCTTCGATTGAAAAGACCGGAAAGCTCATCCACATATAGATTTTCTGCATACGTCTGCATCTGTACAAATACCAGTGCCATTGCTACGGATAACCATGATGCTGTTATCCCATAGCAAAAAAACTGTACAATGACACCTGCAACACATGGTCCCACAAAATACTGCACCGAGAAGAAACGGCGGTTCAATTCACTGCTTTCGGAGCAGAACACCAGATGTACGCTGTATGCAAAATAGATCATGAGTGTGATGTATCCCAGTGACGCACCAACGCTCCGGTGATATACGTTATTCTCCGATACCTTAAACAATATTCCGGTGCCGAATAAATTCAGGACAATTGCCATGACCTCAACAAGCCATGGAAGCAATATCATTCCTCTGCTGCGGACTACCCCTGCATCATTATGATAAATGCGCAGATTCACATACAGACACCACAACAGACCGATACTCACCGTCCCCAGAAAACACAAGCTGTTGGACAGATAGTTTATTGAACGTCCGAAAACGATTTCTCTTCCGTCAACCCAAAAGGAAACCGTTTCAAATAATGCTCCCAACAGATTGATCAGAGCCATTCCATCATATATATCATCTTTTGCATGAAGACTTTCTCTGTTTTTCCGTCTGCAGCTCAAAAGAAACCACATTGCCAGTATGGTTGCTCCGTTTGCAACCATTATTTCTTTTAAATCTACCAATTATTCCACCTGTCGGATCCTTTGTACGCCGATAGCCCATGGGCTTCAGTCGATATTGCTTCGATATTCGCCAACGCATTTTGCAACCGTCTGCAACACCAGCTTCATATTCAGCGGCTTTGCAAGATGCTCACTCATACCGGCCTCTTTTGCTGTAACACGATCCTCCGCGAAAGCATTGGCCGTCATCGCAATAATCGGGACATGCTTTGCATCCGGTCTGTCCAGAGCACGGATGGCTCTGGTCGCTTCATGTCCGTTCATGATTGGCATCATAATATCCATCAGAACTGCATCAATCTCAAACGGACTGCTCTTCTCAAACGCCTCGACAGCCTCCCTGCCGTTTACAGCTTCGATGACCTGTGCGTCTTCCTCCTCCAGAAGAAATTTTGCAATCTCCATATTCAGCGCATTATCCTCTGCCAGAAGGATCTTAAAGCCCTGTAGGGATACAGCTGTTGTTTCGGCGGCTTCCGCCGATGCGTCATCCGCTTCGCTCCTGTCGATCTCAAACGGAACGATTACGTCAAAAACGGTGCCTACGCCCTTTTCGCTTTCCATGGAAATGGAGCCGCCCAGCGCATCGGTGAGTTTTCTGGTAATTGCCATGCCGAGACCGGTGCCGCCGTATTGCGAACGCGCTGTTGCATTTTCCTGCTGAAACGGTTCAAAAAGATGCTTCTGAAACTCTTTGGACATACCGATACCGGTATCTCTGCATTTGAACTCGATATTCACCATGTCCCCGTCGCAGGAAACTTCCCGGCAGGTGACATAGATTTTGCCGTTATCCTTGTTGTATTTGATCGCATTGCTCAGGATATTGGTCAGTATCCTTCTGTAATGAACAGGGCTGCCGACCAGTCGGTAATGCGGTACGCTGCAGTCTTCCTCCAGAATCTGAATTCTCCGATTTTCCGCCTGTTTGACGATAAGCATGGATACACTTCTCGAAAGCTGTTTCAAATCGAATGGAATGTGCTCCAATACGATCTTACCGGACTCCAGTTTGCTCATATCCAGCACTTCATTGACCAGTTCCAGAAGCACACTTGCGGCCTCCTTCACCTTTCGATGGCATTCGTCCCGTCTGCTTATATCCTCCCGATACCGCTCAGCAATTTCCAACATACCCATAATGCCGTTGAGTGGGGTTCGGATATCGTGGCTCATGCGCAGCAGAAAATCCGTTTTGGCACTGTTCGCGCGTTCCGCCTCCTGCTTCGCGGCGATCAGTTCCTTCTGATACGCCGCTTCCACCTCTCTACGTTTCTTCTCCTGCGCCTGATGCTCTTCGATGATCCCGTCGACGAGCTGAAATCCGGCTACAACCTTTGCCGAATGGTCAATCCGTCTGAGGTCATACTGATAGTGATGCATTACCCCGGTTTCCATGCTGCGATAAATACCTGTACATGTATCTTGTCTGGAAAATACTTCTCTCAGTTTTTCAACATTTACTGTTTCTGCAATTCGCTGCCTGTCCTCCGGATGAACATTTTCCTGAATCCACTGCTTTACAACCGCATCGAATGAGAATGTATGTCCGACAACATCTCTTATTGCCTTTACCTGATAGCTGTCGGAAAGACGTATCACGCGCGCTGTTCCAGTGTCAAGATTGGCGACAAATACATTGCGAAAGCTTTTGGACAGGGTTTGGGTAATCGAAATCTGTTCTGCGAGCTCCTTGGACCTTTTCTTTTGCTCGCGTATGACATCGTCTACGTCATAATGATAGCCGCTCAGGATGTATCCGCCTTCTACCAGTCTTGCGGTTCCGCCGCAGCGCACATATCGCTCACCCAGAACAGGATGTTTCCAAAGGTATGTATTTTCGTCTCTGCTGTTGTGCTTCATCCGTTCGACGCTATCCAGCACGGATTGAACCGCATTGGGATCAATATTCGAGAACCATGCATTATAGATCTCTTCCGGTGTCAGCTCCTGGCCGGCAACGCCCAGCAGCTCCTTCATCAGATTATCCGCTTTCATTGCAGGTGCTTTGCCGTCTAACAGATAAATATTCCATGTGCCCATGCGTGAGGACGCGAAAATGCGGTACATGTCTTCAATTTTTTCATGGCTTTTCGAGACTTCCTTCTGCACATCGATAACATCTTCTATGTTCCGAAAACCAACGATCAGCCGTAGCGGTTCTCCAGGACTGGACATACGAATGAAAAGCCCGCTGTAATGATCTTGCCGACCGTTTCTGCACGCCCGATAGTTCATTTCCATCTTTTCCCGGCCATCCGCAAAAGAGCGTACCAGAGCATCCGGCATTACAATATGCAGAAAATTGTCACGATCTTCATCGCTGATATGTCTGTCCGCATAATGACGAAACATTTGTGAATAACAGAAGCTTTCGGGAATCGCCCTGGCCTTGCTCCTGATCTTATTGTTCAGCTTCACAACAGAGGCTCGGTCCGCTTCCGGCTCGATCATGTAAACGGCGACATAATCCTCCGAAAGCGCCATGATCGTGTCCTGTGCTTCTGCGATCTGCATGCCGAGAGAACGCGGAAATTCCTCGTCATCCGTCTGATCCTTATCCGGAACGGAATGATGAATGTGCAGAACCTTCCATTTGCC
>CAVLCS010000133.1:0-6692 GCA_963661675.1 Bulleidia sp.
TTTTCAGATGCTTAATTTTTGGAAATATTACTCTTGACTTTTGTTAGCAGGTCTTTTTGAGAAAGGTCGGACTGATGTACTGCATGAGCAGGGAGAAATCCGGCGCAGACGCTTCTGCGGAAAGTGGTGCGATTTCGGCAGCATGCAGACGGCGGTACCGCCCGGGCGTGACTTCGAAATGCCGACGGAAATGCTCGATGAACATATTCGTGCTGGAAAAGCCGACATCCAGAGCAATATCGGTGATAGAGGTCTCGGTCTGCACAAGCAGGCGCGTGGCTTTATGCAGCCGCAGAGCGATCATATACTCGGAGAAGGAGGTGCCGAGAACCGTGCGGAACAGGTGTGATAGATGGCTTGCGGACAGTCCGGCAAACACAGCAGCATCTTCGAGCGAAAGCGGCTGTGCGGAGTTGTGCAAAAGATAGCGCAGTACGGTCTGCATGTGGCTGCGGGAGCGGTCGGAAACCGCAGGAGACTGCGGAGCCGCCGGACAGTTATCCGACAGCCATTGCAGCACAGCGGTTATCTGCTCTTCGTGAACAGGCTGATCCTGAATGTAGTTGAAAAACAGCTGAGAAAACAGGGCACGGAGCGGCTCTGCCGAGGAATCATCGCCGTGTGCAGTCAGTGTGACCGGCTGCCATCCGGCGGCTTTGAGCCGTGCAGCGGGAATGCAGATTCCCAGTGCCACACTGCTGCGGAGCGTTTCCAGAGTGAACAGCGTGCAAGGATTGCAGACGATCATGCCGCCGGCGGTGAGTGTGTGAAATTGGTCGAACGGTCGGAAGGTCACTTCGCCGGACAGTACGAAAAACAGGGAAAGATCATGGCTCCAGATGGCCTCGGCGGTGTGGTCCCATGTGCGGAAATGCAGCTCGGATACAGTAAGGTCGGTGGTCGGTTTCATAGGCAGGTCTCCCGTGTAAAGTATATTTGCATTATATCATAAGGGGAGCAGGAGTGCGGGAAAAATCTTTTTGATAGTGCCGACGGACTGGTTTTATATGGGTGTGCCCGAGCGTATGATCGCGCACAAAGGGCATAAAAAAACCTCCGACGAAAAGTCGGAGGTTTTTCCATTCGCTCAGGAGAAAAGCGAAGATGTACGCCTTATCCTTCCACGCTGGCCAGATAGCCGTTCAGCTTGTCGATGTACTCGTCAACATTGTCCTGCGTAACGCATGCGGAACCGGAATCGACAAAACGATCGACCTTTTCGCCTTCAAGAGCCTTCACGGCGGTTTCAACGGACAGGTAGCCCATGTCGTATGCGTTCTGTGCGATGGTCATGGTCATGCCGCCGTCACGGATAGAGGTGCAGCCGGACAGGGTGCCGTCAAAGCCGCATACAACCGTATTCTTGAAGTTTGCATTGCCGCTGTCATTGATGATGCGCTTGGCAGCCGCACCCATATCGTCGTTGGTGCACATGATGACAGCAACGCCTTCCGGGTACTTCTGGATAATGCCTTCCATTGCGGTAGCGGCACGGTCAGCAACGGCGTCGCAGTACTGGGTCTCAAGGTAAGTGCCGCCCTGGTTCTTGATGCCTTCCTGGAAACCTGCTACACGCGCCTCGTGGGTGGAGTCGCCCTGTGCACCGGTCAGTGCCACGCAGGTAATGTCCTTCCAACCGAGTTCAGCGGCCTTCTTGGCAGCCTCTTCCGCACCGGAGGTCGCAGCCTCCAGATTGCCGGTGCCGACAAAGCTGAGCACCTCGGGTGCGTCAATATCGGTATCGACCGTGATGATCGGACGGGTCTCGCCGGAGATCTGGTGCGCCGCAGAATCCGACTGCAGCGGAGACAGAATGAATGCGTCAATATCGTCGTTGCCGAGCATGGTGGTTAGCGAGTTCATCCACTCGTCGTAGGAGGTAGCGGACGGAGGACCGCTGATGTCTACCTTTACTTCGGGGTGCTCCTTGGTGTAGGCGTTGGCGCCCGCGATAACGTACTGCCAGTACTCAGCCGCCGTGGTTTTCAGCAGCATGGAGATCGAGTAGCCGTCACCGCCTGCGGACGCGTCCGAACCGGACGGCGTATCACTTGCCACAGAATTGGAGGAACAACCCATCATCGTCATGGGGAGCAGTAATGCCAGACAGCCGGCTGCAAACTTTTTGAACATAAGGAGAACTCCTTCCTTGTCTCTTTTTTCTTCTTTTCTTCTCTCACGGGGGAATCTCTTTTTTTCAGTTTTCGGGGATCAATCGGCCATATCGACCCAGCAGTTTCCGTTTGCGTCGGATTCCAGACATGCGTCTACAAAGCGCAGACCGGCAATGCCTTCGTCGATATCAGGGTAGCGGAAATCACCGGGATCGGTGCCATTTTTGCGTGCCAGCAGGTGCAGGCAGTACGCATGATAGATGTTGCCGAAGGCCTCGTGAAAGCCCTCCGGATGGCCGGACGGGATACGACACTGCTCGGTGCAGGCCGAGAAATTGTACGGCTTGTTCGCACTCAAAATCTGAGTCGGCTGGGCCAGCGGAGACCAGCGCAGCTCCATCTGCTGCCGATGCGACCACTCAATGCCGCCCTTGGTGCCGTAAACGCGCAGCTTGACGCCGCAGTCGTTGCCGCTGGCAATCTGCGAGGCCCACATGTGACCCGGAATACCGCCCGGATATTCAAGCATGATGTCGATATCGTGCTCGAGCGGCGAGCCGTGCAGATGGGTAAAGCGCGCCAGCACCTTGGTCGGGTGCAGGCCGGTCGCCCGAGAGATAAGCGCCTCGAGATGCGTGCCGATGTCCGAGCAGCACGCCGACGGACCGGCCTTTTTCGGGTCAAGCCGCCATGCAAGCGGTGCATCGGGCTGATTGACGGCATCTTCCAGCACCCACTGCTGCGGGTACTCGGCCTCGATCTTGAGAATCTCGCCGAGCATACCGGCGTCGATCATCTCACGCGCTTGCCGAATGATCGCGTAGGACGCGTAGGTGTAGGTCACGCCGAACATCAGGTCCTTTTCCTTGGCCAGTTTGCGAAGTTCCATGCCTTCTTCGGTCGTCAGAGAGATCGGTTTGTCGCACACGACGTTGAAACCATGCTCAAGAAAGCACTTGGCGATCTCATAGTGCGTGTTGGTCGGGGTCACGATGGAAACAAAGTCGATCTTATCCGCACGCTGCGACTCCTTTTCGGCCATCTCGGCCCAGCTTGTATACACGCGGGAAGTATCCGCGATATCCCATGCCGCTGCGGTTTCGAGGTTTTTGTCCATATGACGGGAAAAACAGCCTGCGGTGAGCGTTGCCAGTCCGTCCATCGTAGCACCCTTGCGGTGCACATTGCCGATGAATGCGCCGTTGCCGCCGCCGACCATGCCGAATTTCAGTTTCATGCTGATACACCACCTTAGGTTTAGAGTTTTGTGCCGGACCGATCACCGGACCAGTCCGGCACAGAGAGTAAGAGAAAATGTTAGAGAGTGTGTCTAAATTGAGAGGGAAATGCTGCGGCAGAAACGTTGGAGCGTTTTTCCTGCCGACAAATTGAGAAAGGTAAATTTACGGTTTAGTCAACGATGCCGTTCGGATAGATGACAACGCGGCTTGCCTGCTGCGAACGCAGAAGTTCGATACCGTGGTTGATGTCCTTGAGTTCCAGACGGTGGCTGACCAACTGATCCAGACCGAGTTTCGGGTCCTGCAGCAGCTTGATGGATACCGGGAAGGTGTTGTGTGCACAGTAGGTGCCCTTGATGGTCAGCTCCTTGCAAACGACCAGTGCAGGCGGGATACTTGCCATTGCATTTGCGTTCTGGCCCATGATGAGGAGCGTGCCGCCGCCATTGAGCAGCGTTACAGCCTGGCCGGCGATCGGGCCTGCGCCTACTGCGTCAACCACGATATCGCAGCCGTCACCCCATTCACGGTGGAGCACTTCTTCGATGTTCTCCTTGGACGGGTCGATGGCGAGCGATGCACCGCACTCGAGCGCCTTCTTGCGGCGGATTTCAGAAGTCTCGCAGACCGCAAGATTGCGGACACCGTACAGTTTCATCACACGAACGAAGGTCAGACCGATCGGACCCATGCCGTAAATGAGCACGTTGTCTGCCGGAGTCGGATTGATCTTCTGCATGCCGTTCATGACGCAGGAAAGCGGTTCGGTCTGTGCTGCTACACAGGACGGGATACCGTCCGGCATTGCGTGCAGCTGGCTGGATTCGACCGTGCTGTACTGCGCAAAGCCGCCGTTGATGGTCTGGCCGTAAACACGAATGTGTTCGCACAGGTTGTCGCGGCCGTTTTCACACGGTGCGCAGCTGTGGCACTTGATGATATTGTCAACGACTACCTTGTCGCCGACCTTCCAGCGGGTTACCTTTTCACCGACTGCCTCGATGCAGCCGTAGTATTCGTGGCCGAGGACAACGCCGACGTCAGCGTGCTGTCCGGGCGGAACGTGAAGTACGTGCAGGTCGCTGCCGCAGATACCGGCTGCGATCACGCGGATAAGGACTTCGGTAGGGCTCTTGATCTCCGGCTTGGGGATCTCCATGACCTCCAGCTTGCCGTCGCCCTGGAATACAGCGGACAACATAGTTTCCATATGAGTTACCTCCTGTTTTGCGTGGATTTGTTTACTTGCTTGTTCGACGCTGTTTAATTTGTCTCGTAAACATTTCTTGAGTATATTAAACAACGATGGTGCAAATAAGTCAACTGCAAATTCGCATTTTGCATAAATCTTGTGTGAATCACCACAAAAACGGAAAAATCATCGTTAAACTGACCAGAACAAATGTGCTGTTTAATTAAATAAAACCGTAGACAGTTGATTAAACGTATGATATAATAGGTGCAGCAGTAAGGAGGGCAGAACCCATGAACATCCGTGAAATTGCCAAGCAGGCAGGCGTGTCGCCGGCAACGGTGTCGCTCGTTTTGAATAGTAAGCCAAATGTCAATAAAGAAACGCGTGCGCGCGTAACGATTCTGCTGGAGGAGAACGGCTACCGTATTAAAGAGAAGGCCGACACGCCCAAAGCGGAATCTGCACTGCTGTTCCTGCGCTACAAAAGCGGCGCAGACCGTCTGGAGAGCCGCGATGACTTTCTGGTGCAGATCATGGACGGCGTGGAAACCGAGGCGAACGCGCTCGGGTACGCGCTCAGCTTTGCCAGCACGGACCGCGAACGGCTGGCATCTGTACTGGCAGAATCTGCACAGACCTATGCGGGCGTTGTCGTGTTCGGCACCGAACTGGACGATCAGGACGCGGAACTGCTGTGTCATGCGTCGGTTCCGCTGTGCGTGACCGATACACGGCTGCAGCTGTATCCGGTCCATACGGTCAGCATCAATAACTACGGTGCGGTTTATGAGGCATTGCGGTATCTCAATCAGCAGGGACATACGAAAATCGGCTACCTGCACAGCACGGTGCAGACCGGTGAGATTCCGGACCGCGAAATTTCGTATCACAATGCCATGCACCTGCTGGGTCTGGAAGTCGATCCGGCGTTCACCTATGAACTGGACCCGTTTTTGAACACGGCCTACAAGCAGATGAGCGCCGCACTGGAGCAGTCGCCGGAACTGCCGACTGCATTCATCGCGGATAACGATATGCTCGCGCTCGGCGCTATGCAGGCGCTGCAGCAGCACGGCATTCGTGTGCCGGACGATGTGTCGCTGATCGGCTTTGACGATTCGCATATGAGCAGCATGGCCAATCCGCCGCTGACAACCATTCGTGTGCCCAAGCAGACCATGGGAAGTGCGGCAGTCCGGCAGCTGCATCATATCATCACCAACCCGAAGGATAAGGAGATTTACAAAATCCAGCTCGGCGCGGAACTGCTTGAACGCAGTTCGGTTATGCGGAGAGGGTAGGCGAAAAAGCAGAACGGAAAATCATGGCTTGATGTAATTTCCTGTTAACAGCGGTTTCCTTGAAGTACCGTGCAGTATGTTAAAAGCTACATAGGAAATCAATGATTTGGTGGAATTAAATTGAAGAAAATACACGCTGCAGAGCAGTCCGACCAGACGGTTGGGCTGCTCCTTTTTTCATGCGAATAACGAATTTTACAAAATCAGTAAGCGCATCGAAAAGTTGTGAAAAATGGCGTGTTCCGATGTTCCGGTGTTCCGCCATATTTTTTACAGCGTAAAAATTTTGTTTGCCATATACCCATAAGGGCCTTACATATATGGCATGATAGTAAGAAGTTACGCTCGCGCAAACATTCGGATAAACGTGAAATGCTTGACAAAGCAACGTTAATTTGCTATTAGGAGCGTGACGAAGATGAGCGCGGAGATGGAGGAGAAGAAAGTGGCCGAGGAGGTTTGGCTGGATTACTTTAATGAGTATCTGTTCGGCTGATTGATGAGACGACGCGGAACAAGCTGAGAATCAAAATCATCACAACGGAAAAGAATTCCTAATACACATATAGAAACAGTAGGAATGATGCAAGATGAACAGGTTGTTTTCGTGGGAACAGCCCTGTTGCACCAGTTGAGAGCGTTTAATCAAGAATCGAAAGAGATTGAGTGACATTATTAGAATTATTTACCAAACATAATTGTCTTTTAATACTCGATGTAACATCAAAATAAGGTTGATTGCATAATGAAGTTGGACACCTAAAAAATCCATAGTGATTTTCCAAACATGGTAGAATGAAGTTTGCACACAACATCTGCCAAGGGAGGGCAATCACTATGG
>CAVLCS010000134.1:0-6458 GCA_963661675.1 Bulleidia sp.
CAGATTGCCGAGCGACTTCGCCATGTTCGGGATAACAAATTTCAGTTCCATAAAAAATCCTCCAAATTCTAATTCATCACTTCCGCGATACCCGCCATCACATATTCTGCGCACGGCAGGGCAATCGAGTTGCCGAGTGCGCGATAACGGGCATGATCGCTGATTTCTTCAGCCTTGCAGCCGTACTTTGTCCAGTTTTCGGGCAGCCCCATCAACCGCTCACATTCCAGCGGTGTCAGCACGCGCAGGAATCCGTCCTGTTCTTCACCCTCGTACCAAAAGGAAAACGGCGCCGTTACACTGGCAAGCAGAGTTGGGAACGGTTCTCCTCCTCGTCCGAAGCTGGCACAGAATCCTTTCTGATCTCCGACATGTGCCATGGTTCGCATACGCCGGAGGGAAAACGGTCTGACGCTGGGTATCTGCCACCCTGTTTGAGCAGCAGGTACTCCACTTCTTGCGGTGGCGGACAGCCCGCCCGGACCGCCAATCGCAAAAAACGGGAACACAGTCCGGGGCTTAAATAATACTTCTCCGGCACGCTGGCCTGCAAAATCCGCCACGACGAACACACGCTTACGCCGCTGTGCGAGGGCGGGTTCTCCCCAATACTGGGCGTCCAGCAGTCGCCAAGCGGTATCAGCGCGTCCCCCTCGCACCATTCCGGCGTGCGCCCATCCACGAGGAGGCACTGAAACCTCGGCACCTGCAAACGCACTGAGCATGGCTGCAAAATCCAGCCTGTCATTTGAAGAAAACGCTCCCGCGACGTTTTCCCAAGTACAGAAAGCTGGATACCGACCATTGGTTGCATATCTCATCTCCTCGATAATTCGCATTGCCTGATAGAACAGGCTGGATTTTTTACCCGCAAAACCGTTTCTCGTGCCAATCTGCGACAAGTCCTGACAGGGCGAACCGAATGTAATCACATCGACCGGCGGTATCTCTGCACCGCTGATCTTCGTAATATCGCCCAAGTGCAGCATATCCGGGAAATGCCGTTTGGTGATGGAGATCGGGCGTGCTTCGATCTCGCTCGCCCACACGGGTTCAATGCCGCAGTGTACCGCCGCCAGCGGAAACACACCGATTCCATCAAACAGACTGCCGAGTTTAAGTACGGTCACGCGCATACCTCGTGCGGCCCATCGTGCCGTGGATACGGCAGTTGCCAGTGCGGATTTTCTTGCCACGCACACGGGCAAAGCAGTCACAATGCTCGTCCGGGTCTAAGTGTGCGCCGCAGTGCGGACAGGTGTTGTAGTACATGAATATTCCTCCTACCATTACATGAATTGTTTATACTATCTGTTCACTGGACGGCGGCGGTCTGGCAAACAGACAATAGATTTTATATTGAGCAAGCATGATTTTCTCCTCTCTAAGTAACAAAAAGCTGTCCTCTTTTGATAACGGCTTTCGGTCTGTGTATCGGCAAAAATCAATCCGATTTATTTTACGATTCTATATATTTCTTGCCGATAATATGGTATACTATATATAGTTATCCCGCTCGGAGGTGAGCATATGAACTACATTTCTGTTGCAGAAACAGCGAAAAAGTGGAATATTTCCGAACGAAGTGTGCGAAATTACTGCGCACAGGACCGCATTCCGGGTGCTATGCTGATCGGCAAAACATGGCATATTCCCGAAAATGCGGAAAAGCCCGCTCGCAGCAACGGCAAAAAGCCGCCAATCAAAACACTGCTTGCCGTTCTGCAGGAAGAAAAAAGAACCAAGTATGCCGGAGGTATTTACCACAAAACGCAAATCGACCTGACCTATAATTCTAACCACATCGAGGGCAGCCGTCTGACACACGACCAGACACGCTATATCTTTGAGACCAACACTATCGGTGTGGAAAACGAAGTGCTGAATGTGGACGATGTGATCGAAACCTCGAACCACTTCCGCTGCATTGATCTAATCATCGACAATGCAGCCAGCACGCTGAATGCGCATTTCATCAAAGAACTGCACCGTATCTTAAAAACCGGCACCAGCGATTCCCGTAAGGACTGGTTCGCCGTTGGCGAGTATAAGCGCCTGCCAAATGAGGTTGGCGGTATGCAGACCGCACTTCCAGAGGAAGTTGCCGATAAAATAAAAGCTCTCTTGTCTGACTATAACGCTATTTCTAAAAAGACACTGGACGATATTCTGGATTTTCATGTACGTTTTGAGCGTATCCACCCATTCCAAGACGGCAATGGCCGTGTCGGACGGCTCATCATGTTCAAGGAATGCCTCAAATACAACATCGTCCCGTTTATCATCGAGGAAAACCTCAAGCTGTTTTATTATCGTGGTCTCAAAGAATGGTATAATGAAAAGGGGTATCTCACGGATACCAGCTTGACCGCACAGGATAAGTACAAAGCGTATCTTGACTATTTCCGTATCCCATACGAAAAGTGAACCAGAAAAGCCGTCCTCTTTTGAGAACGGCTTTTACTGTACCGGTCATTTTACATAATATGGCTCACATTTTAGAAAACAGCTTGTCCTGCTTTATTTTTGTCATTTTACGGAAATTTCGTTGTTCTTGTCACATCGCAGCACGAAACAGCTTGTACCAACCGCCCTTAAAAGTTGTTCTTATCCCGTCGTACCAGAACAGAAAGCCCGAACGACTTACGACAACCTTCTCCGCCTGATTGACGACCCGGACGTCCGGGAACCCTTGAAATTCCTGCGGGCACGGGAGATCGTGCACTTCCAGCGATTCGGTGACGCGCTGCGCGTCGTGCAGGATAATCTGGATGCAAAGAACTACTACGCCTACAATCCGGCGATAGACATTCGCCCAAAGGAAACCCGATAAAAAGAGTGAAGAGTTGAAAGTGGAGAGTGGAGATATCCCCGAAGGCGTCTCTTCACTCTCCACTCCTCACTCTCCACTCTAAATATAATAAACTGTGTAAAGTATCTTTTCTTTTTCTGTCATTTCTGCTATAATGTTATTAAATAGTGCATATCGTACGTTTGCCTGCTCCCAAACGCGGACAGGCTCTTCATTAAATACAGTAAGTAGGGGAACAAGCATGAAAGAACAGAAATTGGTCATCACCGGTATGGGCGCTGTTACGCCGATCGGTATTGGCGTGGACGCATACTGGTCCGCGCTGGTAGAAGGACAGTGCGGCGTAGGAAAAATTACCCGCTTTGACGCGTCCGAGCTGCCTGTGCAGATCGCAGCAGAGCTGAAGGACTTCGATCCGGCGGCCTACATGCCGAAAACGCTGGCCCGCACGATGGATCCGTTCATGCAGTTTGCCTTTGTTGCAGCCGAGGAGGCCCTGAAGGACAGCGAACTGTCTGTCGAGACCGAAAGCGACCGCGTCGGCATTGTCATGGGCACTGCGATGGACGGCGTAACCACGGTTGCGCAGACCCAGGCGGCATTCGACGCAGGCAAGCGCGTCGGTCCTCGTTTTGTGCCGATGACCATCGGCAACATTGCTGCCGCGCAGATCGCCATCGCGCACGGCATTCACGGCCCGAGCCTGACGCTCAACACGGCGTGCTCGGCAGGCGGCGACGCCATCATGACCGCGGCTATGCTGCTCCGCTCGGGTGAGGCTGACGCGGTTCTGGCTGTCGGCGGCGAAAGCATTCTGTGCCCGATCGTCGTTTCCGGTCTGTCCCAGGCCAAGGCGCTTTCCCGCCGAAATGACGAGCCGGAACAGGCTTGCCGCCCGTTCGATATCGACCGCGACGGCTTCGTTATCGGTGAAGGCGGCGGCGCCCTCCTCATCGAGACCGAGGAGCACGCGCTCGCACGCGGCGCAAAGATCCACGCTGTGCTCGCCGGTTACGCGAACACCTCGGATGCGCACCACGTTACCGCTCCCTGTCCGGACGGCGAAGGCGCTTCCCGCTGCATGAAGCTGGCGCTCAAGAAGGCCGGCATGCAGCCGTCCGATATCGGCTATATCAACGCGCACGGCACGTCCACGCCGCTCGGCGACAAGGCCGAAACCCTGGCGGTCAAGGCTGTGTTCGGCGGACGCGAAAGCGCACCTCCGATGAGCTCCACCAAGTCCGCGACCGGCCATCTCATGGGCGCAGGCGGTCTGACCGAGGCCATCGCCTGCATCAAGGCTGTCGAGGAAGGCATGCTGCCGCCGACCCTGCACCTGGCAAATCCCGATCCGGAGTGCGATCTGGATTATGTGCCGAATACCGCCCGCAAGGCCGAAATCAAGGCCGCAATGAGCAATTCGCTCGGCTTCGGCGGACAGAATTCCAGCCTTATTGTTGCAAAATACGAGAAATAATTAGTAATTAGGAATTAGTAGTTAGTAATTATGGGTGCTGCCGCACCAGTGCATAAACTACCAATTTCTAACCTATTACTAATAAAAATGAACAGGGACATCGGTGGTTTGCCTTTGTCCCTGTCGAATTTTCTCTTGCATTTCTGCAATTCTGTGGTATCATAGTTTTGCTAAGTAGTTTTCAACTCTACATACGAACCCTACCCTGAGGTAATTACTAATTCCTAATTCCTCATTACTAATTATTAAGAGGTGATCCCTTGAATCACGACTACACTTATGATGTGACTATGTTCCGCGACACGTTCGAGACCCGTTTCACCTATTTGAACGGTTTTCTCCGCAATGTTTCGCGTTTTGGCGACCGTCCGGCGGTCTTTGACCCGCATTCCGGCCGCCGCTGGACCTACCACGAGCTGAACCGCGAGGCCAACCGTCTGGCGCATGCGCTGCGTGCGGACGGCGTTGGAAAGAATGACGTTGTCATGTTTACCCTGCTCAACTCGCCCGAGTTCGTGTTCTGCTATCTGGCGGCGCACAAGATCGGCGCGATCGCCTGTCCGGTCAACTACCGGCAGGGTGCCGGTGAGATTGCGCTCGTCATCGACGACAGCAAGCCCAAGGCGTTTGTCTACGACGCCGAGTTCGGTGAACTGTCCGGCGGTGCGCTTGACCTGTGCGAGAGCAAGCCGGCTGTCAAGATCGTTGTCGGTGCGGAAGGCGATGTGCCCGACGGTCAGGTGCGCTACGAGGACTACGTTTTCGAGCGTCCGGAGACCGATCCGCCGATCGACTTTGACCCGCACATCTACGACGAGACCACCCGCCTGTACACCTCGGGCACGACCAACCGTCCGAAGGGTGTGCCGGTGAACAACGTCAACGAAGTGCTTTCCGCGCACGACGTGATGATGCACTTTCCTCTCGGTCCGACCGACCGCACCATGAACATGACCCCGTGGTTCCACCGCGGCGGCATTCACTCCGGCGGTCCGTGCCCGACGCTGTACGCGGGCGGTGAAGTTGTCATCCTGCGTGATTTTGCGCCCAAACGCTGTCTGGAATACGCTGAGGAGTACAAAATCTCGTTCCTCATCGGCGTGCCGACCATCATCGCCATGCTGGCCCGCACGCAGGAGCGCACGCCGCACGACCTGTCTGCGCTGCGCGGCATCGTCACCATGGGCGCTCCGTTTGAAAAGAGCGCGTGCGAGAAGTATATGAAGCTACTCACGCCGAACATTTTCAATGGCTACGGCACGACCGAGTCCTTCTGGAACACGTTCCTGCGTCCGTTTGACCTGCCGGAAATGGCTGGTTCGGCCGGCCGCTCGTGCACGGACGACGAGGTTCGCATCGTGAAGCTGCGTGAGGACGGCTCTCATTCCGAGCCGGATGAAACCGTGCCGCGCGACAACGAAACCGAGGGCGAGATCATCATCTCGTCTCCCGCAAAGAGCGCATTCTGTTACTACAATAACCCGGAAATGACCGAAAAGAAGTTCTACAAAGGATTTCTGTACACCGGCGACGTCGGCACCTGGGACGAGAACGAGTTCGTCACCGTGCGCGGCCGCAAGGACGACATGATCGTTTCCGCAGGCGAGAACATCTATCCGCCGCAGATCGAGGCCGTGCTCAACGATCACCCCAAGGTCGCAGAAAGCGCTGTTATTGGCGTGCCGGACAAGCTGCGCGGCGAAGTCGTTGCCGCCTATGTTGTGCCGCGTGACGCTTCCCTCACCGTCGAAGAACTCAAGGAATATTGCACGAACAGTCCGATGCTGTCCTCGTACAAGTGGCCGAGGATCTACAACATCGTCGATTCCCTGCCGCACACCGCGACCGGCAAAATCATGCACCGTGCGCTGCGCAATAAGGCTTGACAGCCGTTCCCCTTCATGTTAAAATAAACACGCTCACTCGGAGGGCAAGTCATTCATCAGAAATGATAAGCCGGATAAGGTGGCAGGTTGAGATACCTGTTCCTTATCCGGCTTTTTTGTATGTAAGTTGCAAATTTCGGTATGTAAGGAGAGTTTTGTGGATTTATTGCGTGATAAAGTGCGTCCTTTGTATTTTCGCTATCTGGCCGCCGCGTTCGGCAGTGCGCTTGCATAAATCGCTATGAGAGCTCCATCTGCACGGAGTTTTAGCCCCAGCTTGCCG
>CAVLCS010000135.1:0-6288 GCA_963661675.1 Bulleidia sp.
ATTTTAGGTGCTGACAATGGCTTTTTCTACACCTGTCGACTTATGCACTTTTCGCGCCCTTTTTCTGTATTTCTAATTTACCATAAACACCCATTCAGCCAGAATTATTCCGAATATTTTGTTCGTTACCTGTCGATTGTGAAGAAAAATGGGAAAAGTTACTTAACATGGGAGTGCAATGGTGATACTGCGGGAGATCCGACCGCATATTCTGTAGAATATGTAGAAACATTGGTTGATGGTCAGTGGAAAACCGTCTGGGGATTTCATCACTATGAAGATTGGATCTCGGATGAATTCAAAGCATGGGATACAGATATATTGACCGGTCAAGAACTCAAGCTTACAAATACAGAGTGGGAGGCTTATTATTCGTGGTTGGGTAAAGCGAAAACCTATGATGTAACGCGCAATTTAGATGGTGGCAGTCGAAGAATTGGAACCGAAGGTAATATGCCGGAGGTAGTAGAGACTCCCGCACCGGAAATCGCCCTCTCTCAACTGAAAGCCATCGCCAACTCGCAGTCGTCCATTCTGGGCGGCAAGGCTTTGGGCGAGTACCGTGCTAAACGCCGGACGGAAAAACTGACCGTTCAGACCGGCGTGAAGGTCTACGTCAATGACAAGCAGATCGTCCCGACCGACGCAAACGGTAAAACGGTTGATGTACTGCTCTACAAGGGCACGACTTATCTGCCGGTCCGTGCTGTTACCAATGCTCTGAATCAGAAAATCCTGTGGGACGGCGCAAATTACAGCGTGTATATCGGCGAACATAAAACGGTATAAAGATAAAAACCGGGAGAGTCCAACTCTCCCGGTTTTTACATAATATGATCTTCTGCCAATATTGTCTTCAGCGACTGCTTTAGGTCAAACAGATCGATAAACTTCACTTTAATTGCGATACCGTCATGCGATAAAAACTGAATATCGCTGTGCGGATCAACCTTTTCGGTGAGCGGATACAGCAGCGTGACATGCTCAGCGGCGTATTTCTGCTGATATGCGGACATCTGATACATATCCGCCTGAGAAATACCGTAGTTAGGTTTGGTATCAGAGAGCACCTTCCATTTGGTATCCATGATAAATGTTTGTCCGGAAGTGCTGCGAATCACGATATCAGGCTTTATCAGGAACTTTTGAGGTTCATCAAACAGATGATAGGTTTTGTCCTGAACAGACAGTGTGCAGTCCGAGAAACGGAGAATTTTGCGCAGCTGTGCCGCGATGCAGCTTTCAAACAGCGCTTCCATCGGAAACAGCAGGGAAAAGGCAACTTCCGAGCCGGAAAACGAAGTAAAGCTCCGGCCGGTTAAGAATACCCGGCTCCAAAGCAGAGCGGTCTGGTAGTCTGCAGTTTTCCGATCGGGAATAATTCGGGCAAAGTCGGATTGATAATCTTTGGATTCGGACACATTGGAAAACGCACTGAGCAGAGTTTTGATATCGGACTTATTCTTGAAGGAAACCGTGCGTTTATACAGATATTGCAGTGTGGATTTCAGAATCCGATTTTCTGCCCGATTGACGGTAAACTCATCGTATTCCACAAAACATCGTTCTTTATGCGAATAATTGTGCCGGATCTGCTGTGCAAACAGCAGCTTGCCTTTGCATAGGGTTCCGTTGGATTGTACGGTTTCATAACCGCAGACCAGGCCACGCTTGACGATGCGGAACACCTCGTCGATAAACATGCGGATGAAGATTTCAAAGATGTTCAGCTTGTCGATATTCACATTTGTAGACTGCAGGGATTTGAACGGTGCATTTCGGAGTGTTTTCAGCATATCGATAAGCAGCTTTTTGACCATGCCGGGTGTTGTTTGTTCGCGAGAAAAGACTTTTGGAAGGATTTCAATGGTTGTGCCGTCGTTCATCGTAATCACACCGACATAGTTTTTTGCGGTGATGATTTTGCCGACACCTTTGCGGGCAGACAGGCTCATCAGTTCGAGTGCGTCCGTTTCATCGGTGCGGTTTGACAGCACAAAGTTTTCCAGTGCGTCAAATGTATTCGGCGGCAGAGCAATACTGCCGGGCAGTTCTTTGCCTCGGGTGAACGAACCATATTCTGTTATCGAATAGGATTGTCTCATTTCAGTACCTCAAAACGCATTAAATCGAGCGATAGGCATCGAGATTGTCGAAAGCGGCACGGTTCACCTCGTATGTAATCGAGTCATCGAAACCGATATCCGCACTGCCGAACAGTTCGTTGTAGTCGTTCTCAACGGCTGTGATAAACTGTTCTTCCGGATCGGACTTCTGATTATCGCTGAGTACAAGGCGGATTTTCTCGTAATCCTCGTAGAAATATTCCTGCAGCAGAGGAATGATGGCGTTTTCAAAGATTTCAGCCAGCTTTTCGAGGGTAGGATGCTCTCTCAGCGGAATAAAATAAGCGTGTCCGATGGTGTGTTCTCGATCATAAAGGACGGAAATGCGCTGATTCATTCGTGTGAGCATGTCCGCAATGGAAATATCCTCGACGAAGATGTCACGCAGTACAGCGGCATTCGGCAGCATTTCCCGAAAACGAAAACGACGTCTGAGTGCGGTGTCAATCGAGTCGATAGAGCGATCCGCCGTGTTCATCGTGCCGATGATATATACATTATCGGGAACGCCGAACAGCTGTCGGGAATAGGGCAGCTTAACACGGACCGCTTCCGGCTGACCAATGCGCTTGGAAGGCTCGATGAGCGTAATCAGTTCACCGAAAATTTTGCTGATATTGCCGCGGTTGATCTCATCAATGATGAAGACATGGTTTTTCTTCTCCTGACTCTGTGTTGTCGCGGGCAGGTGTTTCTCAATAAGCGCCAGTGCATCGGCCAGCGACACCTTTAACCGATAAACGGTGGAAAGCGTCATGGTGGAGCCGCCGTTCAGCTCAACGATGTTCTCGTTGATGTTTTTTACGATCCAGTTGACTTTTCTCATGCGGTTAAGACCGTCATCGAACCGGTTGCCGCACCATTCGTACTCGCCGGTCACAACACCGATTGCATCAATGGTCGTGCTCGAATAGCAGGAGAAGATGATATCGCCAATCTGCATTTTGTAGATGAAGCTGTTCAGTACCTTCTTGCCGTTGGTTGAAGTGGAAAACGTGTTATCTGAAATATCAGGTCCGTAACCGTCCCAGCCGATGCGGATATAGCCGTTTTCCAGACAGTCGGTTCGGGATGGGTTATCACCGGTCGATTTGAGCGATACCTTCCAGATCACAGGGTTTTTGTTCAGTCCCAAATCCAGACGTGTCTTGGGTGTGGCCGGTACGGCGGCCTGGTCGCAGAAAGACTTGAATAAACCGTCCTCAATCGTATATTGAATGTCGGTTGTGTCGTTCTCGCTGCTGTCCATCACCGGCTTGATGCCCTCGATAAATTCCTCGTAGCCGTAGGATTGGTGGAAAGTTGTGAATTCGATCAGTCCGTCGGCTTTGTGCCTGTTGTAGCGGCTCAGAACATCGAAATAGTTTTCCTGTTTTATCTCAGCAAGCGGTTTGTTTTCCACGATGGAGACCGCGTACAGAACGGTGTTGTATGTCTTGCCGGTACCGGGTGGTCCGTAGAGAATGGTGTTTTTGGCAATATCGGTTGTTTGCGGTGATGTTTTGAGATACTGTTCGATTGGAAGAACGGTGGATTCTTTTTGTACACCGAAGAATGCGTCGTGGTTTTCCATAGACATTTTCCATGCGGCAAGCGAAAGTGTAGGAAATGAAGTGTATTCGGTCATGACTGATGTTACTTTTTGCATTAACAAAAGGTAGGTGTTGGCGGATACCATCTTTTTGAGTAGTTTGGGAATATCCAGTTTTGGAAGAAATCGAGTGTAATTGTTTTCGAGCAGTTTTCTGCTGCGAGCATCAAGACTGAGAAAACACATTGGTCTAATCCAGAAAAGCCCCATGGTAATATTCCAACTAACATGTGCTTGTAAAAGTGCAGTATCGAATGCCTGTATAAATTCAGATTTATTTTCATGCTTGTCGGTGTAGGAGATAGCAAGTTGAAATAATGTCCAAAGGTTATCAATATCATTTTCGCCACGATCTCCAATGAAATGGTAAAAGGTAGCAGATCGAGGGTCGAAAGTGGGAATACCGTTAAAGTCTGTGGGAACAGAAGCTGAAATCCCGAATAGTGTTTTGATCTGGGTTAAGATAGCGATTCGATTTGTATCTGTTATGTTTTTATTGAAGAGACCGAATACGGTAAAAGGATCGATATCTATAATGTTATGGTCTTTCTCAAGTTTAGGAAGACGGATACCTGTATTTTCATAAATCTGCTTTACTTTCTCAATCAAATTTTTTCGATTATCTGCAAACGGCAGCAAAGCGTTTGCAAACTCGGTGTAAAAGTCAATCCATTCAAAATCTTTCATATAGTTCTCCTCAATCCGTTTAGAATCTGCAGGTTAAGTGCAAATTCACCACCGTTCCACAAACTCCAGCGTCCTCGCAAGCGAATCCATCCTTGCCTTACGTCCCGGCTCCTTATTTTTACCGCGGTCGCCCTTGAAAAACTTAGCCGTCCGCAGTTCCATCGGAACGAACAGATGACTGCCGCAATCATAACTCAAATGCTGATAAAAGTGCGGAAAATCATGCGCTTTCAGCCGCTTTACAACCTGTTCCGCGGCCAGTTCAGACGGCCACATGGTATCCATTTTAGATGAAATCAGCAAAATCGGACCGGCGATCTTCTCGACCGGAATCACGGCCTCCGGTTCTGGATGCAGCACTAGCGGCTCATAGAGGTCGTACATGGTCAACTCACGTGCGCGAATACTGCGGCGCAGCACCGACCCGAGCGGGAATTTCTCCGAGCGGAACGAGGAATACGGCAGTTCTTCTCCGTGGAAGCTCCAGCTGCTGTTCGGTACGAACGAGACGCCTTTTTCCTTCGCAAAGCCCTGACAAACCGTGTTCATCGGCGCAACTGCGACCACCGCATTCACCAGATTCGGCAGCAGGCTGGCCGCGGTTAGCGCCAGTTCGGCGCCCTTGGAGATGCCCCACAGTCCGACCTTTTCAAAGCCCATGTCGTGCAGCAGCGCGGCCGCTTTTTCGATAAAATCAATCGGAATACGGGAGAAATTCTCGGGTAAATCCTGCTCCATCACATAAGCCAGTGCGAGCGTGGTCAGTCCGTGTGCGCGAAAGACTTCCGCCAGCATGCGCGTCAGTTCAATGCCGCCGTCACTGCCGCTGAAACAGATCAGCGCTTTCCGCGGATATTTGTCCTCTGCCGGACGGAATAATTCTCCGAAAAATCCATCTGTTTGGACTCGATATACCGTATTTTTCGTTTCCGACATAGCCGATTTCCCCTTCTGCAATAATCTGCCTTTATTATACCGCAACTTGGAGAAGGTGGGAACAGGGAGTTTATTTGTCAGTCGCACACTATAAGAAATTGTATTGCATTTTGCAATACAATAGCATATAATAGAGCCAAGAAAGGCAGGTGCTTTTTATGGCAGCACGGACCGCAAATGTAATGGCTCGGATTGAGCCGGATGTAAAAAAGCAGGCAGAAGCGATTATGGAGCAGCTTGGTATTCCGGTTTCTGTTGTTATCAATGCGTTATACAAGCAGATTATTTATAAGCAGGGCATTCCGTTTTCGCTGACGTTATCGTCTGCACCGCTTGTCCGCAGTGAAATGACAGATGCGGAGTTTCATTCGATGATGCAGGCCGGATTGGAGGCAGCAAAGGCCGACCGTTCCTGCGATGCAGCCGAAGTGTTTGCAAAGCTGCGGCAGGGACTGTAAGTATGGAGCAGAATTATACAGTAAAGATTACGGAACCGGCGCAGAGGCAGCTGCAAGATATTTTTCGCTATATTGCCGAAGAATTGCAGAAACCGGTTACAGCCATTCACTTGCTAGACTTGCTGGAACGGGAAATTCTTTCGCTTGCGCAATTTCCAGGACGAATTGCCTTAACCGAGGAAGAACCATGGCACAGTGAAGGCATTCATAAGATGCCAGTTAAAAACTACCTGGTTTATTTCTGGATTGATGAAATACGAAAATATGTACAGATTACTGCGGTGATTTATGGCAGGCGAGAGCAGAGACAGGCTCTTTCGGCAATGCAGCCATAACGCTAAAACGCAGCACTAAACCCGGTTCTCGACCTTTGAGGAAAGAGCCGGGTTTTATTCTGCGTTATAAAATCTCCACCTTTTCGCTATCGCATATTCTCATAGGTTGCTCGCCGTCTACCGTGGCAAACGAACTGCGGCGCGGCACACCGCCT
>CAVLCS010000136.1:0-6194 GCA_963661675.1 Bulleidia sp.
CTCTGATTAACTAATTTCTACCGTGCAGGTGTCCAACTTGCACTTGCAATTTGCGGAAGTAAATTGAGGATTAAGGATGGAAAATGAATTGTATGATGTAATCTCTTCCAATATAACCAAATGGGACCCTGATTTCATCAAGTTAACCAAACGTGAAGCCGATGAACTGGCAGAAGCTAAGCAGAGTGGATTTGTCAATGCCGATGATATTGATTGGGATGCTATCGGTGTTTAATTCGTTTTGTGTTATAAGTTTTGTGTTATAATCGTAGGGGCGACCAGTGGTCGCCCACAAACCGCCTAATTCAACATTGCATGGGAGGCCAATGGCCTCCCCTACGGTTACGCATGTACAGATGGTTTACAAACATACGATATATCTGAAAATTAACGTGGCATATCGTGGCCTTATGTGGACAAGCATACATACATATTAAACTGTCCACATTTGTCCACGTTAGGACACGTTATTTATATAGATAAGTATATGTAACCTTGAAAAACACAAAAACAGCATTGTCTTAGCTGACAATGCTGTTTTCTTTTACTCTTTCCCGCCCTGCAGGATATAAATCCCATGCTCGACCGGCTCGAGCACGGCCTGCAGATTCTCGCACGCACCCTTAGGGCTGCCCGGCAGATTGATGATCAAACTCGTGCCGCGAATGCCCGCTGCCGCACGCGACAGGCACGCCTTCGGCGTAATTTTCATCGAGGCCGCCCGCATGACCTCGGGAATACCGGGTGCGAGCTTTTCACAGACCGCGATGGTCGTCTCCGGTGTCACGTCACGCGGCGCAAAGCCGGTGCCGCCGGTGGTGACGATAAGCGCGATCTTCTCTTCATCGGCGGCATGGATGAGCGCGGACTCGATACGCGGCTGCTCGTCCGGTATTATCTCGACCACACCGACGGCGTAGCCTGCCCGCTCGAGCAATTCCTTGACGGCAGGGCCGCTCAAATCCTCGCGTTCGCCGCGGAACGACCGGTCGCTGACCGTGATGACCTTGGCTGTCAGCATTTTACACACCTCCAAAACCGCAATGCGGGTAGGTGCAGTTCTCACAGACGAGACACAGGCCGCCCTCGCCGAGCGTGACGAAATCCCGCTTGGTGAGCCGCACGCCTGCCGCGATCCTCGGCAGAACCAGATCAAAAATGGTGGCCTTGGCGTACATGACGCACCCGGGCAGACCCATCACCGGACGGCCGTCCGCGTAGTAGCCGAGCAGGAACATGGCACCCGGGAGCACCGGTGCACCGTAGGTGACGATATCCGCGCCGCTGGCCTTGATGGCACCCGGCGTGGAATCATCCGGATCGACGCTCATGCCGCCCGTGCACAGAATCATATCGACCGGCTTGGCTTTCATCTGCTCGATGGCCGCGGTGACGTTATCCATGCCGTCCTCGACCAGAACGTGTTCGGTCATTTTGATGCCGAGTGCGGCCAGTTTTCTCTCTACGACCGGCGTAAAGCTGTCCGGAATGCGGCCTTTGGCAACCTCACTGCCGGTGGTGATGACGGCGGCTGTTTTAAGCGTAAACGGCCGTACCTCGAGGATAGGCGTACCGCCTGCCGCCTGCTCGGCCTGCCGCAGTTTCTCTTCCTCGATCACGAGCGGAATCACGCGCGTGCCGCACAGCTTGTCGCCCGGGTGGACGATGCCGTTGCCGCGTCTGGTGGCGATCATCAGCTCGTCAATGCTGTTGACCGCGTTCAGCCGCTCGGTATCGACCAGAAAAACGCCGTCAATGTCCGCAGAAAGCTCGATTTTTCCCTCTTTTGTCTCGCTTTTACGCATGTTGGCGTTCTGACAGAGCGCACAAAGCCGCTCTGCCGCGTCGTTTTCGTGCAGGAAACCCGGTTCCATCTCCCAGACGAACAGGTTCTCCTTGCCCATCGAGAGCAGCACCGGAATGTCCTCCTCGGTGACGATGTGTCCCTTGCGGAACCGCGGTCCCTTGCTCACGCCCGGAATGATCTGCGTCATGTCGTGGCACAGAACATGGCCGACTGCGTCCTCGGTTTTGATACATTTCATGGCTTTTCCTCCTCGATCTCGTCGCCGGCGGTGATCGTGCCGCCTGTCAGCACAATGGCAAAAATGCCGTCGGTCGGCATGACGCACTTGCCCGTCAGACGGCGTATCTCACAGTCGTTGTGGCACTCCTTGCCAATTTGAGTGACCTGCAGACGCGTTTTTCCCACGCGAAGCACAGTGCCGACCGACAGGTGCTTGAGGTCGATCCCTTCGGTGAGAATATTCTCCGCAAAGTCGCCCGCATGGAGCGTCAGACCGGTCGAGCTCATTTCGTCCACGCTCTCCTGCGCCAAAAGGCTGATCTGGCGGTGCCAGTTGCCTGCATGGGCATCGCCCTCAATGCCATGGTTTTCTCTCACTGTGATAGATTCGACAGGGTGTTTCTTGGTGCCTTTTTTCTCACTAATACAAACTGCAGCTACCTTCGCAGTACGTTCATTCTCCATTTTCCATTATCCATTCTCCATCTATTATCCGCCGATTCGGCTCATCCCGCGTTTACTTTCGCTGGCTCTGCCCTGTTCCATATGGTGGCTGACCGGCTTCCCGAACATGCCCTCCCGCAAGGCGCTTTCCAGTTCTTGTCCGTGCAGACCGCGCAAGGAAATCTCCTGCGCCGAGTGCAGGCACGGCTTCAGCTTGCCATCTGCGGTGACGCGGATTCGGTCGCAGTCGGCGCAGAAACGGTGGCTCATCGGACGAATCAGACCGATTTTTCCCTTCCAGCCGGGCATCTGGTACAGTTCCGCGACGCCTTCATTCGGCAGACGCTGCAGTTCCGGTAAGGCGTGCAGCACCGCATCCGCGGACAGAAACCGCTCACGCGGCCAGTCGGCGCACTCGCCGATGGGCATGAGTTCGATAAACCGCACCTCATATCTGCCGTCCTGCGCCAGTGCGGCCAGTGCCGGAATCTCATCGTCGTTTACGCCGCCGAGCAGCACCGCATTCAGCTTTGTGCCGCGAAATCCGGCGTGCCACGCCGCATCCAGACCGGCGAGCGTGTCCTCGAGCGAACCGCCGCGTGTCAGCGACGCAAATTTGTCCTTATTTAATGTGTCCAGGCTGATGTTCAGCCGGTCTACGCCTGCGGCTTTCAGTTCCGCGGCGTACTGCGGCAGAAGGGCCGCGTTGGTCGTTATGGTGAGTTCTTCCAGACCATTTATCGCCCGCAGACTGCGGCACAGGTCCGCTATGCCGCGCCGCACAAGCGGCTCTCCGCCGGTCAGGCGGACTTTATTGACGCCGAGCGAAACCGCCGTCCGTACAATCTCGGTCAGTTCCTCAAACGACAGCATGTCGCTGTGCCCGCGCTTGCACACGCCCTCGGCGGGCATACAGTACCGGCACCGGAAATTGCACCGGTCGGTCACCGACAGCCGCAGATAGCGGATGTTTCTTCCTTGATTATCCAGCATTTGCTTACTCCGTCAGCGGCATGACGTCCTCCGGCCGAACGTACAGCGTCAGCTTTTCCGTGCCCGCAAGCGACGCCCAAGCCGCCTTGTCCAGTTCCCACCGGAGACTGCCCGCACCTGCGGTTTTCAGCATCACGACGACCGAAAACGGGTTCTCGACCACACGTTCCACCGTGCACGGAATCGCGTTTTCCGTGCCATCTGTGGTGAAATAATGCGCTCGAATACCGACATATGCCGTGTTTTCCGGCATGTTCAGTGCGGTTTTAAGCGTTACGTTCCAGTCTTTGCAGAACAGAGTGCCGTCCGGCTGCACCTCGGCGGCAGAGACATTCTTGCAGCCGGAGATCAGCGCCGCACCCATGGTCGCGGGAGCGCGGAACAGATCCTTGACGCTCTCCTTCGGGTCGGATTTGCCCTTATTCAGCACGCACACCGTGTCGCACAGGCGGTAGACCTCATCGCGGTTGTGCGTGACGAACAGCGTGCCGCACGGGAAGGTTTTGAGGATGTCCGCCAGTTCGAGTTCGACCTGCCATTTGAGGTATGCGTCGAGCGCGGAAAACGGCTCATCGAGCAGCACGAGTTCCGGCTGCCCGACCAGAATGCGCGCCAGCGCACACCGCTGCTGCTGTCCGCCGGAAAGCTGACTCGGACGGTTGTTTTCCAGTCCCTCAAGGCGGAACGCATGCAGGACTTCCCGCACCGCCTGCTCGCGCTCGTTCTTCGGGCGGGCGTGTGCACCGGCACGAATGTTCTGCTCGACCGTCATGTGCGGGAACAGCGCGTACTGCTGAAACAGATAGCCTACTTTGCGCTTCTGCGGCGGCAGGTCGATCTTTTTGTCGCTGTCGAACAGGACGCGGCCGTTCAGTTCAATGTGACCCTTATCCGGCTTGACGATGCCCGCAATGCACTTTAATGTCATGCTCTTGCCGCAGCCGGAGGCACCAAGCAGCGCCATCACTTCCCGCTCGGCGGTGAAATTGACTTTTAGGTGAAAATCCCCAAGGGTTTTCTCTATATCAACGATCAGTGCCATGCCTTACGCACTCCTCTCTCCCGCTTTTCGAGCAGATTGACGGCCAGCAGCACCACCGCCGAGATGGCAAGGTTGACCACGACCCACTTGAACGCCAGTGCGTCATCATTCGTGCGCCACAGCTGATAGACTGTGGTCGAAATGGTCGCCGTGCGGCCGGGCGTGTAGCCTGCCACCATGGATGTTGCGCCGTACTCGCCGAGCGCACGCGCGAACGCGAGAACCGTGCCCGCAAGGATACCCTGCTTGCAGCAGGGCATACGCACCCGCCAGAAAATCCAGGTGTTCGAGCGGCCGAGCGTACGGCCTGCGTCAGCAAGCGTTTCGTCAAAGCTCTCAAATGCACCTCTGGCCGTGCGGTACATGAGTGGGAAAATGACAACGGTTGTCGCGAAAATCGCCGACCACCATACCATGGTCAGCTTGAGGTCAAAATGCGCAAGCGCCCACGCGCCAACCGCTCTCTTCGGGCCGAGCACACGCAGCAGCAGATAGCCCACGACCGTGGGCGGCAGCACGAGCGGCAGCGTGAACAGCACATCGAGCACGCCTTTGAGGACGCGCGGCAGACGCGCCACATAATAGGCTGCCGCGATCCCCACGAAGAAGATGATGACCGTGGAAATCAGTGCGATACGCAGCGAGTTATATAATGGATACCAGTCCATCCTTATCCCCTCTTTCTACGAAAAAACAGGCGAGAGATTTGCTCTCCCGCCTATTATTTTATCAGATTTTATGCGCCGCGTAAAGCGATCAGGACAGAGCAGTAAAGCCTACGCTCTCAAATACCTTGCTTGCGTCGTCGCCGGTCAGATACTCGAGGAATGCCTTCGCCTCGTCTGCGTGTGCGCTGTTCTTGAGTACGGCTGCCGGATAGATGACCTGGCCGCACATGTCAGCGGTAGCCTCGTCAACCGTGGTGAGACCAGCGGAGAATGCGTCGGTCGCGTAGATGAGGCCGCAGTCAACCGAGCCTTCGCTTACCTGCGTGGTAACTTCCTTTACGTTGGAGCCGTAGGTCAGCACGCCTGCAGAAGCGAGCGCGTCCTCATCCAGCTTGTAGTAGCTGAAAATCTTCTGGGTGTACTGGCCGACCGGTACGTCGCTGTTGCCGATGGCGAGCAGCACGTCACCGCTCTGCAGCTTTTCTGCGAGGTCGTCAAAGCCCTTGAGGCCCTTCGGGTTGCCTTCCGGAACCGCCAGCGTAACCTTGTTCTCGAGCAGGTCGATGCGGGTGCCGTCGAGCAGCTCGTCCAGACCGTCCGGGTTCTTGTCGGTGTCGTCCTTGAGAGAGCCGTCGAGTGCGTTCATCTGCTTGGGTGCTGCGGAGATGAATACATCGCAATCTGCGCCTTCCTTGATCTGGGTGAGCAGGTCGCCGGAGGACGCAAAGTTGAACGAGAAGGTCACGTTCGGGTCAACAGACTTGTAGTCCTCTGCGATCTGGTTCAGGGTCTCGGTCATGGACGCTGCCGCAAAGACGGTCAGCTCTACAGAGTCCGCAGAGTTGGTGTCCTCAGCCTTGCTGTCCGTGCTCTGGGAGGCACCGCCGCCGCAGCCTGCCAGCATTGCCAGCGACAGAGCCGCTGCTGCAAATCGTGCAAAATGGTTCTTTTTCATGGTTTTATCTCCTTTATTTAATGAAATACGTTGGAAAAGTGAAGCAGTGCTTCCAGGACACCGCCG
>CAVLCS010000137.1:0-6138 GCA_963661675.1 Bulleidia sp.
GTGTCCAGTCCGCACGAAACCTCGTCCGGGATACAGTCGCCTTTGGGCACGATCATGGTCAGCGGACCCGGCCAGAACGCCTCTGCGAGCTGCTTGGCCTGCGGAGGCACCGCCGGACACAGGTCGTAGATCTGGTCAAAATCCGCGATGTGGACGATCAGCGGGTTGTCCTGCGGACGGCCTTTCGCCAGAAAGATTTTCTTCACGGCTTCGCCGTCGAGCGCGTTCGCCGCAAGACCGTACACGGTTTCGGTCGGCATGCCGACGACCTCGCCCGCTCGAATGAGCTCTGCGGCGGTTTTTACCGCGTTTTCGTCGGTTTCCGGAGTCAAAAGAGTTGTTTTCATCAGTTTACACTTCCATTTATGGTATCAGTGAGATTTTTGCTCCACTTTGGTGACAACGCCATTTTCCAGCGTCAGGTCAAGCGTTTTGTCGTCCATGTTCTGCGCAATGGTGTACGACAGGCAGGTTGCGGTGTCCGCATAGTCCGGCGTGCCGAGCAGCTCGCGTACCTCGTCCGCGGTCATGCCGACAAGTTCGGTGCTATTCTGCAGATCATCCACCATGAAATGCCGCTGGCTAAGTGCGGTTTTCGACCAGTTTTCCGCGGAAAACGTCTTGGGAACGCCCAAACCGAAATCGTAATAGATGTTTGCGTTCCACACGCCGCAGCCGATCAGCATGGCCGCAATCACGCAGGATATCAGCCACTGCGACTTGCGCACGCGGCCCTGAAACAGGCGCACACTCCACAGAATGAACTCGGCAAAGCCCACAATGAGCAAAATCCAACCACTTCTTAACATAAAAATCCTCCTTTTATTATAAGGGTCTGTGACCCTTGTTTCCCACAAAAGAGATGTTTATTGGACTATTGTTCTATTACACTTTAAGCACAATAAGAAAGGAGTGCTTCATATGGCAAAGAACAAGAACATTTTCGTCACGATCACCGGTTTTTCGCACTATTACGGCCGTGAGCCGTTCCAAATCGGCAATCTCATCCGTTGTGCCAAAGAGCCGAGCAACCCGTACGACAGCGACGCCATCCGTGCGTTTCTGCCGTATATCGGCAAGGTCGGCTACATCGCGAACAGCCCGCAGACCAAGGCCGGCGGCACGGAAAGTGCGTCGCGCATTTACGAGCGCGTGCCCAAGCGGTTTTACGTCCGCGTGCTGTTCACCACCTGCACGAAAATCATCTGCCGCGTAGAATTCGACAATATGTCCGACCTCAACGCTGAGTTGGAGAGCCAGACCGAGGACAAGTGGAGCGACTGGGATGACGATGAGGACGAAATCCAGTTCTGAGGTTACGCCTCACTCTGTTCTTTCAGCTTTTCCGCCGTGTCTGCCGCAATGAGCGCGTCCAAAATCTCGTCCATATCGCCGTTCAGGAACTGATCTAGCTTGTAGATGGTCAGCTTGATGCGGTGGTCGGACACGCGATTCTCCGGGAAATTGTAGGTGCGGATGCGCTCCGAGCGGTCGCCGGTGCCGACCTGACTTTTTCGGTCGGCGGCGATGGCCGCACGCTGCTTTTCCACCTCGGCTTCGTACAGCCGCGAGCGCAGAACGGACAGCGCTTTCTCCTTGTTTTTGTGCTGGCTGCGCTCGTCCTGGCACTCTACGACCGTGTTTGTCGGGATATGCGTGACGCGGATCGCCGACGAGGTCTTGTTGATGTGCTGACCGCCTGCGCCGGACGCGCGGAACGTGTCGATACGCAGATCCTTCGGATCGATATAAAAGTCAAGTTCTTCCGCTTCGGGAAGGACGGCTACGGTAGTCGTTGAGGTGTGAACACGGCCCTGACTTTCGGTTTCGGGCACACGCTGTACGCGGTGTACGCCGCTCTCGAATTTGAGCCGCGAATACACTTTGTCGCCTGCCACGCGGAACACGATTTCCTTGTAGCCGCCGAGTTCGGTCTCGGATTTGTTCATGACTTCGGTCTGCCAGCCGCGCTTGTCGGCGTACATCGTGTACATGCGGTAGAGATCGGCGGCAAACAGCGCGCTTTCCTCGCCGCCGGCACCGCCGCGAATCTCGACGTAGATGTTCTTCTCGTCGTTCGGGTCCTTGGGCAGCAGCAGAATTTTCAGCTCATCCTCCAGACGGGCGATGTCGCTTTTTGCCTGCTGCAGTTCCTCCTGCGCCAGCTCCTTCATGTCCGGGTCGGACAGCATTTCGGTCGCGTCTTCGAGCGTTTTCTGCGCCTGCTCGTACTCACGGAAGGCGGTGACAATCGGCTCGAGTTCGTTGCGCTCGCGCAGCAGCTTGGCCGCACGGTCGGGATCGTCGTATAGGTCCGGCGCGGAAAGCCGCATTTCCAGCTCGTCCAGCCGCGCCGCTAAGGCTTTCAGTTTTTCAAACATAATCTATCTCCAAATCGTGTGAAACACGGAAAATTCATCAAAAATTGCGTTTTACCACCGTCCGGTGAACATCAAACCCATGATGGAGCAGTATTCGCGGCACCGTACCGCGACCCACTGCCCCGGATGCGGCGTTTTCGCCGGAACGCCTGCGTCACCCAGACCGGCATGCGCCAGCAAGCGGCGTGCGCGGGCAAGATGGTAATCGTTCGTGATCACGGCCACGGCTGCGCCCTCGGGCAGCAGCTTTTTTGCATTGGCGATGTTCTGAATGGTCGTGCTCGACCGGTTCTCCAGAATCAGCCGGTCCGCGTCGGCGCCGTGCGCTATCATGTACTCCTGCATGGCTGCGGCCTCGGTACGCGGCTCGTCACCGCCCTGACCGCCGCACAGGATAGCCTGACTGCCCGGATGCTCGTTCAGCACCGCGATTGCGGTGTCGCACCGAGCCGCCAGAGCCGCCGACGGCTGTCCGTTCGGATTGACGAGCGCACCCAGCACCAGATAGTAATCCGCCTGCGGTGCGGCTGACGGGTCGTCCTCGTCGAACGTAACGCCGATCACAAACACCTGCACCGCCGCAAACGACAGCACGAACAGCGCAAACAGCACGCGTCCCACGCGAGACAAAATGCGGCACGCTTTATGCTTTTCGCGGCCGCGCAGCATCAGCCATTCCCCCATACAGCCGATGGCCAGCGCCAGCAGGAAAATACCGCCGAACCGCGACGGCTTCCAAAACATCTGCGGCACGCCGATGACGGCAAACAGCACCGCAAGCCCTATCCATACCCTTTTTTCTCTCATTGCAGTTCCTCCAGCTCGGCCGCAACAGCTTCCCATTCGTCCATTTTTGCGGCGAGTTTTTCGTCGCAGGCTTCCTTTTCGGTCATCAGCTCGAGCAGCTTGCCGGAATCCGAGGCTGCATCCACCATTTGCTGCTCGAGGTCGGCCGACTGGGTTTCCAGCTGCGAAATCTCACGCTCGAGCGTGTTCAGCAACTTCTGCAGATTCTTGGTGCCGCCGGTGCGCTTGGGCTTCTCGGGCGGCTTGGGAACGTCGTCCAGTGTCGGCACAGCGGCCTTTTTCTTCTTGGGAGCCGGTGCCGGAGCCGTCTCCGGCTGTGCTCCGCCGCCCTTGGCGCGCCAGTCGAGGAATGCGCTGTACGAGCCGATAAAGTCGGTCAGATGGCCGTTTTCGAGGTACAGCACACGGGTCGCAAAACGTTCGACGAAGTAGCGGTCATGCGAAACGAACAGCAGCGTGCCGTCAAACGCCTCGACCGCCTCCTCGATCCATTCGCGGGACGCAAGGTCAAGGTGGTTGGTCGGCTCGTCAAGAATGAGCAGATTGAGCGGATCGTACATCAGCTCACACAGGCGCAGGCGGCTTTTCTCACCGCCGGACAGCATATCCACGGTTTTCAGCTGGGTTTCGCCGGTAAACTGGAACGAACCAAGCCGGTTTCGTGCCACCTGCATGGAGACGTTCTTGTCGTAGATCAGCGTGTCGATCAGATTGCGGTGCGGATTGGCAAAATACACCTGCTGCGGCAGGTACGCCGGTTTGAGACCCACACCCTTGCGGATCACACCGCCGTCCGGTACTTCCTCACCGAGCAGGATCTTGAGCATGGTGGTCTTGCCGGCGCCGTTTGCGCCGAGCAGCGCGACACGCTCGCGGTTGCGAATGTTAAAAGATACATTGTGTAATATCTCTCGACCGTCATAACTTTTTGTAATATCACGAACCTTGAGCACCTCTTCGGTCTCGTAGTTCGGATCGCCGAAGGTGACGGTCATTTTCTTGTCGGTCTTGGGTCGGTCGGTGACCTTCATACGCGCAATACGCTTTTCAATGGACGCGGCACGCTTCGCCAGATGCTCGGTGCCGTGCTCGTGCATGGAACGCGCGGTAGCTTCCAGACGCTTTTTCTCGGCCAGCTCGTGCTCGTGGTGCTTGAGCTGCTCCTCACGGCGGCGCTCACGCTCGACCGCGTAGTACGAGTAGTTGCCGTTGTAGAAATCGCAGGTGCAGTCGTGGATTTCGATCACGCGGTCGCAGCACTGGTCGATAAACCAGCGGTCATGCGAGATGATGAGCACGGTGCCGCGGTAATTTTCAAGGTAATTACCCAGCCAGTCCACGGCGTCCATGTCGAGGTGGTTGGTCGGCTCGTCGAGCAGCAGCACATCGGTCTGCTCCAGAATGATGCGTGCAAGGTTGATGCGCGTTTTTTCGCCGCCGGACAGCAGGTCGAACTTCTGCGAACGCATTTCCTGCGCAATTTCCAGACCGTTGCACACGCGGTCGATCTCGTAATCGCGGTTGTAGCCGCCGAGGATTTCCAGCCGCGTTTCCAGCTGTGCGTAGCGTTTGAGCAGCGAAGCGTCATCCGGCTTGCGCGTCATCTCGTCGGTCAGCGCGTCCATGGCCGCGGCCACCTCGTCGGACTCCTTGAACGCCAGACGGAGAATGTCCTCCACGGTGGATTCCGGCGGAAAGTCCGGCATCTGGTCGATGACACCGGCGGTTCGTCCCTGTCCGAACGCAACGTGGCCGCCGTCATACGACAGCCGACCGGTCAAAATATTGAGTAAAGTGGTCTTTCCGGCGCCGTTTGCGCCCAGAATAGCGACTTTTTCGCCCGGCTGAATGTCGAACGAGATGTCCTTCAAAATCAGGCGGTCGCCATAATATTTGGTCAGGTTTTGTACGGTAATATCTGCCACGGAGAGAACTCCTTTCAATGCACTTTTATTCAGTTTATATTATAGCACAATGTGCCCCATAATAGGAGAGAAAACCTGCATAATTTGCAGATTTTTGCGTGGTTTTCTCTGCCCGAAAACGCAAAAAAGCTGTCTGAAAAGACAGCTTTTTATGTAAACTCAGAGCAGCAGCGGCAGCAGCTCTTCCACACGGTCAACCACATGCTTCGCGCCTGCGGTCTCCAGCTCCTCACGGCCGCCAAAGCCGAATGTCACGCCGATGCAGTCAATGCCGCACTGCTTTGCGCCTTCCACGTCGTGCAGGCGGTCGCCGACCAGCACGGCCTGTGACAGGTCCTTCACCTGCAGACGATCGAGCGCCTGCTGCGTGACCTGCGCCTTCGTGCCGATGGTGCCATCCAGCGTTGCGCCGGAAACCACGGTGAAGTACTGCGCAATATCAAAGTATTTGACGATTTTATCAATGAAAAACGCCGGTTTGGACGATGCGGTAGACAGGGTCTTTCCGGCGTCCGTCAGGGCCTTCAGCAGCTCCGGAATCCCGTCGTAGAGCATGTTCTCCTTCCAACCCACCACACCGAATCGCTCGCGGTAGAAGTCGATCGCCTGCTTGGCCTGTGCGTCATCAAATCCATAGCTGCGGCGGAATTCGTCGTACAGCGGCGGACCGATAAAGCGCTCCAGCGGTTTCAGCTCCGGCTCGTGAATGCCCATTTTATCCAGCGCATACTGCACCGATTTGGTGATGCCCTCGCGGGAGTCGGTGAGTGTGCCGTCCAAATCAAATAAAATATACTGATACATCGGCGTTTTTCCTCTCAGTAGTATAGAAAAAGCAGCAACTTTCGTTGCTGCTTCGATGTGCGCGATGAGTTATCTTCCCGGGCCGTCGCCAGCCAAGTATTGTCACCGTAAATGAGCTTAACTACTGTGTTCGGAATGGGAACAGGTGTACCCTCATCACAATAATCACGCACTATTTGAAGATTTACACCCTCAAAACTGAACAATCCTACTCGCAAGCT
>CAVLCS010000138.1:0-6031 GCA_963661675.1 Bulleidia sp.
AGGTACCTGTGCATAAGCAGGGGCCGAAAACAATGGGAGGACGTTGAACATGAAGCTGAAGAAAGGCGCAAAGCGTGGAGTGGTCTTCCTGCTGTTGATGACGATGCTTGTGCAGCTCGGCTCGGTCTGTGCCGGTGCGGCTGATACAAAGAAAACGTCCGCTGCCAACGGTACGGTGGACGTCTGGGTTTGGAAGCGCGTGGACAGTCAGAACGATCTTCCGGCAAAGGGCGTTGCCACTCCTGTGCTGCTGACATATAAAGTCGATGGTAAAGAGTATTATGTGGACGGCAAAAAACGCAACAATGTGGGCACCAATGGATTTGAGTTTATAGGACAGGCGATGCCGGACGCAGCGGTTGTGGGAGATAAGACATTTCGTACAACCGAAGACATATCCAATATGACGTTGGAGTGTACAGGCGGAACGGACATGGACAACGGCAATGCCAAGTTGTTCAAAATCAAACTGGCAGATAGCAAATCAGGAGAATATCTGGCGCTGAGCAGTGACGAATACTTTTACACCAGCAGCAATAGCTTGGTGGATGGACATCGGCAGCAGCTGGCCGCATTGACAAAGAATGAAGCCGACAACAAGGCGGAGGTATCCGACGGGCGCGTCAAGCTGAACTGCAATATTTCAGGATCCTTGGATCCCGCCTTCACCTTTAAAGGCTCAACGGTAATGCCCGATACCTTTTGGAAGTGGGGGATGGGCGAGTTTGCAATGTACATCGGAACAAAGGAAACCTTGTCGGCCATCACGAGCGATATTACCATCGCAAGCGGCCAGGTTGCAAGCTTTAACGATTATGTTTACGTTAAGCCGGGCGTTACCATTACGATTGAAAAGGGCGGTGTGCTCAGTGTGAGCGGCACGCTGTTCAACAATGGTGCGATCCTGAACAACGGCGGCGATATTGTCGTACAAAAGAATGCAGTGATCGATCAGCTGAATATCGCCGACAAGGCGGGCGGTGTGATAGCCTGCGATGGCGGTGACCTTGTTATTTTCAGCGGCGGCTTTGTGTCCGTGGGTAAGACGGAGAAATTTGTCAGTGCGGATACCGACTATGGCTATGGCTTCGTTCTTCGCAACGGCTCCACCTGCGTAAACTTCGGTACATTGGTAGTCGGTTCAAGCGGATATGTAATTTCCGGTTCTACGCTGGACAACCGTGCATCGGCAAATATGTTCTTTGATTATAAGGTCAAGTCGCAGTATCGCGGAAGATGCGATACGCTTACTGCCGCACAGCGTGCAGCGGTTGCCACCTATGATGACTGTGCCGGTTCCTCCGATTCCGTTAAGAACGGTAAGGCATCTCTTACCCGACTTTGTATTGGTGATAAGGTGCTGGTACATAACGAGGGCATTATCCATTTGGGCTTTTATGCGAAACAGGTAGATAAGGGTACGGCGGAGTTCAGCGGCGCTGGCAGAATATATCATCCGGAGTGGGCAGCGGAATATGTTGACAGCTACCACAATCTGTATATAAGATATCTGCCGAGCGGAATGGATATATACAGCGAATAATGTAATAGACGTAAAAAGGAGACGGCATAATGCTGAAATTTATGAAGGAATGGCGGGAAAAGCTCGACCCGAAAAAGCTGATAGGCGTTATTGCGCTTATTGCACTCGGCGGCGGGCTGCTGGGCTTTGTCCTTCGGCAGCTTGTCCGCGGCGGTTTGAATATGCTGATGGGCAAAGGATTTCTGCTCGAGCCGTCTCTTATTTTGCGCCCAGGTACCTGGATTATCGGCTATGCTGTGCTGTTCCTGTTCTGGGTAATGCTGTGGCTGTGGCCGATGGTACTTGGCGGTAAGGGTGCAAGCAAGGGACTGCTCGGTACCCATGGCAAGGACAGCATTGTCGATGACAGTGCATTGGAGAACAGCCGATTCCTTACCGATAAGGAACGCGATGACTATTTTCCGGGTACGACCTATGAGCATTTGCAGGAGGTCAAGAAGGACGGCGTTCCGGTACGCGCGGTGTTGGACAAAAAAGGAAAACTAGAGGTGAATTTCCTTTCCGGCGCTCACTCTCTGGTTATCGGTGCTACCGGTTCCGGTAAGACTACAACCTTTATCAACCCCATGATCCAGCTGATCGGCGCAACCAACTGCGGCAGCTCCATGATCATGACCGACCCGAAGGGCGAGCTGTTTTCGCTCCATTCACAGTATCTGAAAGATCGCGGCTATGATGTTTTGCTACTCGATCTGCGTGATACCTATTCCTCCAGTCGATGGAACCCGCTGGACAGCATTTGGGATATGTATCAGGAATATGCACATGCCGGTGATGGCATCCGTGCACATCGCGATCCCATGTCGGACTATCCGGATCTCAGACAGATAGACGGCCCCGCCGAGGACGGCGATCTGTGGATCGAGTGGAACGGCATCGCTTATGCAGACCCGACACATTGTCAGGATGATGTTGCGGTCGCAAAGCAGAAGATCTACGATGAAATGTATGAGGATCTGAATGACCTGATCTCGGTTATCTGTCCGATCGAAAATGAAAAGGATCCCCTGTGGGAGAAGGGTGCTCGCTCTATCATCATGGCCACCTGTCTGGCTATGCTGGAGGACAGCGAAGATCCCCGTCTTGAAATGACAAAGGATAAGTTCAATTTCTTCAACCTGAACAAGGCACTGACCAACAGCGAAAACGAGTTCCAGGCATTGAAGGAATACTTTGAGGGACGTAATCCGCTGTCGCAGGCGGTAACGCTGTCGCGGCAGGTATTGTCTGCTGCCGATCAGACGATGTCCAGCTATATGTCCATTGCGTTTGATAAACTGAATATGTTCAATGACCGCGGCCTGTGCGGACTGACCTCCGCAACCGACATCAATGCGGCGCAGTTTGCAGAGCGGCCCACGGCGTTGTTCATGAAAATACCGGATGAGAAGGATACCCGTCACGGTCTGGCGGCAGTATTCGTGCTGTGTATGTATAAGGCACTTATTAAGGTAGCGTCTGCGCGTGAGGATCTGAGCCTTCCGCGAAATGTATACTTTATCCTTGATGAGTTCGGTAATATGCCTAAGATCGAGAAGTTCGATAAGATGATTACCGTAGGCCGTTCGCGTAAGATCTGGTTCAACATGGTCGTACAGAGCTACTCTCAGCTGAACAATGTTTATGGTGAAAAGGTAGCGGATATCGTAAAGTCGAACTGTGGTATGAAAATGTTCATCGGTTCCAATGATATCGGCACCTGTAAGGAGTTCTCCGAGCTGTGCGGCAATATGACGGTGCGCACGACCTCCACGTCCTCGGCACTCGGCAGCAAGGAGGGCGATGTGAGCGTTTCCGCACAGACGCAGACGCGTCCGCTGATCTATCCGAGTGAACTGCAGAAGCTGAACAACAAGGAATCTACAGGCAACGCGATTATTGTTACCTTCGGCAACCATCCGCTGAAGACTAAGTATACCCCAAGCTATCAGTGTCCGTATTACAAAATCGGTCAGATGGATATGGACGATCTGCGTAGCCATGTATTCCGTGCGGATAATGTATATTACGATTTGGGAAAACGAAACGACACCGTACTCGGTGAAAGGGAGTGAGCTGTGATATGAAAAAACGAAACCTGCTGATAGCGGCATTGCTGTCGGGTATTCTCACAGCTTCTGCCTGCGCTGTGGATTTCGGATATAGCGGTCCGCTGGATGAAGAATCCGGCGAACCGAGTCAGTCTGCTTATAGCTCCGTAACCACCAGCGACAGTGTTTCTGTTTCCAGCGGTGTAAGCTATGTATGGGATCGCCTGGGATATGTTTATACGGTAGGCAACAGCTCTGCACAGATCATGTGTACTGCAGTTGACGGTATGGTGTTGCAGCAGGGCACCGAGGTTCGTGTAGAGCCGGATGCCGGTGTGGAGGTAACGCTCTATCAGGGCGGTACGGCACTGGAGGATCCCGATCTGACACATATTTACGATGTCGGTGATTATGTGGTGGAGGCCAACATAGATGGACAGGTCTACCAGGTGCTCGCGTTTTCCATTGTAGGTGAAACCACCTGCAAGCTGACCGGATACACCATGCCGGATGGCTTTGCCGTTACCGGCGCTACGCTGGATGGAGATGAGATCTCGTATCAACGTAGCTATGTGAGTATGGCAGAGGAAGGCGCGTATGTGATCGAATACACCTGTGTTGCAACCGGTGTTACTTATGAACTGGATGTAACGGTGGATACTACACCGCCGGTTCTGGCTCTGGCAGAGCTGGATGATAAAAACCAGGCCAGAGGCCCGGTATCTATTGCCGATATGGAGGAGGGTGCCAGTATCGGCATCACTCTGGATGGTCAGCAGATATCCTACAGAAGCGAGCTGACGGAGAGCGGCGAATATCAGATTGTTCTGATGGACGCGGCAGGCAATGTAACGCAGTACGCTTTTACGATTTTGGTTTATTTTGATATGAACAGCCTGCTGTTCATCGGAATTGTGCTCCTTGCCGCGATAGCTGTCGGTGCATATATTTTCATTTCGAGAAAAAAACTCGCGGTACGTTGATCCCGGAATTTCCGTGGAAGGGAGATAAGTTATGTCATCGTTTGTGAGTCAGCTTGCTAGCACAGTAAGCTCATGGTCCGCCTCGGGCGGCATCAGTGGTATTCTTTCCGGTATATGGTATTCTATCCTCTATGGAATTGCTGCGGGATTCTGCTGGATCATTGGCATTATAAACCAGTTTTTCTCCGTAATGAGCGGCATGACCAAGGTTCACTATGAGGGGAAGAGCGATACGCTGATGAATGTTTTCTTCGGCAATACCGCCGTAGAGAACGTATACTGGGCAATGGCCCTGATTGGTATTCTGCTCTGCTTTGTGTTTGCTATCATTGCTGCTGCGAAGAAGGCAACGGATTCTAACGACAAGATAAAGCAGTCCCTGGGTGATATTATAACAGGTCTGGTCAAGGGTATTATTATCATTATCAGCCTGACCTTTGTTATCAGTATAACTTTGAATCTGTCGGATAAGCTGCTTACGCAGATCAACTATGCATTCAACAATGCTGATACGCTCGGCAAAGAGGATACTATTGAATACACAGATGACCAGTTCGCCGCTATGGCGCGTGTGCTGGATACCATCGGCAACTATTCGCTGAACCCCTCGTATAACAGCCGCTATAATCTTAACAGCTGTTATAATGAGATACGCGCGGATTTGCAGTACCTTGTGCAGCAGGGTGTGTTCGATTTCTATTATGATGATTCGTCGGGAGCAACGTGGCAATCCGCGCTGCAAAAGATCGTAAACGCAGCGGATATGAATGAAATGAGCTTCGATGTTTACGACACCGCAGCCTCGGATGCTATTCTGGACTGTATGGAGCAACTGCAGACCAATTCCTCCTTTGCACCGCTGCAGAGATATACGAGAGAGTACAGCAGCTATAATTCCAGCATCCCGCTGGATCGCATGATATTCTTGATGTCTACGCTGCGTGCAGCAAAGAACCCGATCTATAATCAGAATGCCGCAATGGATGATCCGCTGCGCGGTGCATATTATTTGGGTGATAAGAGCATTTACAGCTATTCCGATGTATCGCGGGACTTCGATATGAGCAGCATTCAGTTCATTCTGCTGTTCATGGTAGCGTTGAAGCTGCTCTGGGATCTTGTGGTCATCATTCTGGACTGCATCGCCCGTATTTTCAATATGATATTCCTGTATCTGGTGGCTCCGCCGTTTATCGGTGTTATGCCGCTGGATGACGGCGCTAAGTTCAAGCAATGGATAACGGCATTTATCGTGCAGTGCTTTGGTGTATTCGGCACCGTAATTTCAATGCGCGTGCTGCTGCTGTTTATCCCTATCATTGCCAACAGCGATCTGGTTCTGTTTGATAATGATATTCTCAATCTGCTCGGCAAGCTCGCGCTGATTCTTGGCGGTATGTCTACGGCAAAGCGTGCAAGCAGCGTTCTTACCGGTATTCTGGCAGACAATGCGGGCTATCAGGCCATCAATGCAA